>NZ_JAPQKZ010000012.1:0-156211 GCF_027257075.1 Bacteroides sp. LFL-34 | reverse complement strand
GACGTTGATAGGATGCAGGTGTAAAGGTGGTAACATCAAAGCCGAGCATTACTAATTGCCCGTTCACTTTCTTTCGGACATGTACCGGTTGGGTATATACGTTTAGCTTGCTAGACACTAGGATTTTACTTTTCATCATGTCATAACCTTATTCAGGTGGTTATAGCACGAGGGTTCCACCTCTTCCCATTCCGAACAGAGAAGTTAAGCCTCGTCACGCCGATGGTACTGCGTAACAGTGGGAGAGTAGGTAGCCGCCGTTTTTAAGAAGCCCCTTGATTCAAAATGAATCAAGGGGCTTTCTGTTTTTTATCACTTCTGAATTAGGGCCTTCTCTAAGGCCGGATAAAAGATAACCTCTTCTCTTCTCTTCTTCTGCAAATAAAATAGCTGTATTTACTAATGCCAGATGTGAATATGCCTGCGGGAAGTTGCCCAACTGTTCTTTGGTTTCGAAATCAATATCTTCACTAAACAATCCGAGGTGATTGGAATATTTCAGAACTTCGTCAAACAGGCAGCGTGCTTCTTCTTTATGGCCGGTTACAAACAATGCCCGTATAAGCCAGAATGTACAAATCGTAAAAGCAGAAGTAGGCAACCCAAAATCGTCTTTGCTGTTATAGCGATACATAAGTCCTTTATGGAAAAGGGCTTTCTTGACTGCTTCCACTGTTTTATGATAGCGTATATCATCTGCTTCTATAAATCCATAGGGTTCCATCAATAGTAATGAGGAATCCATTGCTTGATTATTATATGTCTGTGTGAAGCTTTGAAGTTCCTTATTCCAGCCATATTTCATCACATCTTTCTTTATTTTTTCGGCTTCCAGTTGCCAACGTTCGCTATAATTATATTTGTTAAGCATTTGGGCGATTTTAGCTCCGCGATCTAAAGCTACCCAACACATCACTTTGGAAGAAACAAAGTGTTGTCCTTCTCCCCGGATCTCCCAGATTCCCTTATCGGGCTTTCTCCAGTTTTCTACTACTTTTGCTAAAATGGTCTTTACCATTTCCCACATGTCTTCAATTTCATCCAGTGTGCCGGGCATGAGGCGATAATATTGGTAAATCAGGTCCATCAGGTAACCAAAAGAGTCGTTTTGTTTCTGATGGTATGCATCATTTCCTATTCGTACAGGTTTGGAGTTCTTATAACCGGATAGATGGTCGAGTATCACTTCGGTTAGTTGGTGCTCGCCCCGGATGCCATACATAATTTGATAATCATGTTTGGAAACGAATGTGGATTGGATAAATTTCATAAAGCGTTTGGCTGCACCGGTATGTCCGATTTGAAACATGGTTTCGATGGACATGGAAGCATCCCGAAGCCAGCAGAAACGATAATCCCAGTTGCGCACTTCTCCTACAGCTTCCGGAAGGCTTGTCGTTAGTGCTGCCAGCACAGCTCCGTTGTGGTAGGACATTAGTTTCAGAACCAATAAACTCCGTTCGATTACGTCATTATATAGAGTGTATTTCTTGCTTCTGTCTGTCCAGTTCAGCCAATATACCAGCGTACGGCAATATTCTATTTTCTCCCTTTCTATGTCGATTGGGATCACTTTCTCGTTATAGGAGAGCAGGAGAAATTCGTCTTTCTCAAGAATGATTTCTTTTTTCTCTTTGATGTCCTGAAGAGACAGGGAAGCATATAAATATTGTCTGTCCTTGTTGTCAAAGGAGCAGTAGGATTCGATATACTGTGGAGTGATATTAAGGATCACTTGTCCCTGCGCATAGTTCGGGGCCGGATGATAGTTGATCTTGAAACGCGGTTTCCCTTTTATCCAATGTATGTAGCGGTATAATTCGGCAGGTAAATAATGCCCTGTTTCGTCTTGTGAACGATAGCAGGGCATATAGTCGAGCACTACGAATTCTCCTTCATCGGAGGAGAATTGGGTAGAAAGAATATTGGTGTGGGGGACATAATTTTGTGTGATGCGATAGTCTCCGGAAACTTCGAATCCGAAAGCTCCTCCTTTCTCCCGGTCGAGCATACTGGCAAAAATAGAAGGAGAATCGAAATCGGGAAAACAGAGCCATTCGATATTTCCGTTCTGCGAAATGAGAGCTGCCGTTCGGCAGTTACCTATCACTCCATAATTTAAATTATTCATATTGATTGCTTTTTATTGAGTTTTTAATAGATCTTTGAGAAAGTCGAAAGCGAAAGTCAGGCGATTCTTAATACTTCCTTCTTTTGTGGCAGTTTTTTGTTTGCCTAGTAAAGACCGTAAGAAAGGAAGTACGTCAGATTGGGCAGACAGGTGATAGTTGGCGGCTTCGGATACGCTACCTATTTTAATGGTGATAGCGCTCATCGGCAATGCCTGAAACATATCTTCATCTGTAGTGTCGTCTCCCATCGCTATAACAAAATCATAACGTCTGTTGGCTAGCAGACGCCCCACCTCGGAACCTTTATTGCAATCCGGTGATTTGATTTCGATCACTTTATTTCCTTGTAGAATTTGTAGTTTCTGCCGGGTACAGAGCGAAATCAGTGTGTTGACGAGTTGTTGGGCTCTTAATGTGCCGAGCCATGCGTCACTTTCACGATAATGCCATGCCAGGGCAGTTTCCTTCACTTCCAGATGGGAACGGGGAGTACGGTCTACAAACATTTGAAGAATAGAGAGAATACCTGCTCCCCATTCTATCTTCTTTATGTTTTTATGCCAAACCCCGTTCTCTTTGTAGAAAGCCCCATGTTCGGCAGCCATAGACACAGGAAGGGAGCCAAGCCATTTTTCTAATGTAAAGTGATCCCGCCCGCTATTGATAACAATATGATTGGCGGGATCGCTAGCCAGTTGTTGTAGAATAGAAATGAGTTCCGGTGTAGGTTGTGCATCCTCGGGACGTGGTTTGAGAGCCGTCAGTGTACCATCATAGTCCAGCAGAATCAGGCGTTGTTTGGCTTGGTTATACTTGAGCTTGATTTGTGCGATGGTGGCAGCTACGATGCGTTTTTTCCGTAACATATCATTTTTCATACATGTCGCGTTCAGTTCATTGACAAAGTCGGCTGCCCATTTGTTGACTGTCTGTACGGACAGAATGCTTTGCATACGTTGCAGGCGTTGTTTTTGTTCCTCTTCGGGCATTTCAAGTGCCTCCTGGCAAATAGCATTTTCTATTTGTTCTGTATCGTTCGGGTTGATTTGGATAGCGTCCGTCAATTCTACGGCGGCACCTGCCATTTCGCTAAGGATAAGTACACCGGGATTGTCGCATTTGGTAGCTACGTATTCTTTGGCTACCAGGTTCATTCCGTCCCGAAGTGGAGTGACGAGGGCTATGTCGGCCACATAGTACATGGCAGTCAGTTCTTCCAGTGAAAAGCCATGATAGAAATAACAGACGGGAGTCCAGTTCATTGTGGAGTAACGTCCGTTGATAGAGCCGATTTCTTCGTCAATTTTTGTTTTTAGTTCCGCATAACTGCCTACATGGTCGCGTGAAGGGACAATGACCATTGCCAATGTAACTTTACCGTGATATTCAGCATGATGTTCGAGGAAGGTGGCAAAGCCACGAAGACGGTGCAATATGCCTTTGCTGTAATCCAGTCTGTCTACTGACAGGATCAGTTTATGCTCGCCGAAAAGTTTCCGGGTACGTTCAATAGCTTGGTGCACTTCTTTATTTTCCGAGGCCTTATGATAAGATTCATAGTTGATTCCCATTGGTAATGCCTCTACTCTGGTCACCCGGTTGTTGATCTGTACTTCATCCAATTTAAAATCGAGATGTAATACACGTTCTACAGCACTGATGAAATGACGCATATAGTCGTGGGTGTGGAAAGCAATGAAGTCGGCTCCTAATAAACCTTTCAGTATCTCGGCGCGCTCCGGCAGAATACGAAAAAGTTCGTAGGAAGGGAACGGGATATGATGGAAATATCCGATACAGAGTTCCGGATATATTTTCCTCAACATTCCCGGAAGTAGCATCAACTGATAATCCTGTATCCATACTTTGTCGCCGGGACGTACCAGTCGGCAAATCTCCTCACAGAAAAGACGGTTGACTTGCTGGTAGGATTGCCAAAAACAGTTCTTATATAAGGTATAAGCATAAAAGTAATGGCATAAAGGCCAGATAGTACTGTTACTGTATCCTTCGTAGTAATTTTCAATTTGCTTTTCCGACAAGAAGACCGGATGAAAATTCATTTCCTGTAGTTTCTCGTTAATCTCCTGTTGGTCCTTTTCTTCATTGGCACATATTCCGGGCCAACCTATCCAGTGCTTCTCATAAGAAGTCTGAAGAGAATCCAAACCTGTTGCCAGTCCGCCTTCGCTACGCGAAAATGCGAATTTACCGTTTGTGCCGGCTACTTTGACAGGTAATCTGTTTGCAATAATATAAAGTTTCATATCTATCTCTTTGCAAAGCATATACCAATAGACCTATATTAGTTGTTAATCTCTTATTATCAGTGTATTATAAGTATTATGTTTCCTTCTCTTGCCTTTTCAAAATGAAAATCCCCCTTTCAAAGTGATAATTTGCTTATTTTTTCTCTTCTGAAATTCCGGAAAAGTACAAAGCTTTTCAAAATAGAATCCTTTTTTCAAAATGGAAGGGTATGTTGGATGGATAGAAAGTTTCTTGTGATGTGTATTTTGTTGAATATTAGTCTGTTATCTGTTGTGCGTTTTTTGTGGCACGCATTTGGCATGAAGGGTGGCGAGTAAAAAAATAATAGTAATCATTTAAAAGGTAAAAACATGGGAATAACACTATCATTTATTTTCTGCCTGTTAAGCGGTTTCGCTTGTTTCTGGCTATTTTGGAAATGTGTAGACTGGTTTGAAAATATTTAAAGAAAAAGGAGAATTGATTATGTACACAGCATTATTCGTATTAGGTATTGCGATCTTCGGTTATTTGATGTACGTGCTCGTCAAACCCGAAAAGTTTTAAAGTAACACACACAGTTTAAGGTAAAAAGTATATGAATACAGAAATTTTAGGCGTGGTTGTTCAGATAGCCTTGATGGTGATTCTGGCTTATCCACTGGGAAAATACATTGCTAAGGTCTACAGAGGAGAAAAGACCTGGTCTGATTTTATGGCTCCTATCGAAAGAGTCATTTATAAAGTTTGTGGAATCGACCCCAATGAAGAAATGAACTGGAAACAATTCCTGAAAGCATTGTTGATTTTGAATGCTTTCTGGTTTTTCTGGGGAATGGTACTCTTGGTTTCACAAGGATGGTTGCCCTTAAATCCGGACGGCAACGGACCGCAGACTCCGGATCAGGCATTCAATACCTGTATCAGTTTTATGGTGAACTGTAACTTGCAGCACTATAGCGGTGAAAGCGGACTTACTTATTTTACTCAACTGTTCGTCATCATGCTATTCCAGTTTATTACCGCAGCAACAGGTATGGCTGCTATGGCAGGTATTATGAAGAGTATTGCTGCAAAAACAACCAAAACGATTGGTAACTTCTGGCAATTTCTGGTAATAAGCTGTACACGTATTTTATTGCCTCTTTCTCTGATTGTAGGTTTTATCCTGATTCTTCAGGGAACCCCGATGGGATTTGATGGTAAGATGAAAGTGACTACGATGGAAGGCCAGGAACAAATGGTTTCTCAAGGTCCTACGGCTGCAATTGTTCCTATCAAGCAATTAGGAACGAATGGTGGTGGTTACTTTGGTGTAAACTCTTCTCATCCGTTGGAAAACCCGACTTATCTTACTAATATGGCAGAATGTTGGTCTATCCTGATTATCCCGATGGCAATGGTATTTGCGCTAGGATTCTATACCCGCAGAAAGAAGTTGGCTTACAGTATATTCGGAGTAATGCTTTTCGCTTTTCTGGTAGGTGTATGTATTAATGTCAGTCAGGAAATGGGCGGTAATCCACGCATTGATGAATTGGGAATTGCGCAGGATAATGGTGCGATGGAAGGTAAAGAAGTTCGTTTGGGGGCCGGAGCAACGGCATTATGGAGTATTGTAACTACTGTAACCTCTAATGGCTCTGTGAATGGTATGCATGATTCTACTATGCCGCTGTCCGGAATGATGGAGATGCTGAATATGCAGATTAACACCTGGTTTGGCGGTGTAGGTGTAGGATGGATGAATTACTATACATTTATTATCATTACAGTGTTTATCAGCGGTTTGATGGTAGGACGTACGCCGGAATTTCTCGGCAAGAAAGTGGAAGCCCGCGAAATGAAAATCGCTACGATTGTAGCTCTGCTTCATCCGTTTGTAATTTTGGTATTTACAGCACTCTCAAGTTATATTTATGTGCACCACCCTGATTTTGTGGAAAGTGAAGGTGGATGGTTGAACAATTTGGGATTCCACGGTTTAAGTGAGCAACTTTACGAGTACACTTCTTGTGCTGCCAATAACGGTTCCGGTTTTGAAGGTTTGGGAGATAATACTTATTTCTGGAATTACACGTGTGGTATCGTTCTGATTTTGAGCCGTTTTATTCCTATCGTCGGACAGGTTGCCATTGCCGGGTTACTGGCACAGAAAAAATTCATTCCGGAAAGTGCCGGCACATTGAAGACCGATACTTTGACTTTCGGAGTCATGACATTTGTGGTTATCTTCATTATTGCTGCGCTGTCATTCTTCCCGGTACATGCATTGAGCACAATTGCTGAACATTTAAGTTTGTAATACTGAATTAGAGAAGATATGAAAGATAATAAATCAGCTTCTTTGTTTCCAAAGGAGCAAGTTATAGAAAGTTTGAAACAGTCATTCGTGAAACTGAACCCGCGGATGATGATAAAGAACCCGATTATGTTTACAGTAGAAGTGGCTACAGTGGTCATGCTGCTCGTAACGCTCTACTCCATTGTAAACTCTTCACAAGGTTCGTTTGCTTACAATATTGCCGTGTTTATCATTCTGTTTGCAACCTTGTTGTTTGCCAATTTTGCTGAAGCTATTGCCGAAGCACGTGGTAAAGCACAGGCCGATAGCTTGCGTAAGACTCGTGAAGAGACACCGGCTAAGAAAGTGGAAGGCAATAAAATCGTTACTGTCAGTTCTTCACAGTTGAAGAAAGGAGATGTATTTGTTTGTGAGGCCGGAGACGTGATTCCTTCCGATGGTGAGATTATTGAAGGCTTGGCTTCTATTGATGAAAGTGCTATCACCGGCGAGTCTGCTCCGGTTATTCGTGAGGCAGGTGGCGACAAGAGTTCTGTAACGGGTGGTACGAAGGTATTGTCCGATCATATAAAAGTAATGGTGACTACTCAACCGGGAGAAAGTTTTCTCGACAAGATGATTGCACTGGTAGAAGGTGCTTCCCGCCAGAAAACCCCGAATGAGATTGCGTTGACTATTCTGTTGGCAGGTTTTACGCTTGTTTTCGTCATAGTGTGTGTTACCTTGAAACCGTTTGCCGACTATAGTAATACGGTCATCACCATTGCTTCGCTTATTTCTTTGTTTGTGTGTCTGATTCCGACAACTATCGGTGGACTTCTCTCTGCTATCGGTATTGCCGGTATGGACCGCGCGCTTCGTGCCAACGTGATTACTAAATCCGGTAAAGCAGTAGAGACTGCCGGTGATATTGATACGTTGTTGCTGGATAAAACAGGTACTATCACAATCGGTAACCGTAAAGCAACTCATTTCCATACGGCTCCGGGTGTCAATTTGCACGATTTTGTGGAGACTTGTCTGTTGTCTTCCTTATCCGATGAAACGCCGGAAGGTAAGTCTATCGTAGAATTGGGACGTGAGTCGGGCATTCGTATGCGTAATCTGAATACAACAGGAGCACGTATGATTAAGTTTACGGCTGAAACCAAATGTTCGGGAGTAGACCTGGCAGATGGAACGCAGATTCGTAAAGGTGCTTTTGATGCCATCCGTAAGATGGTGGAAGGTGACGGGAATGAATTTCCGAAAGAAGTGGAAGAGATTATTTCTTCTATCTCAAGCAATGGTGGTACACCGCTGGTAGTATGTGTAAACAGAAAGGTGACTGGTGTTATTGAACTGCAGGATATTATCAAACCGGGTATTCAGGAACGTTTCGAACGTCTGCGTAAGATGGGAGTGAAGACGGTAATGGTGACAGGTGACAACCCGTTAACTGCAAAATATATTGCTGAAAAAGCCGGTGTGGATGATTTTATCGCCGAAGCGAAACCGGAAGATAAGATGGAATATATCAAGAAGGAACAGCAGGCTGGTAAATTGGTTGCAATGATGGGAGACGGAACGAACGATGCTCCTGCTCTGGCACAGGCCAATGTAGGTGTAGCCATGAATAGCGGTACACAGGCAGCGAAAGAAGCTGGTAATATGGTCGATTTGGATAACGACCCGACGAAGTTGATCGAGATTGTGGAAATCGGTAAACAATTACTGATGACACGTGGTACGCTGACTACTTTCTCTATCGCCAATGACGTAGCGAAGTATTTTGCTATCGTTCCGGCCTTGTTTATGATCGCTATTCCCGAACTGGCTGCTCTGAATATCATGCATCTGCATAGTCCTGAAAGTGCTATTCTTTCGGCAGTCATTTTTAATGCGATTATTATTCCGATTCTGATTCCGCTGGCTTTGCGTGGTGTGCAATACAAACCGATAGGTGCAAGTGCTTTGCTTCGCCGTAATCTGCTGATCTATGGTGTGGGTGGTGTGATTGCTCCTTTCGTGGGAATCAAATTGATAGATTTAATAGTAGGTTTATTCTTTTAATTAAAAAACAATAGCAATGAAAACTTTATTGAAGTCATTAAAAATAACACTTGCTTTTTGTGTCTTTTTCTCCGTGTTCTATATCCTTATCCTGTGGGTGTTCGCACAGGTAGCAGGTCCTA
Source organism: Bacteroides sp. LFL-34 (assembly GCF_027257075.1). Classification (NCBI taxonomy): domain Bacteria; kingdom Pseudomonadati; phylum Bacteroidota; class Bacteroidia; order Bacteroidales; family Bacteroidaceae; genus Bacteroides; species Bacteroides sp. LFL-34. The sequence goes on along the minus strand of NZ_JAPQKZ010000012.1, from coordinate 147,350 downwards.
ATAAAGGAAATGCCGAGGTGGCTACGCTGGATGGGAAAGTAGTGGGAGCAGCCAATGTGGGTCAGATGTTTACAAAAGATATTTATTTCTGGGGACGTCCTTCTTCTGCCGGTGACGGGTATGATGCGACGAGTTCCGCAGGTAGTAATAAAGGGCCTACGAATCAAGAATATCTGGATGAAGTGAAAGCGCGTATTGATACTTTCCTTGTACATCATCCTTATTTGAATCGTGCGGATGTGCCTGCCGAAATGGTTACGGCCAGTGGTTCGGGACTGGATCCTAATATCACTCCTCAATGTGCGTATGTACAAGTGAAGAGAGTAGCACAAGCACGTGGATTAACAGAAAAACAAGTAAGAGCGATTGTTGATAAAAGCATAGAAAAACCGTTTTTGGGGTTGTTGGGAACAGAAAAGGTGAATGTCTTGAAATTGAATATCGCTTTAGAGGAAAGCAATAAGTAGATGAAGATTGAGCAGCGTTCCTGTCCGGACCGTTTGGGTTATGCCGCGGTTCAAATTAACAGGGTTGGATGGGGCGCTGCTTTTTTACAGGAACATAAAATAGAATTAGATAAGAAGTATGAAAAGTTTTTTTAGTAAAAAGAGTATTTTAGGAACAATGGCTGTAGCAGCCGTATGTATGTTGGGAACTAGCAATGCACAAGCACAAGAGTTTACTATACAAGGTGATTTGGTAAGTTCGTATGTATGGCGTGGTATTTATCAGGGGGGAGCCGCTTCCTTTCAGCCGACTTTGGGATTTAGCGTAGGTAATTTCTCGCTTACTGCATGGGGCTCAACCAGTTTGAGTGAGAGTAATAAAGAAATTGACCTAACCGCAGCTTATAAGTTTGGTGAAGCGGGACCGACACTTTCTGTAGCCACTCTTTGGTGGGACGGACAAGCTGATGTGGCTAATGGAGAACTTACCAATAATTATTTCCATTTTAAAAGTGGAGACACCGGACATCATTTTGAAGCAGGGTTAGCTTATACGCTTCCTATTGAAAAGTTCCCGTTATCTATCGCATGGTATACCATGTTTGCCGGTGCTGACAGAAAAACGACTGATGAGGGGGAGGAAAAGCAGGCATACTCTTCTTACGTAGAACTGAATTATCCGTTCAGTGTGAAAGGAGTTGATCTGAATGCTACTTGTGGAGTGGTTCCTTATAAGACTCCGCAGTATAATGTGAATGGGTTTGCAGTGACGAACCTAGCTTTGAAAGCAACGAAAGCAATAAATTTTAATGATAAGTTTTCATTGCCTATATTTGTACAGGCTATATGGAATCCACGTTTGGAGGACGCCCATTTAGTATTTGGCGTAACTTTAAGGCCATAAAATAAACTCATGAATTTTTGTGAAACCCGTGGTGATCGTGATGATTACTACGGGTTAGGATGTTTAAAATAACAGATTGACGTAATGGATGATAGAGAACATAGTGTACAGTATTTTTTGGATCTGATAAAGAAGTCCCACCGGGGCAAATTCAAGGTCTATATCGGTATGATAGCCGGTGTGGGAAAGTCATATCGTATGCTTCAGGAGGCGCATGAACTGCTGGAGAACGGTGTGAACGTGCAAATCGGCTATATCGAAACTCATGGACGTGCCGGGACGGAAGCATTGCTGCAAGGGCTCCCTGTCATTCCGCGTCGCAAAATCTTCTATAAGGGGAAAGAATTGGAAGAAATGGATCTGGATACGATTATCCGTGTCCATCCAGAAATTGTAATTGTGGATGAACTGGCTCATACGAATGTAGAAGGTAGCTTGAACGAGAAACGTTGGCAGGATGTGATAACTTTGCTGGATGAGGGAATCAATGTGATCTCGGCAATCAATATTCAGCACATCGAAAGCGTGAATGAAGAAGTGCAGGAGATTACGGGTATTGAAGTGAAAGAACGAGTGCCCGACAGTGTGCTTCAGGAAGCGGATGAGGTGGTGAATATTGACTTGACGGCAGAGGAACTGATTGCACGTTTGAAAGCGGGAAAGATCTATCGTCCGGAAAAGATTCAGACGGCATTGGACAATTTCTTTCGGACAGAGAATATTCTTCAGTTACGTGAGTTGGCTTTGAAGGAAGTAGCGTTGCGGGTAGAAAAAAAGGTGGAGAATGAGGTGGTGATGGGAGTAGCCGTCGGACTTCGGCACGAGAAATTTATGGCTTGTATCAGTAGTCATGAGAAAACACCTCGGCGAATTATCAGAAAGGCGGCAAAGTTGGCAACCCGGTATAATACTACTTTTATAGCCCTGTATGTTCAGACTCCGAAAGAGAGTATGGATAGAATTGATCTAGCCAGTCAACGGTATCTGTTGAACCATTTTAAGCTTGTGGCGGAACTTGGGGGAGAGGTGGTGCAGGTGCAGTCGAAGGATATTTTGGGGAGCATCGTCAAGGTTTGTAAAGAGAAACAGATATCGACTGTTTGCATGGGAACTCCTAATTTAAGGTTGCCATACGCTATTTGTTCTATACTGGGATATAGAAAGTTTTTAAATAATTTGTCACAAGCTAATGTAGATTTGATTATACTTGCATAATATTAATCGTATGAACGTTATGAATATTAAAACGAAACTGATTCTCGGTATCGGAATGCTGGCCGGAATGATTATTTTGCTGGTAACACTTTCAGTTGTGAATCTTCAAATTCTGACGGCGACAGAACCTGATAGTCCTGCTGCTACGCCCGGATTGGAACGTGCTTTGTTATGGATTTCCGTAACGGGAGGAATCTGTATCTTGACCGGACTGATATTGCTTTATTGGTTGCCCCGTACTATCAGTAAGCCTATTAAAGAACTGAAAGAGGGAATTCTTGAAATAGCCAATCATAATTATGAGAAGCGTCTGCAGATGAATAATAATGAAGAATTCCGGGATGTGGCGGATAGTTTTAACCGGATGGCGGAGCGTTTGACCGAATATCGTGCCAGTACTTTGTCGGATATTCTTTCTGCAAAGAAATTTATTGAAGCAATTGTAAACAGTATAGATGATCCGGTGATCGGCTTGAATATGGAGCGTGAAATTCTGTTTATCAATGAGGAAGCACTCAATGTCTTGAATCTGAAACGGGAGAATGTGATTCGTCAATCGGCGGAGGAACTGGCTTTGAAGAATGACCTGTTGCGGCGGTTGATCCGTGAACTGGTGACGCCAAGCGAGCAGAAGGAACCATTGAAGATATATGCTGACGACAAAGAGAGTTACTTTAAGGCCTCTTATGTCCCTATCATTAATACGGAGGCTGAAAAAGGGGAACCTCGCAAACTGGGTGATGTTATTTTATTAAAGAATATCACGGAATTTAAGGAACTGGATTCTGCCAAGACTACATTTATCTCGACGATATCTCATGAACTGAAGACTCCGATTGCTGCTATTATGATGAGCCTCCAGCTGTTGGAAGATAAGCGTGTCGGTGCATTGAATGATGAACAGGAGCAACTGTCTAAGAGTATCAAGGAGAATAGCGAGCGTTTGTTGAGTATCACCGGAGAATTGCTTAACATGACCCAGGTGGAAGCCGGAAAACTACAGTTTATGCCGAAGATCACCAAACCGATTGAGTTGATCGAATATGCGATCAAAGCTAATCAGGTGCAAGCGGATAAGTTTAATATCCAGATAGAAGTGGAATATCCGGAAGAGAAAATCGGCAAACTCTTTGTCGACAGTGAAAAGATTGCCTGGGTATTGACAAATCTGCTAAGTAATGCTATCCGTTATTCTAAAGAAAACGGGCGTGTGATTATCGGTGCCAAACAGGATGAAAATATGATCGAACTCTATGTTCAGGATTTTGGAAAGGGTATCGACCCGCGTTATCACAAAAGCATCTTCGACCGTTATTTCCGTGTACCCGGAACGAAAGTGCAAGGTAGTGGCTTGGGATTATCTATTTCGAAGGATTTTGTGGAAGCTCATGGTGGTACGCTGACGGTAGAGAGTGAATTGGGGAAGGGAAGTCGGTTTGTGATGCGGTTGAAGGCATAGTTTTGAAGGAGTTTATGAAAGAATTAGACTTCCGACAGGCACAAAATCTGCTTGCCGGAAGTTTCTCTATTCTTTCTTTTTATCGTTTTCTTCTTCTCCAGCATATCCAAATGCCACACAGACCAATAATAAATGGAATGCCATAGCAATAGATAATTTTGATAGTGGATAGATCCATAGGAGTCAGGCTGATATCTTTGTCGAGATAAGGGGCTCTGGAAGAAGATACCGGAAATTCATTATAGCATAGCCAACGGAATGAACCGGGAATCATATTGAAGTTGAATGAATAGATACCCGGTCTTGAGCTTTTTTGTAGTTCGGCATTGCTGAAACAGTCTGCATCACCCAACACAATGATCCGTTGTTTTTTATCTTTGCCTTTTATCTTGCGGGTTAACGCTATTGCCGTGGGATAGGCTCCTAGCTTTTCACCTTGAAGAGAGTCCAAAGAAAGGGAATCATTCACAAAATCTTTTGTTTGATACTCAATCCATGTTTGTTGAGCGTTGCTTTGTAATAAAACTATTGGATGGAATTTTGTTGTATCGACAACTTCCAGAGCAACAGCCGATGGCATGGTGACTGCGCTATGCGTCTGCCTGTCAACCATACGTTTGTAGAAGCCTCCTATACTGTCGGCGGCTATCTGGGTAGCTTTCGCGAGAACGAGGTCTCCGGGATTAACATCAGAAGGTTGTGCAATGATTCCCGGCAACAGTTTTAAACCAACTTTCCGGAGTAAAGGATTCATTACTTCCTGACGTCCGACGTCTCCCATAATCATCATATTACCTCCGCGTTCAAGAAAACGATCTATGATTTCTTGTTCTTTGGAACTCATGGAAGAACGCATTTCAGCGATAAGTAATATATTGATATTACTTGGTATATCATTCATATCCTTCAGATTCAGTTCCACCAAATCAAAACCTTGATTAATCATGGAATAACGAAAGCGTCCATGTGTGGCAAAAAGTGAGTAATCCTGATCTCCCTTTTTAGTGGTGGAACGTTCCTGATGTCCTGTGATGGCGCCTACCTTCACAGGAGTAACAAGCATTTTCTTCAATGCTGCGGAGATTTCTGTTTCAGAAGGGTGATATTCCATATCGTCGAACAAGCGAAGGCGGGCTTGTTCACCGGATCCACGCTCAACAACACGCACAAATCGGTAGTTTTCTTTTGCCAAGTCTATTTTTTCTTTCAGTTCTTCGGCACTTTTCAGCTTTTGGGGATTGAAGTTCTTTTTCTTGGCAACTTCATAAGCTATCTCACGAATGTTCTTATTCGGATATTGGCGATAAAGGGCACTGTCTTTCGGTGTGGAGTAATAGTAAACATACTCCATCTTTATCTCCGGTTTGAAACGTGTGTACATTTTGAAGCGTGCCATATCCTCTTTTTGCTCTTTTGGAGAAGCGACATCAAATTCTTTATCGAAAATATTGACGTAAGTTGTGATTGTCATAGGTCCGGATAATTGCTTCATCACTTTCTGACTTTCTTCCGAAAGTGTACGTTGTTTGCTGCGGGTAGCATCATAAAAGCCCATCATTGCCGGACGGGAACTGACAAAGCCGATAACTATAATGGTACATACAGCTAAGGCATAGCGCATTGTTTTTGAAAGGAGTGAACGGTGTGTTTTTTCGTTGTTCAGTTTAATGACCGATAGCCAGAGGAATAATAAAATTACGGCAAGGAAATAGATAACGTCATCGCTACATATCAATCCTCCAACCATCTCACTGGCACGTCCTTTAATGGATAGCCAATAAGTAATTTCTCTAAAGAGTATGGACTCCTGCCCAATTCCTCCCACATAATTGAGAAATGCTAATGCGGAAAGGGTGGCGACAGCTGCCACAACCTGGTAAGATGTGAGTGTGGTCATAAAGAGACCGATAGAACAATAGGTCAGTATCAACAGAAACATGGATAACAATCCCGCCAAGATAAGTGTAATATCGACATGCGGCACGGAGATAAACATTACGATTGTCGGTAGGGCAAGGATGATGACAAAGATCAGGGCGAATACCACCATTGATACAAACTTGCCGGTAATGATTTGGATACTATTTACCGGTGATGAATAAAGTAGTTTGATAGAGCCTGATGAATATTCACGACTCATCAAGTTCATGGTTAATAAAGGAATATACAGATAGATCGTTTCCTGAATTACTTCATATATTCCTTTGAGACCAAGGACAAAACCGGCTGTGACACTGAAAGTGATCGTGTTGCCCAATGCTTTTATTTTTACTATTTCCGTCAGGATATTCATAAAATCGAATCCTACCTGGCATGTAAATGCAATCAGTAGCAACCATGCGACCGGTGAGTAAAAGAGTACCGCTAGTTCGGTACGGGCTATTCTAAGTATAAGTCTTAAGTTCATCTTTTTCTCTTATTAATTTCTTCTGCGGAAAAACCAGATGCCAACTCCTATAAGTAAGAGGATAGCTGGTATAATGATTATGAAAATAGTTTTCATTGTACCAATATCTTTCACTCCGATCGAAAGTTTATTGTCGGTACAATGGGGACGGCGTATGTCGATTGGAAATTCTCCTCCGGAAAGCCAGCGGAAGCTTTCGATAATCAGATTAAAGTTTCCTGATCTATATCCTTCGCGTGAAAGAGTCAGTTCGGTGTTGCTTATGCAATCCGCATCACCAGAGATGATAATACGCTGCTCTTTATCTTTCAGTTGGCGTGAAAGGGCATAGGCTGTGATATAGGTTTGTTCTTTCTCTCCTGCCGAAGCATTACATTCTACTGGTGATTCCTGTAAATCTGTTTGTTCTTTTTCAATCCATACACCTTTGGCATTTGTTTCAAGAATCGGAGTATATTGGAAGCCGTAATCGTTGTTGGAGCATGTAAGGGCTACACATCCGGGCATAGAGACACGTAAATCATATTTGGGAAAATCATCTTTGAATCCGAATGTAAGTTTTCCCGATTCATGGGTTGCCTTGGCTAGAATCAGATTAGGAGAGAAATCAGCGGAAGATTGTGCCAGTTGGTATTCTTCCATTTTGATACCGAATTTGCTTAAAAAAGGATTCATAACTTCTTGCCTGCCTGTATCGGTGAGAATAAATAAATTACCTCCACGAGCCAGGTAAGCCTCCAGTTGATTTTCTCCTTTTTCTGTAAGCGGGGTTCTCATTTCTGCAAGGACCACGATATTGATTAGGGAAGAAATGGTGTCTCCGTGAGAAATGTCGATCTCGCAGACATCAAAGCCTTGATTAATTAAGGCGGCTCTAGAATATTTCTCAATGGAGAAGTTGCTATAATCGCGGTCACCGGATTTGGACACCTCACGTTCACCGTCTCCTTTGATAAAGGCAACAGTGGGAGGAGTTGAAATCATCTTTTTGATGGCTGCTGTAATTTCCGCTTCGGATGGCGTTGCATCCATATCTTCAAAATCACGGATGAAGGTACGTTTTCCATCTTGCGTTTCCATAATGCGAACAAATGTATTTTGTTCTTCACGCAGGTCGATGATTTGGCGGATTTCTTCCGGAGATTTGAATAAATGAGGATTCAAGTTATAAATCATGGTCATATAATCACGCATCTCATCTACTGTTTTGCCTTGAAACTTAGGATTATTTGCAACGCCGTTGGGGGCGAAATCATAATAATAGACATATTTCACTTGCAGGTCCGGTTTAGCGAGACAATAAGGTTCGAAGATTGTTTCATTCGCTTTCTTCATGATAGGGAGGTAGCGATATGATTTGTTATCAAGTAGGTTAACATAATTGGTAATAGTTACCGGTCCTGTCAATTTAGCTAATACGTGTTGGCTATTTTCGGTAAGTGAGTTTAGTTTTGTGCGTGTTGTATCCCATACCTTGATCATTCCCGGACGTGAAGTGAAATAGCCAATTGCCATTGCTGCGACAAAAAATCCCAGATAACTGATTGCTTGCCGGAAACGACTGATAGTTCGTCGGTCGGATGTAAGTTTGAAAGTGGTAAATGTCAGGAAAAGGGTTACTACGACCACGAAATAAATCACATCTTCACTCCGAATTACTCCATTCAGCATATCGATTGTTCTTCTGTTTATTGACAGCCAATAAGTCAGTTCGCGTATAAAATCGTATTCCTGGCCGATATTTCCTACAAAATTCAGTATGGCTAATACAATAAGTGTCCCAACTGCTGCTACTACTTGATAAGTCGTGAGTGAGGACATAAAGAGCCCGATAGCGCAATAGGCGCATATTAATAAATAGAGTCCTAGAAGGGCGACTAGTACAGGAGCCCAATCAAAAGAAGGGATTACCAAACTGCCATAAATAGCACTGGCTATCGGGACAAGCATCAGACAGCAACCAAATCCGATGGCTGCAAGATATTTACCCAATACGATCTGACCACTGGTGACTGGGGATGAATATGCCAGTTTGATTGAACCCGATGCCGTTTCGCGACTGATGAGTCCCATTGTCAACAATGGAATATAGATGTATATGTTTGATACGACGGAGGACAAAAAACCGTAACTACCTAAGAAGCAGATACCGCTCAAAGAAACTTCTTTGCCTCCTGACAGATCATAGTCGGTCACTATATTCTCCATTAATGACGTAAAACTTGATGTTGTCAGGAATGAGAAAACAATCAATATGAACCATGCAATCGGCGAATAGAATAAAATGGCCAGATCGGTTCGGGCAATACGCATTATAATCTTTAAATCCGTCATGTTAGATATTATTTTTAAGTTTTCCCGATAGTTGTGCAAAGATTATGTCAAGAGAGCAGCGTTCCATCGTGATTTCTTTCAGCCGCCATCCGTTTTGTATGCTTAAGGCTACTACTCGTTCAGTTATGTTTTCATCGTCATCAAAGCGTATCCGGAATGTACCGGGATAGAGTTCTTCTATATTCAACACATGTTCTATCTTTGCTAGTTCTTCTATAGAAGGGGGAAGGGCAAATGTAACGGTGAAACTACTTGGAACCACATAGTTGTCAAAGTCTTTCATGCTACCTGAAAATACGACTTTACCATGTTCAATCATACGAATATCATTGCAGGTAGCTTGCACTTCCGACAGGATATGAGTGGAGAGTAGGACAGAATGATCTTCAGCAATTTCTTTAATCAGATTGCGTATTTCGACAATTTGGTTAGGATCAAGCCCGTTTGTAGGTTCATCAAGTACTACGAATGGAGGATTATGTACAATAGCCTGTGCAATTCCTACTCTTTGTTGATATCCGCCTGAAAGATTTTTTATCAGCCGTTTGCTAAAATGGGCAATAGCGCAACGTTCTTTGGCTATTTCTACGGCTTCACGAACTTTTGATTTCTCTATTCTCCGCAATGTGGCACAGTGTATGAGATATTCGTCGACAGTCAAGTCTGGATGGAGAGGTGGCTTTTGAGGTAAGAAACCAATATGTTTTTTGGCTTCAACCGGATTTTTTCGTAGATCGATGCCATTGATAAATACATCCCCTTCCGTTTGATTTAAAACTCCACAGATGATATTCATAGTGGTGGATTTACCTGCTCCATTAGACCCTAACAGACCTAATATTCCTGTTTTTTCAATAGAAAAATTGATATCGCGAATGGCCCAATCGACACTATAACGATGGGATAAATGCTTGACTTCGACAATAGGAGTACTCATACTTTTTATTTTAAATGATTAATAGATTTCTTATTCATATTACCATGCAACCCCTCTTGAAATATCCATCCGGTTCGATTTGATTTTTCTGAATTTCCAGGAGAAATTTATGGTAAAATACCGCCCGAAGTTCTCTCTGTCAATATAACTGGTATGGTTATCTTTCATTTGGATAATACGGTTATGATATGAATTTAATAAGTCAAATGCTGTAATGCTTACTTCTGCCTGTCGGTTGAATACTTTCGCTCCAGCATAAATATTTAAGATATTTTCTTTATCAATTTGATGATAGGTTTTGTTGTTCTGATGTTGATAGGTATATGATACCTTTGTAAAGAAGTACTTCAACATGGGAGTGCACGTCATGTCTACCGTTAAACGATTTGTTAATATCCGGTTCGATTGGTCATTCACTTTATTGGAGGCTTGTCGATAGTGGATGCTCCAATAGGCTGATGCACGTAATCGAGGAATCAGATTGGTAGCGAATCTGGTTCCTATCCTTGTTGTGCTTATTTTCGTTATATCCCGTATATTATCATAGTAGTAAGGCAAATGTTCATACTTATTGTTAATATTAACATCTAAATTGGATTTGATTTTTACGATGGGATACATCCAGGAAATATCCCAATCTATATTCCATGCTCCATTTAGATTGTCGTAACTGCTGAGCGTACTATTTGCAATAGCCGTATAGTTAAAATCAGGCAAGTAAGTTGCTTTGTTAAAATAAGTGCTCCTATTGGAGATGCTGTTTTTTATGAAAGCTAGAGTTAATTCCGAATTTATCAAATGTCCGTAGTCATTAAAGCGATACTGTTCTTTCCACCAAATTTTATGTATGGTACTGGCTTTCAGATTTGGATTTCCACTGCTGATAAAGTAAGGATTAGAGTTGTTGACTTCTGAACGTAGTTGTGCTATATTGGGGAGTTGACTATTTATGGTATATTTGATTGTGTGCTCTGCTTTTTCACTAAATCTTCCTCCTAAAGAAATTTGTACTTCTCCTTTTAATGCGTTAAATGATTTTTCAAATTTTGTTTGTGCCGTTTCTTTTCTATCCTTAATAATGGAATGTTTCCACCCTGCTGAAATATCAATGTTGAAGATTCCCAAATCGGGTAGAATAACGGTCGTTTCAGGGGTATGTTCTATCAGGGAATTTCGGTAATTATATGTATTTGTAGGGTCTGTTTCTCCTGTTATTTTGTTCCATGCAAGCTGATTGATATGGCGATTGTCCGATACAAAATTGTATATTAATTCGATGAATGAATATTTATCTTTTGATAACATGCGCTTTAATCCTGTTTTGGCTTCCCATTTATTTCCTCTTCCATTTGTTGGAATGGCTATGATCTCTTGTAGACTTCCACTAGCCTCATTTTGTGTTTTGTTTTCCCGGTTTTCTTCTCCGTTGGACGAGCTATTCGAATAGTTCGCGTTGACGGAATAGTTCCAGTCTCCGAAGAATTTATTCCAACTAACTGCTCCTTGCATCTCTTGAGATTTACCATTGCCATTTTGTTGTAAAATGCCGGTAGATTGGATCTCATCTATGCTATTTGTTATTTGTTGCAATGTATGTTGTTTTGAATGATTAGTCGATAATGTATAATCAATAATCAGATTGCCCCATTTCTTATCATTCATACTGAATCCAGTACTCATAGTATGTTTATTATACTGATTTGTGTTCTGATATTGGTTTAGATAGCTCTTTTGCCAGAAGGCATCTGTAGCGAAGTATTCTTGTTCAGTTCGGGTATTTGCTTCTGTTGCGCTTCGTGCAAACTGATAGCTGCCTTTTATTTCTTTATAAAATCCTGTCTCTTTTTCCCAACGACGGGACAGATTGATGCCTCCAAAGCTATTTTCACTGTAAGTTTGCGATGGGTTCTTGGTACTGAGGAACATTTGCGGTTGATTGGTTGCTCTATTCAAATTGTTGTGCATGGCATTGATCGCTACCAACATTTTCTCGGAGAAGAAGTTAAATGTACCTCCTATGCCATAGCGTACATCATGGTCTGCAAGTTGTTTTTTTTCCATATTTCCTCCGATACTTGCTATTAGATTCCCTTCCTTCGAGTTTACTAATTTGCTTTTTGTCTCAATATTCAGAACTCTGCGTTTCTTACCTTTTCTGTTTTTACGTGTTTGCTCTTTATGCTCATCTTCATCATAAGCGGATATATATACAACATCATTGGCAGAAAGGTGATTCAATGCATTCATTGGATTCTCTCCAAAAATCTTTTTGCCGTCAACGTATGTCTTTTCCACATCTTTTCCAGCTACTTTTACACTCTGTTCCGAAACTTCTACTCCCGGCATTTGTTCCAGAATATTTCGTGCCACATCATCTTCCAATATGTTGATTCCTTGTGGATTAAAACGGATAGTATCGCCTCGATATACCATAGCGGGAATTTTACCTTTTACTGTTATGGCCTGTAATTGTATAACGCGGTCGGTCAGATAAAAGTCTTTTTGTGTAGTTTGTCCCTCGTGTACATAAAGTGTATCGGAATCTGCGATGAATCCGTCGGCCCACACGATGGCTCGTGCGATACCGACGGGAACTTTATTCCAAAAGAAAAAAACTGAACTTTTATAATCTTCTTTCAATGTATCTTTACCACATATCAGATTTGCCTTGACTGCATCAAGACTTACTTGCATAATACTTGTGCGCAGCTTTACTTTTCCATATTTAGTAACCTTTTGTTGTATAGTAGTGGAATCTGGTGGAGTTATCTTTTGAGCATACAGTATGTGTATATTACAGAGAGAGTAATATACATGAAATATAGATTATAGAAGTTACATTTTTCATCGAAGGCTACATTTAAAAATTAGATTTTGTAAATGGAAATAAGTTTTCAGATGTATAATCTAACTGTTGAGCATCAGAACGCATCTGTACTCTAATGACACCTGTATTTGCTTTAATTGTAACTTCCATAGGTATACCTATATAAGAAAAAACTAATATAAGATTCATATTTTGCCGGACATCGGCCTATATTCGCGTATGCTTCCGTCATTTGTAGTACCTTCGTAGTTCGATTTCACTTTACCAAACCGATAAGCAAAATTTATGGTGAAAAACCGTCCATAATAATTTGTCCACGTGTTTTGAATGTAGTTGGAATACATTTGGCTGTTGAAAGTCCGATGACTATTTAGTAGATCATATACGGCAATACTAATGTCTCCTTTGCGATTTAACACTTTACAGCCTACATTCAAGTTTAGGGTGTGATTGCGATTAATCTCTTTATTGATTCCATAATCACGGCTGAAAATGAAATTATAATGACTACTTAGATAGAAGTATTTACATATTTGGCTTATATCTAACATTGCTCCTGCCGTCTGATAGAATGTTTTACCTGTATAATTTTCAGTATTGATGCTATGTACATAATGGGTATTGGCACTGATTGTTACTTTTAATCTTTTAGTTAGGCTGCAAAGTAGGAAATGTTCGATCAATGGAGCATAGGTACGTGTTGTTGTCTTATTTTCTCCTATATAATATGGGTTATGTTCGTAGTTGAATCCGGTAGATAAGGTATATTTGGATTTTATGCTACGTATAGGCGCCTGCCATATCAATTTGCCTTTTATGTCCCAATATCCTTCTACGTTTTCAAAACTAATTAGAGAACTGTGTGCAGGTGCTGTATATTGCAATTCCGGTAGATAAGTTTCGGCATTGTAATAGGTTGTCTTTGCAACAGGAGAATGTTGGCGGATAGAGGCATTGATAATAACACCTATGGTGTGGTTATGTTTTCCTAACATACGATTGCAATTGAAGAGGAACGAATGTAGATATGATTGTTTTAAGTTGGGATTTCCACTGCGCAGCATGTAAGGATTGCTGTTATCTATTTGTGGGCGTAACTGCACTATGTTTGGTGCAAAATTATGCAGTCTGTAAGCGGCACTCCATGACTTTGTTATATCTGTATGCACAAAAGATATTGCTACTGTTGGAGAGATGAATGTTTTACGGTAGTTGTCCATTTCTTTTTCTTTCCGCTTAAGTGTACTTTCCTTCAGTCCGGCTGAAATGTCACAACTTGTTTTTTGAAAGGGAAAAAAGTGAAATGAAACTTCCTGTTTTTGTGTCAGGTTATTTATTTTATAACTATATGTATTGGCTTCGTCTGTTTGTGGATTTGTGGGGCTCAACATATTCCAGGCGAATTGGTGTTTCCATCCGTTTTCGTATTTAACGGAATAGTCAAAAGATATTTGGGTGTCATTTTCTGGATTCAGTATATATATTAATTGCGCATTGCCGTTCCACTCCGTATTGCGGAGTTTTGATGGAATAGTCAGATAAGTTTGTGTTGTCGAACTTTCTAATGTGTCTATCCGTAATGAATGATTTTTGCCTTTATTTATATCTACTGAACTTTCTAATGTATATCCGATTCTGTCGGTAATACTGTTGACATAACTGACATCTTCCTTCACATGAAAATTCTTGTTTAGATTATCGTAATGCATCAGGCTTTTCGATGTTTGAAGATTGTTTTCTTCATTATAGATGTAAAGCGATTGCCAATCTTTGTTGTTGTTATATGTTATAAGCTGGTTCCAACGGAATTCTCCCCATTTGTCATTTGAATTGGAGAAAGAAAATTCGGAATAGTGATTTTGTTTTCTGTCACTGTTGCTATTTTGTTCTTCATAAAGGCGCTGCTGATAATTGTTGCTAGGAAAATAATGTTGTTCGGATCGTGTATTTGTATTATCGCGATTATATCCGAAAGTGTAAAATGCTCTAAATGTACCGTATGTTCCATTTTCTGTGTCCCATGAGCGTTCCGTAGCCAGATCTGCATAAGTCGTTTCGTTGTAAGTACTACCAGGATCGGAAATGGAAAGAACATTTTTGATATTATTTGATTTTCGGTTGATATTATTGTGAAATACATTACTTGTGAGTAAAAATTTCTCGGAGAAAAAGTTATTGGTGAGTCCGAGCCCTTTACGGAACTTTCCTCTGTCGTTCTTTGAGTCCATGTTGCTGCCTGTACTAGCCAATAGGTGTGCCTTCCATGAGCTGATGAGTTTGCTTTTGGTTTCTATGTTGAGCACTCTGGTGAGATCCCCTCTGTACATTAGTTTTTTTGTTTTCGTATTTTCATATTCATCATAAGCCTTGATTTTTAATACATCTGTTGCAGAAAGATTCTTTAGTGCTGCCATTGGGTCACTTCCGAATATTAGTCTGCCGTCTATATAAGTTTTGGTTACTTGTTTTCCCATGATTTTGACGGAATGGTCGTCAGTCTCTGTTCCGGGAAGTTGCTCGACTATATTCATAGCGACATCCCCTTCTTGTACGTTGACTGCCTTCGGGTTGAATATTAGCGTGTCGCCATTTTGGGTCACAATGGGGATTCTGCCCTTGATGGTGACTTCCTCCAGTTGGATGGATTCATCCAAAATTTCTATGTAAAGATTAGAATTCTTTCCAGCTATTATATTTAATTCTTTTTCAACTTTCCGACACCCTATTGCAGTGATAATGAGTTTGGCTTTTCCTGTTTTTATGGGTTTGAAACGGAATACTCCATTTATGCTTGTTGTTTTCAGTGTGTCTTTTGCATAGATCAAAAAGATATTGGCACCGTCTAATGAACCATTAGATCCATTTTCTTGTTTGTGTATAATAAATCCCGATAGCTCATTTGTTTTATCTTGAGCATTTATCGGTAAAGTAATGTATAACAATAAAAAAATAGAAATAAATTTTTTCATATTGCTGTTTTATAAAAAGTTTAGTGATAGTGTGTGGTTTTATTTGTCTAAGGCTTGTGAACTTTCTTTTAGGAAGAAGTTCACCACCCTACGGCTTCCAATTCTTTCTTGTTTTGTTTCATAACCCAGATAACTTGCTTGGAGAATTTTTTTGTCGGCCTTAGAAATGCCTATACTATATTCTCCATCAATATCAGTTATAGTACCATTAGTACTACCCACTTCGATAACGCTCGCACCTATTAGTACCTCTTTTCCTCCTTCAGTATAAACAACCCCTGTGATTTTCTGACTGAAAAGGACCATTGGGGAGATCGGAGATTGAAGTTTTTTGTTTTTGAAAAACTCAGTACTTTTATTGTCTCTTCCCTTGATTATTGGAGAGGACGGGGCTTCTTGTGCAAAAGAACACATCATTATAGTAAATATGAATACAATGAATAAAATAATCTGCTTCATAATATAATTTTTTTTAATTGTTATACATTTTACTGTCACTAAACTTTTTATAAACATACACGTTGAATGGTAGAGGAAAGGCTAAATTACCCTGTCAATCATCGCTATCAAATAATCGCATTTTCCACGTTCAATATCATTACTAGCCAAAGAACGAGCTTGTATCAAATAGCGACGTGCACTTTTCAACTTATCATAGCAAATGGCTTCGATATCTGTACCGGAGTAAAAATTAACAGAAGTCATAGGTTCCATACCAGATTGTTTTTCTGTTGCAGATATAGGGGCTAAAGTTGTCAGCAATCCTAATGCTTGTAACTTATGATTAGTTTGCTCGTTGAGAGCAATAGAAGTAATTTTTGTTGATACAGCCTTATCAATAGCCTTTAATGTAGGACACATTCCTTTTAAAGAACTGATATATACAGACAGTTGTGCAATCATTGGAGCACTTAAAGGTTTCCCATTTAAAGTTTCTTTGAATAATTGTTTCTCTATATCATTCAAATATGCTTCCTGGGTATATGGTTTAGTTGATTTCTCTACGCTCAATCCCATGCGCATCAAACGAAACATTAATGACATCATTGGATACCCGTTATTGTAAATCCATGTTGACATATCAGGATTGACACCACCTAAACGCAAAAAATCCTTATTAGAGTCTAGCCAACTTAAATCATAGAAGGTACTGAATATCTTTTGTAAGACTTTCTTTTGCATATCTGCCGATACCGGTTGATATGAAGGTACATTGCTTTTTTCGTTGGCTTCATTGATATAAATACCTCCGATATAAGAAGATACAGGTGACAATGTTTTATTGATTAATTCAATAATCACAAAATCAGGAAATAACTCCCGGTAATCATTGGGAATATTATTGTCGTGAAACCAGGCAGGACTATTTTTAACTACATACTTCACATGAGCGATTTGTGCATTTAAAGAGGCTATCGGATCATTACCTAAATCATAGTTTTGGCAACGCGGGTCTGTAGCATAAGCTGGTGAACGCTTTCCATAGAAATAGCGTGGATCTCCATCGTGTTCCATAGCCCATTTCTTCAACATGTCTGATTCATTTTCACTGGTGGCGGCATACAGATATTTGAGCGTAAATGCATCACATACACCCGGTTTGTCGACAATCAATACCACTCCTTTTTCTTTATCACCGGGCTGTGCCAGATAATTGTATAATACGTTGTCCATGACTGAAGCTGTGATACCATATTTTTGAGTAAACTCGGGTGAACGCAGTTCTTCAGGGGAATATGCTGCAGAACCAGCCAAATTAGTTGCCAATCCCAAACTAATCCCAAATGCTTTTAGCATACGTGCTGTTAGATTCTCACAGATCACCTCATCGGCAATGTAATAAGTCCGGAAGCGCGGATCAATCTCTGCCATTTGGTATACTCCATTGCGACGTACGCTGACGGCAAGGTCGCGTGGTACTCCTATCTTGGTACTTAAGATTTCTCCAGTGCGTAAGTCAGTGACATTGTACGCGGTAACTTCCGAGTTGTTGTTATTCAGGAAAGCAATCGTATTTATCATTGGGTTATTAGCACGGAAAGTTGAACCTTTCTCATACGGTTTTATTATGATTGGTTTTCCTATTCCTAAATCTTCAAATATTATATTCCATTCATCTGCACTTTTTTGGATGGCTTTTACCCAGCTATCTTGAATCAGAGTGTCGATGTAGAAGACAACAGGTTGTTGCGTCGTTATATTACGCCGTGTAACATAATATCCTTTCTTGAAACGTTTTTCATTACGATAGTCCGTGTATGAGATATAACCTGTTCCTACACGTGGGTTGGCTTCGCGGGTGTTCATTTTTTCTTTCGACAGTAGGGCTAGTGTCGTTTGTACCGACATGGTTAATTCCGGTTGTTCTTTGGAGACGAATCCCATGATGCTGATGCTCAACTTTGCAGTACAGTTTTGAGTGATACTGATACAATTGTCGAATGCATCTGCAGAGTCCACAAAAGATGTTTTACTTTGAGGGGAAGCGCTTGCAATTGTGAGCATACCTCCATAACTGCGTCCGCTAAGATTGAGTACATCTTTATTGGAACAAGAGAAATAGGAAGTGGCATTAAATACAACAGCCGTTGAATCGCTGGTGTATCCTTCAATTGGAAATGCTTTGTAAATAGCATTACTACGAGATAATGCAAAAGCCGCTTCTTGATTATCGTCCTGTTCGTTGAGGCGAACATTGTATTTCGGATCTCGGAATAATATTAATGAATCGGTTTTATCAATAATCAGATACCTGCTTTGAGCAGCTTTTGTGCCCGCCAGCGAAATGTCACTTGCAGTAGTGATGGCAGAGTTTACTAAAAAATCCCGTCCCATTAATTCAATCGGTAGTTCCAGATAAATCTTATCCTCGTACTGATGAACTGTGATTGTCCCTTTATTGACTGTATGTTTCTTCTTATCTTTGAAAAGCTTGTCGTAGACACTCTTTTTTTTCTTTTGAACACTGTCAGTCTGTTGTTCGGTTTTTGCTTTTCCTTTTTTCTTTTTGGAGCGGGCATTGGCTTCATTTGTTGATCCGATAATCAACAAAATTGGCATCAACCATAAAAATAGTATTTTCATCTTTTGTCCCTCCCTTATTTTAAGTTGATGTCGAGCATCTTTAATAATAATTCATAGTGAGCTTTCGTCTTCCCTGATGCACTGGCTGCCTTTTGTTTCATCAGTTGTTTGGCTTTAGCTATATATGCGTATACATCTGCTTGTGTAACTTTAGCCGTCATAGAAAAACGATTCAACGGTCTCCATTCAAAACCTGCTACAGGGTTGTGTATAACATCCTCTTTGATAGCATGTCCTTGGCAACAAGTATATCCGAACTGGCGGTGATTGATGTCAAGTGGTTTTTCTCCGGCCAATGCTTTCCCAGCTCCTTTGATTGTGAAACCGGCAGTTTGCATCATCATGTATATATATTGTTTCTGGAGATTCATTTGGGATTCTGTTAATGTACATCCGGAAATGGTCGGTTTCCATACAAAATTGTATATCATGTTGAAAGCCTCGGCAGCAGTAAATGAATCTTTTTCTAATCCTTCGTATTGTGATACCTGAAAAGGTACAGGCAGTATATATCTCAACATGAAGTTTTGAATAGTTTGTTTAGGGGAACCGGAAATTGGGAATTTAGTTAACAAGTTTTTGTTGTCAAGCCAATTCAGATCGTTATAAATCTCGAATAGGTAATTCAGGGCTTCTTTTTGTTGTGCCTTTGGGATCTGTGCAAAACGTGGCATTGTGTCCCCTTCTTTAACTTCGTTGACAAAATAGCCGCCTACATTGCCTGCTACATGGGTAACGTACATTGCAAGTTGTTCTACGATACCAATAAATAAATCTTCACGGTATTCGTATGTATCGTCACCTTCGGAAATCCAACTTTCCAGATTATTCATGATATACTTAAGGTTCTTGATGCCATATCGAGTTGCTTTCATAGAGTTGTCACCAATATCTTCCGTTTGTGAACGGGGATCAACAACTCCATATACTTGTTGTTTTCCATATCGGTACACTGGATTCTCTTTAATGGCATCACTGATCCATTTGCCTGTTATAATTGCTTCTTCCTCTGCAGAATTAACATTGAATACTGGAGTATACGTCCATTTAATGAGGTATTTGTCGTATTCACCAAAGCGGGGAGGAGTCAATTTAACGCCACGTTCTTTATCGCCAGGTTGTGCTACATAGTTGAAGCGTGCATAGTCCATGATGGAAGGAGTGGTACCATACTTCTGTGTGAATTCCGGTGAACGTAAAGAATCTACCGGGAAGGTGGAAGAAGCTCCCATGTTATGCATAAACCCTAAACAGTGCCCGATTTCATGTGAAAGTACATAGCGCAACGCATCTCCAACCATTTCATCCGGAATATTGACTGTGCGTACATCTTTATCGGCTTGTGCTGTTTGCACGAACAACCAGTTGCTGATAAGTTTGATGACATTGTGATATAGATATACGGAGGCATTCAGGATTTCTCCGCTTCGCGGGTCTACCCATGATGGTCCCATTGCATTTTCAATGCTTGATGGAGCATAGCGGACACATGAATATTTGATATTGTCGGGATCGAATTCCGGATCATCTGTCGGGAAATCTTTGGCTGCTACAACATCTTTGAATCCAATCTGTTCAAATAATTCATTCCATTGGGTGACTCCTTCCCGCAGATATGGTTTCCATTTCTCTGGGAAAGTATTATCGATGTAGAAGACAATCTGTTTAGTGGGTTTCACTTTCTCTCCACGTAAGTAGGCGGCGGTGTCGGACGGTTGTATATCCCATCGATTGGCATAGTAAACGGGTACGGTCGTTTTAGCTCCTTCGCCTAGTTGTTCGCGTCCGGTAAAAAATACACCGATCCGGTAATCTGCCATACGTGGACGATAAGGCTTTTCTTTTAACAGCATGATGGAACGTGTCATTTCTGCGGTGAATGGACGGTCTTTTATGAGTGATGTTCCTTGTGAATTGCTGACAGAGAATGTATATGACAGACAGCTTTTAATAGAAACATTATCTTTGAAAGCCTTGATTTGTGAAATGTACGAGCAGTCGGATTGATAATTCTCTGTACGATTGTACATTCCATAAATAGAATTTTTGTCGAAGGGACTCATCTTTTTATTGTCGCCCAGGAAGACGCTGCTCATATCAAAAACGATAGCAGTAGAGTCATTATTGTATGCTTGAATCTTTTGGTTGCTTAAAATTGCTCCCAGTGTACTTTTGCGTAAAGCTTCATCAATTTGTGTGTTACCAGTAATATAGTCAGTGTTTACCTGACGTAACTGTACATGTGTTTTATTGCGTGTGAATACTACGTGAAGAAGATCGGTCGGCTTGGAACCAACTACTGCATTACCATTATCAGAGATACTGGTAACGGTGGAACCAATAAGCATATCTTTATTAATTAAATCCACAGGAAGTTCAAAATATACTTTTCCATCCAGCAGATGGAGAGTAATCAGTCCTTTGGCTATTTCATGCTTTTTCTTGAATAGTTTGTCATATTCACTTTCTTTTTTAGCCGGAGTTATCTGTTCTGTTTTAGCTTTCTTTTTTTTCCAGAAAAACGGGAATCTACGTTGTGCGTCAATGGTGGTAGACGAAGCTACCACCATTGCTGCAAGTAAGAGGATTTTTTTTCTCATATCAGTTCTTTAATGTATTTTTATGAAATTAGATTAATATCCGGTTGTTGTTACATCTAGGATTTTACCAAAACCATCATAGATTAGGGCTTTAGAAATATCCAAGGTTCCTGCACCGGCCTGTTTCATCGGAACAATTGAGACTTTTCCGTTAAATTCTGCGGATTGGGTCACAATAATGAGGGCTTTGTTATTCCATGCATTTGGGGCAATAGTTGGTGGATTACCAGTCATTACATTAATTTGATTGGTATATTGCCCTTGTTGATATAACTTGGCCTTTGTAATTTTTTCTCCGTTACTGGGGGTAAACTGTGAGGTGGTGGAGACAGATACTTCATTTCCCATACCGTAAGTAAATGAGTATATAGCTGCATCTGTTACTACATATAATACATTATTTGTATGTCCGAAGAAAATAGATACAGCTTTGTCTAATAAGTTTTTGCCTGCCGCTGGAATAATATATTTGTTTTTTGCAGCTGCTGGTTGTTCTGGTGAGGTAACTACCCATCCATCCCAATTATCAGGATCTTCATAGTAGCCTTCTTCTGCTTTATATTGGCTTAAAGTGTAAATAGCATAATTTCCACTATTATCGTCTTTAAGTAAGAAAGTGGCCAATGAGCCATCTTGAGAACTTGTTGCGGCAATAGCTGTTTGACTCCCCATGTCATTAGGATCGAAATCCGGATTTGAGATATACGGAGTACATGTGTTATAACTCGTGCCATTTAAGGAATAAAAGGCACCTTTGGGTTTATCTAACCATACTAAATGATTGTCACCAATACTAAATGAAGAATTTGCTGCATATACATTGTTATTGATTTCAAATCCATTAAAAACAGAATTAGGCATAGAGAATTTGTTACCTGCTACGTTTAAGAATGAATATAGTCCATTATTTGTATAAGCGATGAAAAGTTGTGAAGAACGAATATAAGATTTTACTTGGAAATCGGTGGGGCAATATAAAAATATTTTTTCATCTTCCCATGTCCCGTTTATTGAATAGTCCTCACAGTTGAAACGAATGCTTTTTCCTGTGGAAGAAATAGCCCAAATCTGATTTAAGTGAGAACTACCAAGTATTGCTGTGTTCCCCATCACCTCATAGGTTAATGAAGTCAATAATTCATCATATGCTGCTCCATTAGCAGTTTCTAGTATGTGACGAAATATTCTTTCTTCTTTTGTATATTGATTTGTTATTTGAGAATTGTTAATCAAAGTAAAATCTGTTGTTGTTCCGTTTTCACTATCTGCGATTAACAATCCGTCTAGAAAGCTACTTTGTACATATAATTCCCAAGAATAAATATATTGTAAGTTATCATTTGCTACATCTGTTACAGTCAATTTTAACGTATAGGCTCCATTTGATATAGGACGATTTATAATACCATGAAAGTCTTTTTCTGTACCAATAATTTCATAAACAGGATTGCTAGTTGAGGGTTCCTCGGTTACAGCCCATTCATAGCGCAAATTAGAACCATCAAAACCATCTTGGGTAATAGATGGTACAATATCGACAGGAGATTGATAACCTACGTATATTGAATTTTCTTGATTCTTATCGTTTATACTAATTTGTACTTCTGGAATAAGGTTTGTTACAAATGAACTTTTATCCTCATAACAAGAAGTAAACCAGAGAATATTAGGCAGCAGTAATATTATTAATTGAGTTATATTATTTTTCTTCATAATTTTATAGAATTATATAAATTAATATGTTCTGGCTTCTATAATTTGTCCTTTCAAATTACCTTCGTTATGAACTAGGGGGGCATCGGGATGTTCTTTCTGATACTTTTTTAGATAATCCGCTAATTTTGCAGCATAAGCTTCATATGATTTGTCGGTTACGAATAATCTATAATTGGCGAGATATTTATATGTAAAATATGTTGGTCTCTGTGGTTGGTCAGGATGCGCAGTCATATCGTCCCAATCATCCCAGTCTAAAGCTGTTACAATTGTTTTTAAAGCATTGGAACTATAAGCCGTTGTAGAATAAGAAGTTGGAGTTAGAGATGACTTTATTAGTGAATTATATGTCATCCATACATATCGTTCAGTTGCCGGAGGGGCAATGATATTGTTGTTCCAACTTACTGTTGCTGTGATATATTCTTTAGGTCCTAACCCTAGAGTTGATGACTCCTTTAGCTGGATATAAAGTTTATATGATGCTCCATTTTGTATTTCATCAGTATTAAACAGCCTTATTTTTATTGTTCCTTTTAAACTATTTGCGGGAATCACTGCAGCAGTTATTTCATAACTGTTTTCGGGGGCAGTGGTTTCCTCCGCATTGATTACATAATTCACAGTACGGTCTTCTGTCGATACATTTCCGACCAAAACTAAAGGCAATTCATATTCACCATATTCATCAAAGGGATTCTCCAGAAAAGAATAATTCCCTTTAAATATGTCGGTTTCTGCATCGTACTCATTCGTAGAATTGAATCTGACAGCATTATATTGACTGTCAAAATATGGTATTTCTTCCTTGCCGCAACTAATGAGGCATAAAGAGAAACAGCTTATCGCTAAGACTGATTTTATAATTATTTTTTTCATATTAATATTGTTTATTGTACACGACCGGATTGTATTTCGAAGGTAGGATAAGGCAATAAATATTGCGTATCTGTCATCTCTTCACTATAATTAGGAATGGATTTACACCCTGTTCGCTTATAGTAATAGAACATGACACCTTCGGAAATGAATTCTTTGTGATATTCTTTTTGTATTTCTTTTATGATTTGATCTGCATTTAGATTTTCAAGAGGGGTGCTGATACCTCTGTTTTCGCGAATCTTATTTAGCCTTTGTAATGCCATGTCAAGATTTGGGGTTGCACTTGTTGCATAGCATTCTGCAGCAATATAGAATATTTCAGGCAAGCGTATTAGAGACAAGCGGTTCTTATTGAATTCGTCTAAACTTGCTTGATGAATTTTCATAGGGACATATCCTCTGGAATCACTTTGGGTTTGATCTAACATTCGTGTGAAACGAACATCTGAATTTATGCCTTCATATATATTTTCAACATCTGTTGGAGATATATACATAGCTGTATAGTCTGTGTTGACGAAGTTGGGTATTATATATGAGGTAATTTTGGACGTAACGTCTGAAACATTTAGGCTAAATAAAGCTTCGGATGCTAGAGAACGGTTAGATTGAGAAATTTCTGGTAACAGGTAGGAGTAAGTGTACATATCGTCCATAACAATTCCATTATCACCGATAGCTGTGATTATCTCTTCAGTAGCATTTAAAGCTTTGTCTATGCTTTCTTTACTGCCTTCCCATAAATATACACGTGCTTCCAATGCTTTGACTGCATAATAATTGAGTCGTAAAGTTCTATCTTTGAAGAAACCATCTGCATCTATACTTGTGTAATAAGAAGCCGGATGTTTTTTTGTGATCGGGTCGTATTCCTTTAATAATTTTTCTGCGGCTTCCAAATCGTTGATAATCATTTGAAGTGTCTCCTTTCCTGTGCGTTGAGGAGTTGGGATCGATGATAAAGTTGTTACATATGGAATCGTTTTTTTAGAATTTAGTTCTGCGGAACGGTTTTTCCAATCACCATATCCATATAGGCGCAACAGATCAAAATGCATATATGCACGAATGGCAAGAAGTTCTCCTTTGATAACATGATAATAGACTTCGTTCAGACTTGACTCCTGTCCTTCCATATTAGTTAATGCTTCATTGGCATTGGCTATTACAGAATATGCTTTAGCCCAGATATTTTCGATGTCCGAGAATATTTGTGTGTGGTCGTAATTGAATTTTTCATATTCTTGCATTTCTCTACTATTACTTGAATTGGAAGTCACAGGATTAAATTGATGACCTAATATTTCAATTGCATACCAGGATAATTCTTTACCATAAAGGGCATTGTCTGTCATGCTAATATAACAACCTATTAAAGATTGTTGGAATCCGGCTAGAGTGCTATAATGATCTTTTTCTCGAATTTCAGATCCTGAAGTAACATCGAACCAGTCGCTGCAAGAGGATAATGTTACTACGGATGTTAATAGGATTAATATGTATTTTTTCATCTTTATAAAATTTAGAGAGTGGCTGTTAATGAGAACGACATATTTCTTGCGAAAGGATAAGTTAAACCTCGTTCTATTTTTATAGAAGAGAACGTTGCAATATCATTTAAATAGAATGATAAACGCAGGCGTTGCATACTTAATTTCCTATAAATGGAACTGGGAAACTCATAATATGCACTGATGGAAGAGAGTGATAATTCACGCCGATCCTGTACAAAGCGAGTGGTAGCACGTGTGGTTGTTTCAGAATTAAATTTCTTGTATGGTGTTACTTGTCCGGGAGTAGTCCAACGACCAATTAGCAATCGGCGATCCACATTGTAAGCAATATTTGCATTTTCCACCCGACTGACGAGGGTTGAATTATACATTTGACAGCCAGCAAGATAACTTATAGTAGCGCTTAATCCGATACCTTTATACTCGGCTGTGAAACCGCCTGTACCACGATACTTAGGATCGGAGTTACCAGCAGCAACCATATCATTGGCTGAATAAGTATAAGTGTAGGTACCATCTTTTTTAATGTATATTTCTTGTCCGGTTTGTGGATCAATACCGGCTGAAGGGACTGCCCATATTGTTTTCATAGATAATCCGTCTTGATACATTAATACAGGTGCAGAGGTATTATTATCTTCTGCTTGTTTCATCATTTTTTCATTGTAAGCCCGCATACTCTCTGACAAACGAATTATTTTATTTCGGTTATAGGCAAATGTTCCATATACATTTACAAAACCTTCTTTTCCTTGCCATATTGTATAATTAGCTTTAGCTTCAACTCCAGAATTACGTACCAATCCTAAATTATCTTTTACTATTGCGAATCCTGTAGAAGTTGGGATTGTTACATCGGTTAACATATTTTTGGTATCTGCTGAGTAATAGTCAACAGAAAGGGATAATCCGGCAACTCTCATATCAATTCCTATATTATGATCCTTTTTCTGTTCCCATTTTAATTTGGAGTTAGGCATGGAAGCTAAATAAGCTCCTGTAAATTTGCCAGCTAAGCCTCCATATACGACACCTGTGTAATAATTATATGTAGCAATTGCTGCGTTGGTATCAAAGTTTTGATTTCCAGTCAAACCAATCGAGGCCCGAAGTTTTAACTGTTTAATCCATCCAACACCTTTCAAGATGGCTTCATTGTGTAGATTCCATCCAATACCAAAAGACCAGCTATTAGCCCAACGGTTATCTGAACCGTATAAGGAAGATGCGCTTTCCCGCACAGTTGCATCGGCTAAATAACGATTGTCATAATCATACGAAGCGGCTAATAGGAAGCTGGCTTCACGGTTAATTGTGGAATAACCAGTAGGGGTACTGTTTTCTGCATATTGTTTTGCGAATGAAATATCTGCCTTCTGATTATTGGGGAAACCTTCTGCCGTGTGTCGATATGCTGATGATTTTTCTCCGGAGATAAAGGCACCGGCATTTCCAAAGATAGTATGTTTACCAAATTGATTATTATAGTTTATATTCAAGTCTCCGGAAATAGAACTGGATTTACCATTTTCTATAATATACTTACCACGCTTAAGTATATCATTAACATTTGCAAAAATGGAATGTGAGGCGGGATAGAAATCATCCATATCATTTCGTTTTTCAGAGACTCCTATACGTGCTGTTGCTTTCCAATTTTTATCAACTTGCCATTCTGCATAAAAATTATTGGTGAATTGTAAATAACTGGAAGTAAAGCTGGTTCCGATAATAGAATTATACATAGGGTTAGCTACTTTGGTTGATGTTGAGCCAATTTGTTCTACCCATTGAACTATATTCCCATTTTCATCAGTTGCTTGCCAATATGGATTCATTCTGGAATATTCGCTAAATTCTCCATAAGGGGACTCATTACTTTTGTTAGATATGATTGATAGGATATTCTTTAGTAATAGTTTGTTATGTCTGTATGATAAATTTATATCACCCGATATATTGCGGCGGTCAGATCCCTTCATAACCCCAGTAATCTGATTATAAGTAAGGTCTAAGATTGCACGTAAATTTTGGGAATCGCCTAATTCTATATTTAGGTTATGTTTATGTCCTATGCCAGTGTGAAGTGGCTTGGATAACCAGTATGTATCTAATCCTTCTAATGCAAGTTTTCGTCGTCCATTATATAATTGATCTAATTGGATTTGTGTATTGGCGCTACTACTTGTATATACTCCGTCTAAACGTTCTGCTTCCAATTTTTCAAATGCATTACAAAGGTCATAACTGGTTAAATCTGGCATTTCCAAAAAAATACTACCATTATACGTAATACGCTGTTGATTTCCGGTTAAACGTTTTGTTTCAATAACAATTACACCATTGGCTGCTTTAGAACCGTAGAGAGCTTTTGCTGAGGCGTCTTTTAAAATTGTAATGCTTTCAATTCGGTTCATGTCCATGTCCATTATTGTTTCAGCAGTTGTTTCAAAACCATCAAGAATGAATAAAGGTTGATTGGGTTGATTTTGATAGTTGCTGCGCAAAGAACTGCTTTCTGTCGTTGGAAAACTGGAAGTTCCACGCATTGACATATCCGGAACACTGTTGGGATTGGAGCCCATATCAAAATTATCTGCAATGTATATTGTAGGATCCAGATTTTTCAAGCTCTGGAACACATTCTGATTTCCGACACGCATCAGATCTTTGCTCGAAATAGTAGTTGCTGCTCCAGTAAAACTTTCCGCTTTACGAGTATAAATTCCAGTAACGATAACCTCATCTAATTTAGTATCACTTTTTAGAGTAATATTTTTTCGTACATCATTCCGACCACTATTAATCATCACTTGTTGAGTAGACATTCCGATATATGAAAAGGTGATAGTACATGCGGTATTAGTTGGAATCTCTATATTATATTTACCATTGTTGTCGGTTATGGCAAATCGTTGAAGATCACTAATCACAACATTAACACCAGGCAGGGGGGATCCTTCTTCATCTGATACAATACCGGTTGCGGAACGTTTATCCCCTTGTTGTTCCACTTTAGAGATGGTAACAATATCTCTTTCCATACTATAAGTAAGCCCTGTACCATTAAGAACAGTACGTAGTACGTTATCCACAGTTTCATCTTTTACATGGATAGTGATGGGTTTCAGTGACTTTGTCTGTTCTGTATTGTAGACAAAGCTTAATCCGGTTTGTTGTCTTAAAGCATCGAAAAAATCTTTGACAGTGACAGATTCCAGATTTAAAGTTACTTTTTTGCCACTTTCTGGAATGGCAAACATCATTGTGGGTAATAGTAATAATACTACTACCAGAGAAAGTATTCGGATTCTTTCTCTACTTTTTGTCTTTCTCATTCTTTCTTCTTGTTTAATTAGTAATTAATTGTCTGTGATTAAAATCTCTCTTCCTTCTATTTTTATTTGTAAATTCGTAGTACGTGCTATTGCTTTTAATATCGGGCTGATTGTGGCATAACGATCCATATTACCAGTAAATCGCAGTTGTTTAAGCTCGGAAGTGCCAAAGGAAATATTAACATTATACCAATGTTCTAGAATTTCGACAATATTTTCTAAAGTACGATTTTCGAAAATAAGTCGTCCTTCATTCCATGCTATGTAGGGAGTGAGGTCTACATTGTATATAGATATATTGTTACCTTTCTGTTCAATGTGTGCCAATTGGCCCGGCTCTATGAGTTGTTCTTGTGTACTTCCTTGAGGAATAATACTGATACTCCCTTTCACTAATGCGACTTCTGTTCGTCCAGAGGCGAATGTATTAACATTAAATTCTGTACCATACTGTTTGATTATTCCTTGGTCAGTGACAACGTAGAAAGGACGAGTATCTTTGGCTATTTTAAAATAGGCTTCCCCTTTTAGATAAACCATGCGTTTAGACTTACTAAACCTTACAGGATACCGTATTTCTGTATTATAATTGAGGTGTACGGTTGTTCCATCTTCAAAGGTTACTCTGAATTCGTTTCCTTGTTCAGTTGTTAATGTGTTTTTTTCTACTGTTTCAGGCTGCTGTTTTTGAGGTATATCTATATTTATATTGGGTGTTGATGGATAGATGAGCGCACCATTTTGAGCTATAGCAGTTGTGGAATGATTAACTTTAACTGGTGTTGGATATGTTGGAGTAAGTGATTGCTTGTCATTCCCGGCTAAAATTAATGTCGCTTTAGGAATTCCTGGCTGTATGGCATCTCCTAAGGCTAGATTGTCAGATATTTGTTTTTCAGAAGCAGTATAAAAGTACCATCCTCCTGCTGTTATTATTATAGGTAATATTAAAATAGCTGCATATTTTAGGAGAATTGATGTGACTGATACTTGGTAATATTTCTTTTTGAAATGTTTCCATGCCTGGTGTGAGTTAATCTGTGTATATGCCTCGTAACGCTTACGAAACGATGCGCTTGTTCGTAAACGATTGAAAAACTCTTCGTGTTGTGGAGAGGTCTTGATCCAATTGTCAAGTTGTTTTTTCTCGTGCTCTGTAATATCACCGAGGAGATATTTGGCTATTAATTCTTCTGTACCAGATTTTATTTTCATATATCTATTGTCTTATCATTTGTTAATAAGACAACATGAAGATTAAAAAGAGGTACAAACTTTCTAAAAAAGATTATTTTGATTACGAAAAAAACTTCGAACTATACAAAATGTCACATAAGGGGAGCAAGAAGTAGCATGTGCCCATCTGTTCTTTGATAGATTGTATAGCTCTTTTCTTTTGTGTCTTTACTGTTTCGATCGAAATTCCTAGTACAGTAGCTATTTCTTCATTCTTTTTTCCATCCATATGCAATAGGAATATTTCCCGGCAGCGTGCTGGCAATTTATCGATAGCACGAAATAGTAGTCGGTATACTTCTTCTTCATTGGTATCTTCTTCTTCTGTGATTTCTCGATAAGTGCTTGCCAAGCGTTCAAGATAGAGAGATTCTACATTCTGATGTTTTAAATAATTAAGAGAGGCATTTCGTATAGAATTATAAAGATAAGTTCGGAAAGAAGGCAATGATAAGAATCTCATTTTCTTTTCCCACATAGTTGCAAAAAGATCCTGTACAATATCTTCGGCAGCTTGTTGGGAAGAGAGAAAGTTGATGGCATACAACACCAATGCTTTATAATATTCATTATAAAGCTGATGATAAGCGGTTGGGCGTTGCTCATTTATACCTTTTATAAAGGAACTTTTCTCTTCGTTCATGGTGAAATATTATGTTTTATGCAGCAAATGTATAAAATATCTAGGATAAAAGCAGCCTTTCAAACCCTATAGTGTTTGTGAATGCTACTTTTTTCTTTAGTTCATACAACAATAATAATGTTGTTATAGAGAAATAGCCCTTTCCTTATTTTATAAAATATTGTTCTTGCTGCCTGTTTGTAACATCATTTTTTTATTTGGAATAATATTACAGCAAAAAACGTTACTCTGTTCTGAAACTTTAGAGAATCAATGCATTATAGTCTCTCTAAAAATCTTTATATTTGCAGACCGTTTGAAAAATGATAGTGAATAATAACAATACAATAACTTAAAAACAACCAAAATCAGATGAAGCAGGATATGATTGTTATCCTTGACTTGGGTAGTCATGAGAATACGGTATTGGCTCGCGCCATCCGTGCATTAGGAGTTTATAGTGAGATTTATCCTCACGATATCACAGTAGAAGAACTGAAAGCATTGCCCAATGTAAAGGGTATTATTATCAATGGTGGCCCGAATAATGTAATCGATGGCGTTGCTATTGATATAAATCCGGCTATCTATACTTTGGGAATTCCTGTCATGGCTGCAGGGCATGATAAAGCAACTTGTGAAGTGAAGTTGGCAGAATTTACAGATGATATCGAGGCTATAAAGGCTGCAGTAAAGTCTTTTGTTTTCGATACTTGTAAAGCTGAAGCTAACTGGAACATGAAGAACTTTGTCAATGACCAGATAGAATTGATTAAGCGTCAGGTGGGCGATAAGAAAGTATTGTTGGCCCTGTCGGGTGGAGTTGATAGCTCTGTGGTAGCTGCTTTACTTCTGAAAGCTATTGGTAACAATCTGGTATGCGTACATGTTAATCATGGTTTGATGCGTAAGGGAGAGTCTGAAGATGTGGTTGAGGTATTCAGCAACCAGTTGAAGGCAAATCTTGTGTATGTAGATGTAACCGATCGTTTTCTGAATAAGTTGGCTGGTGTAGAAGATCCGGAGCAGAAACGTAAAATTATTGGTGGCGAGTTTATTCGTGTGTTCGAAGAAGAAGCGCGTAAGCTGAACGGTATTGATTTCTTAGGTCAAGGTACTATTTATCCGGATATTGTGGAAAGTGGAACGAAAACGGCTAAAATGGTGAAATCTCACCATAATGTAGGTGGTTTGCCCGAAGATTTAAAATTCCAACTTGTAGAACCATTGCGCCAATTATTTAAAGATGAAGTTCGTGCTTGTGGCTTGGAGTTAGGTTTACCTTATGAAATGGTTTACCGTCAACCGTTCCCTGGACCTGGTTTGGGTGTACGTTGTTTAGGTGCTATTACACGTGATCGTTTGGAGGCAGTGCGTGAATCCGATGCCATTCTGCGTGAGGAGTTCCAACTTGCCGGACTGGATAAAAAAGTATGGCAATACTTTACAGTAGTGCCTGATTTTAAATCTGTGGGTGTACGTGATAATGCTCGTTCTTTTGATTGGCCGGTTATTATTCGCGCTGTCAATACGGTGGATGCTATGACGGCTACTATTGAGCCGATTGATTGGCCTATCCTGATGAAGATAACAGACCGTATTCTGAAAGAAGTGAAGAATGTAAATCGCGTTTGTTATGATATGTCGCCGAAACCTAATGCGACTATAGAATGGGAATAGAAAAACTTTTTAAATGATATTTCGATAGCCTCAATTTTTTGTAAGTTGAGGCTATTTTTATTGTTCAACGTTGGCTTCTGGTAGAAATGTAATTGAAGATTTCACAATGATTTCGCGAAGAGATAAAAAGAAAAAGGCACCCAGAAGTGGAAGCCTCCCAAATGCCTTATTCTTATCAAGTAGCGGGACCCGGGATTGAACCGGGGACCTCATGATTATGAATCTGCGTCTTCCAAAGGCTGACGCCTTTGAAAGCTACCAGCTTCGCTATATAACTTATTTATAATTAATGGCTTAGCGTTTGGTATGTCTTGCGCATTGTTAGTTTGGACTAATAATTTATGAGGATAATTTACTGTTGGTGTAAACCATAGTGTAAACCATATCTTGATAATAAATAATTATCTTATATGGATGCTACTGTAAGTATTGTTTGTTTTAAATCTAAGAAGTTATCTAATGGTGAATATCCATTAATGATACGAATAACTCAAGGGAAGGAGAGGGCTTATAAATCTTTGGGTTTGTCTGTTCTGGATAGTTTATGGAATTATAATAAAGAGGAACCTAAGAGAAGCCACCCTAACTACGAATGGCTTTTAAAGATTGTATCTCAAGAGAAGCAGAAATATTTAAACTTGATATTTGAATTAAGAGCTTTAGGTAAGAGTTTCACTCCTCAAACTTTGATAAGTAAAGTTGAGAAGAAAGAGAATAAATCAGATGTTGATACATATATACGGAATATTATAGAATTAATGATTAATGAGAAGCGTTTAGGAAATGCTAAATCTTATACGCATTGCTATAATTCATTGAAGACCTTCGCTGTAAATCTGTGTATTCCTTTTACTGATATTGATGTTGCTTGGTTGAAACGGTATGAACGATTCTTAAGAGAACGAGGTAATTCTGATAATACTATGGGGATTCGGTTTAGGACGCTAAGAGCTGTCTATAATAAAGCGATAGAGGATGATATTGTAGATGAGAAATATTATCCGTTTAAGAAGTTTAAGGTTTCGCATTTTAATAAGAAGACGACTAAACGTGCTATCAGCAAGTCGGAAATGGCTAAA
Source organism: Bacteroides sp. LFL-34 (assembly GCF_027257075.1). NCBI lineage: Bacteria > Pseudomonadati > Bacteroidota > Bacteroidia > Bacteroidales > Bacteroidaceae > Bacteroides > Bacteroides sp. LFL-34. Next base: position 114,101 of record NZ_JAPQKZ010000012.1, on the reverse strand, counting down.
GTCTTGGCACTGGATTTAAGTAATATTACTACTTACTATAGCCCATTACTATATTTGAGTAAAGATTTGTTTGTGTTTAGTTATCTTGGGTGTGGAATTAATATGATAGATATGGCGTATTTAACCTATTCTAATATTATAGATGATAGAATATGTTTTAAACGCCATAAGACTGGGCAAGGTATTACATTTAGATTATTGCCTCAGACTATTGAAATAATTAATAAGTATAAGAATGAAGGTTATTCTCTTAGTGATTATATATTCCCAATATTAGATAAGAAATTTCATATAACGGAGATACAACAATATGATAGAATCCGTAAGGTTACTAAAGGAGTTAATAGGAATCTTAAGAAGATTGGTAGCTTTTTAGGGTTAAATATTCCATTGACGACCTATGTTGCCCGCCATTCTTTCGCCACAGTGTTGAAACGTTCTGGAGTCAATGTTGCTATTATAAGTGAAGCATTAGGGCATACGAGTTTATCAACTACGCAATTTTATTTGGATAGTTTCGATAACGAACAGATAGATGATGCAATGAAGAACTTATTATAGTACATTCAATTAATCCCACTTGCAATTATTGCAGGTGGGATTATTCTTGTTAACTTTACAGCACTAATAAGAAGCGATATGAGAGATTACATACTACCAATTCCAGAATTAAAGAAGATAGAACCCATACTCACGGAATACTTTGGCTATAAGCGTGCCATGTTTGAGAATGAACTGTCAGCTACTTACTACCATGAATATCCCAACGGAATCAGTGAAGATATTTGTAAGAACTACATGACAGACTATTCATTTCTAAACACTATCGCAGTAGATAACGGAGTATTTGATTATAAACGGTATGCTCCCAAATCGACTTCTACCAGTAAGGCGTTTAATCCAAGTAGCTTCATTATGGATTCAGAACACAATATACTTATCACTCTGCCAAGTGATAATTTATTGGAACGGCTGATTGATTTATTACAGAAGCATGGTGAAACTGATAATGACGGAGTAATTGGAATAAGTATGCTTGTTGTAGCTGCCATATATGAGAAGTATAAGAATGGTGAACTTTACACAGAAGTTGTCATATCAGAGAACACACTGCCTTATCTGGAACAAGTCCGTCCAGAAATGCTAAAGCTATATGAGTTGCTGAATACCAAGAGATACTCACCTTCCAAGAAGAAGGAGCTAAGGGTATTCAGTCCTATAACCATTGATAACGGAGTTAAGAAGATTACTCTTGATAACTCTTGCTATTGGCTGAGTGATTTATTGGATAACTACCTTCACATCTATTTAGGAGTAAACAGTTTGGAAGAAGCCCAACAGGAATTGAAGGAAGTATATTCACAGAAGAAGGGCAGGAAAGCCAATAATGCAGCCCATAATCTAATCATGTATGGTACATTCCACCTGTTACAAAGATATTCCTCAATAAAGACCAAGAGTGAACAGATACGTATGACTTTAGACTACATGGAATTATTATTTGAAGCAGGCAGTTTCAATAATGATGAGAACTACACCAATGCAGCAATAGCCTATTTGGTGAAACAAGGCTATAAACCGCAATGGAAGACCAAACAGACAGAAGACTACAATTTCTCACCCAATAATCAGTCTACAGAACATCTCTGGTAATTAATAATCCACCAATCCTTACAGACTACCATGTAATCACGTGGTAGTTATTTTTATGTCTTTAAATTAGCTAATTCGCTGATATTCTTACATCTAAAGAATGCACTTCAAATCGCCTTCTATTCTTTATAACACACCTTCCGACTATTCCTCACCTTTGCAATGTAATCAGAAACGATAAGGCGCCAAGTTGAAGATTGCACCAATTTATAAACTTAATTATTAATTTAAATTTAAACTATCATGAAGAAGATTTATTTAGAAGTTAAAGTTGTTGCAAATAATGAAGTAAGAAACGTAGCTTTTGCTAAAGGTATTAACCGTGCCATCAACTTGGGCAATGTAGAGAAGATATTAGCCATGATGAAGGTCAAGGGTTATAGAAAGGCAGAAATGGTACAGGTCGTTAAGGCAGAAGATGTAATCACAACAGGTGACATTCGTCTGGTTGACATTAACGGACAGGATATAAATCCAGAAGATGCAGCCAAATACTTCCTTGTATTGGACGGTCAGCACAGAACCATTGCCGCATCCCTCTATAATGAATGGGCAGCGGAGAACGGAGAGGAAGCAATAAATGTACCCGCCATTGAAGTTGAACTGCAAGGGAATGAAACTATTGCAGAATATATCAACGAGATTAATATTACCAAGAAGGAATGGACTACCCCAGACTATGTGCGTGGTGCAGCCAATATTAACCCAGACAATGAATTTCTGCAACGGTACAACGAATTAATAAAGAGCGAGAAGAACCCAGACGGTTATCCAATCTCAACACTGAACCTTATCTTTTGTGGCAATAATAACGCTATATCAAAGTCTGACTTCTCTTTATTATGCTCTGGTAAGGATGAGAAGGGGAAGAAGGTGAAGAAGCCTATCATTCCAGCCTATAACATGGAGATAGGTAACAAGTTCATCCAAATCTGCAAGGATAAAGGCTTTGATGACAAGGATATTGCCAAGAGATACTTAAGTAACCAATTCAATAATATCAAGACAATTACAGGAGACGTCAAGGAAGCTGTCAAGATATTCCAGTCCATTACACAGAACGACAAGGCGGCAATGTTCAATACACACGGAAATCTGGACGAGAATTTAGTAATGGAACAGTTTGAGAAGATAAGAGAACGGTACAATCGCCCTACTACTGTCATCTCAATTAAAGACAGCAAGGAAGTGACCGCCAATGATGACACAGAGGACATTCCTTATCTGGAAGCGGAAGAAGTCTGACCATGTAAAGAGCCTATGTGACAGGTAGGCTCTTCTACTCCAGATTCTTCCAGAGTGGTGAATTTCCATTATATAATAATACGGGTTACCCTAATAAATGAAGCTGAGAGTAACTTAAAGTCTGATTATTGAGGTGACAGGTAGCTGTTTTCCAATCACCAAGCAGAAGTGGGGATAAAGTTGGAATCTCCAAAGAGTGGTGAATTATCCCTATATAAAACGGTCAGTTACCCCAATATTCAGAGTTTAGGATTATTTAAAGTCCAATAATTAGGGGCACAGGTAACATATTTAAAATCACAAAAGATAACTTATGGTAAAGTTAGAAATTCAAGAGCGGGACGGCTTCCTCATTATGGAGGACTTCCCAGAGAACTGTATCTTCAACAAGGTGAAGACAGGATGTGGTGCTACTACGATAGCACTTACCAATGACGAGAATTACATTATAGCCGTACCTACGACAGAGTTAGTAATTAATAAGTGTTATCCACCTAAGGATAAGAATGGTAAGGACATTACTTGGAAGAGGTCACAGATTCAAGCAGGCGTAAGTCCTATTAATAACAGACTGTTCGGCTTGTATGGCAGTTTCACTAAGACATTGCAAATCAAGTTAAGGAAGTTTCTTGATAAGGACGGAGTGAAGAAGATAATCTGCACTTATGACAAGGTTGACAAGTTGATTCCTGTTATCAATCCACTGGAATTTAAAATACTTGTGGATGAATACCACAACCTGTTAAAACAGTACGGGTTTAGGACAATGGTGATAAATCAAATCATAGAGAACTTCAAATGCTTCAAATCCCATTGCTTCCTGACCGCAACCCCTATCCCAGAACTGTTCAAGCCCAAAGTCTTTGCTGAAATGACAGAGTACGTGGCTGACTGGAAGACGGTGGATAAGATTACAATCTACCCCTATCCATGTAAGAGCTCAAGCAGTACGGCTGCCAAGATTATAAGGCATTATAAAGACAACGGTTACTTTGTACTGGACGGGATTAAGAGTGAAGAAGCTTACTTCTTTGTTAATAGCGTAAGAGAGATTAAGGAGATACTTGAAGAAGCCAGACTGACTAATGATGATTGCAGAATTATATGTGCGGATGATGAGAAGAACCATTACAAACTGGAAGGTTTTGAGATTTCCAGTTCAACAGCTCCCGCCAAACGGTTTACATTTGTAACCTGTAAGGCGTTTGAAGGAGTGGATTATTATTCTGAAACGGCAATATGCTTCATTGTCAGCAACGGTTACAACAAGCATACCCTAATCAGCATTGATATGGATATTCCCCAGATTGCAGGACGTATCAGAACCAAGTCCAATCCGTTCAGAAACAAGATAGTCCATATCTTCAATCCAAAGGTTATGAACTACTACCTTCCGTTTGACGAAATGAAGCAGAAGATAGCTAAGGAGCTTGCAGCAGCAGAGGAACGGGTACAGGTATTGAATGAGAGCAAGTTAGGGGAAGTTGCAAAGAAACAGCAGGACGATGAACTTAAGAAATTGGGGGCTGATACATATATCATCAAGAAGGGTGACAGGTATGAAGTCAATGACATGGTTGCCCAGTTAAAACTCTACCAACACTGGACTACACGTATAGTGTACAGGTCGGCAGAAGCATTGCAGGAAGGCTACAGACAGTTGGGCATGGCAATAGTCCAGACGTATGAATGGAGTATCGCAGACGAGAATATTATCAAAGGCATACTTACCACTCCCCAATTCAGAGACAGGCTCAAACGCTTCTGTGACTTGAAGGAGAAATCCGCTCTGACTGATAACGAGCGGCAGGAGTTGGAAAGCCTTATGAAGAGAGACCCAATATTAGAACAGGGATATCAGCATCTTGGATTAAGCCAACTAAGGAGAACAAGAACCAAGAAGGCTATCAAGGCTTTGATTGAATAAGAGTAAAACTCCAGACCACTAATACGGTTTGGAGTTTCTTATTATATACCCCAACCCAAGAATAGGGTATCTAAAATCATACCCCCGCCCCTTTAGATTTAGGTCGTGTTTCTATTTAGACTTTATGCAGCTATAGAGTAAAATATTTGATTTGTCAGTGAACAGGCTGACATATATCAGATGTATATCATGCGCTAAGCTTTATTGTTACCCTAAAACACCCCCTTACCCATTATTGGAGAAATGAAAGGATAACATGAATCGCTATTCAGTCCACAAACGCTTTGAACTTCTGAAATGTGCGGACTTATCAACGATTTGTATATGTCTACATATAAAGATGCACAAAGATAAGTGAATGAATAGAACTTCATGTTAAGCCCTCATTTTGTCCTCAAATGCAGTATTTACTAATCATATTAACTTAATAATTTATCAGATTATGGAATCAACATTACAGATTATGCCAGTACAAAGAACTAGTAGAAACTTTGGTGAATATGCAGAAGAAGCGGTAATAATTGAAGAGCCAATTATTAAGCAGAAACGACCTCTATTCATTGAAGCCAATACGATTGAAGCCAGTTTGGAGCATCTAAGGAATGATTGTATTATACCCGTATTCGCAAAGGACAACGAAGCTACATTATCTCATGTGGCTTTCATTGAAGCGGTACAGGATGCAACCAATACATTCTTTAGCGGTGAACAAATTGAATCGCCAGATATTCGTGTTTCTCATGTAATCAAGGGTAGGATTCCCGAAGCAATTCATAAGCCAGCCAACCAGTTATTAGAGAGTGACAAGACTATCTACTACGAGAGGTGCGCTTTTGTTATTGAAGTTCCTACTATCTATGAGACAGTACACGGTAACAGGCTAACACTTACTATTGGCGGTGTCAGAGCTTATAACCACACCAATCTTTATTCAAAGAAGGGTGCGGAGCGGTTTAAAGTGTTTATTGGCTTTACTTGTAAGGTTTGCACAAATCTATGTGTATCTACGGACGGTTATCTTAGTTGCTTGGAAGTTACCAATACAAGGGATTTATATCAAGCGGTATTGGAGATGTTCCACAAATACGATGCAGCCAAACACATACATTTGATGCAGTCTTTAGGCAATACCAGTATGACGGAGCATCAGTTCTGCCAACTATTAGGCAGAATGAGACTTTATCAGTCATTACCGCAAGGCTATCAGAAAGATATACCTAAAATGCTGCTTACTGATACACAGGTTAACAATGTGGCTAAAGCATATATCAATGATGAGAACTTTGGCAGCTTGGGGAATGATTTGTCTATGTGGAAGTTCTACAACTTGCTCACAGGTGCAAATAAGAGTAGCTATATAGATTCATTCTTGGATAGAGCCTATAATGCTACAGAACTTGCAACGGGTATATGTTCCGCTTTACACGGTGATGACAAATACCAATGGTTTCTTAGTTAGTGGTATTATACAGTATTTAATAGGGGACATCCATATAATAAGGGTGTCCCTTAATTTATTCATTACTTAATTAATAATTAGAGATTTATGTTAGTAGCATTATTCGCTGTTATATTTTGGACTATTATGTTCTTTATTGCATGTGCGGTTTCACCTATTGTATTCTTCTTCATGATTATTTGGACTATATATCAATATTTCAAATTATTATGTTGAGGTAGTATATGAAGTACTAATAAGGGTATCTATATACTATATATAGGTACTCTTTATTAGCTATAGCTAGTAGTATAATATTCACTTTGTTAATTAGTGAATGTTTAGCTAATAATCAGTAAGTTAGATATTCCAGTTTAAAATTAATATTCACTTATATTAGTTTCACTATAAAACAGAACATTATGTCACTTAAATATTCAAGTACAACAGCAGATTATCTGCAATGGAGCGAAGCAATGAACTTAATAAGAAAGTTGGCAAGAGATAATAATTATAAGATGTCACTTCTTATCGCTTTGGGTTGCTTCACAGGTCTAAGAATTTCTGATATTCTTGCCTTAAGGTGGAATCTGATACTAGATGCAGAAGAGTTTACCATTACAGAGATTAAAACAGGGAAGCAAAGGACAATTAGGATTAACATGCAGCTACAACAACATATCAGAGATTGTTATGAGCATATAAATCCAGTTGGCATAAATGCTCCTGTATTGATAAGTCAGAAGGGAACAGTCTACACAGTTCAGAGAATCAATGTCATGTTGAAGGAGATTAAGAAGAAGTACAGGTTGCATATAGGCAATTTCAGTTGTCATTCTCTTAGGAAGACCTTTGGCAGACAGGTCTATAATATGAACAGTGATAATTCAGAGCTTGCACTTGTTAAGCTCATGGAGCTATTCAATCATTCCAGTGTGTCAATTACTAAGAGATACTTGGGATTAAGGCAAGAGGAATTATTAAATACCTATGATTGCCTTAGCTTCTGATAATTAGGTTGGTATGGAAGTTCAGAATTTCTACTTATATGGGGATTTGGCAAGTTTCATACCAACCTTGATTTATTGAGTAGAGACAGCTCTCAACATTTAATAAACAACAGTTCTTGCTAATCAAACGTAAATTCGTAACTTTGTAGCAATTTCAGATACCTAATGTGTTAGGGCTGAAGGGACATAGTTAACGAAGAGCGTTTAAGATATTATCCTTAATCTGAAATCTGGACAATTTCAAAACACAAGGATAATAAGCAAGAACGCTCACGTCAATGTTATATACCTATCTTATTAGATAGTCTATATATCGTTTGGCGTGGGCTATTGTTTATTACTTGTGTTTGGGCAGTCCAGAGCCTCGGATTAGGTAATATTCAATAGTTCCCACGCTTCTTGTATGTAGTAACCAACTATAGGGAACAGGTTGGCATAAATACAGGTATATAAGAAACAGGCAGTCTATTTTACTACTCAACAGTTCTTTATCAAAGAAGTGTGCAACTCCGTGTTGTGTTCCTCACACTTATATCTAAATTATTAACGCTCTCTATTGGGAACGTAGAAGCACAAACAGATTATTACAATGAAGATATTCAGATTAATTGGTATGCTTCTCATAGGAAGTAGTACTCTATTCTCTTGTAGTAATAATGAGGATGAACTACCACCTAAGGAGCAGACTAACCAAGAAACCTACACTATCTCATTCAATTTGGGCGGAGAGTTTATCTCCACTTCTGAAACTCCTTTAAGCAGAACAGAAGTTGCACCAAAGAAGATATATGGGATTAATGTGTATTATAAGAAGGACGGAAATACGTGGTATGATAATTATGCCTATGGATTGTTTGACAACATTCAAGATATGACTATATCCCTGATTAGTGGATATAGGTATAAGTTTGAATGTACCATGATACAGAATGACAATGATATAATTTATCATGATAAGAATGGATATTATGGAAGACCTTTTATGTCTGGAGATAATTATAATGGAGATTATAACGCAAACACAGTTACCCAACTGACTAATAAATTCCATGTCTCAACAACGACTTACCGATATTTAGATTACATTAAATATGGTACTACGGACGTATGTACGGAGTCAAGTTTTGTCAGAAGCAATTATCCTAAAACAGATAGATTCTATGGCGAGTTAACCGATTATATTCCTACTAAAGACGGAGTTGCTAATATAGATCTAAAACGTACAGCCTTTGGACTTAAATTTATAGTAACTCCACCTGTAGACGGTAAACTGTATATTAGCAGTATTACAACAAATGATAACTCTTACCATTCCATAAATTCCAATGTGGAGGTATCAGCAGACGATAATATATTGGAATCTTCTTCTATGTACACCTTCTATGAGGTTTATGAATGTTGGCAAGCAGAGAACTATACTAAAGACTTCACCATACGGTTAAAATGGAAACGGGCTAATGGAGCAACCCAAACGTTTGAGGAGGTAATTACTGTAAAACGCAATGTAATGACTACTGTCAATGTAAATGTGAATGGTGGTACTACAGATTCTTCTTTAGGAGTTAAAGAGGATGATACTCCAATGGGAAACGAGAATGTTGATATGAATTTCAACGGTGGTGATTTAAATGATAATGAGGTGAACCCTAATGTATAATTTATTAATTAACTAAAACAATTTAAAGATGAAGACATTAAGATTTATTGGTATGGCTATAGTAGCCATTATTATGAGTGTAAATTTCGTTGCTTGTAGTGATGACGATGAAGAGGACAACAGACCTCTTGCAGAGAAGATTATAGGGCATTGGGTACTTACTTATGAGGAAGGATTCATTAAGGATTCTGAATATCCCGAAGATGATGAAGCATGGAGTCATGCGCCTAAAGATGAATGTGAATATTTCGGTAACTTCACCTTTAGAGAAGACGGTACTTACAGTGAATATGATTTGGACGGTACAAGTAACCCGCAGAGTATTGAGAAATGGGAAGTGAATGGTAATGTTATAACTCTTATTGAAGATGAATATGAACAGTATGATTTAAAGGTTCTTGAAATCAGTTCCAATAAGTTAGTACTTGAATTTCATGATAAGGATGAAACATCTGAACATTATGCTAAGATGACCTATAAGAGAGGTTGACCTCTTAATCCAACAAATAAAGGCAGCATTTGAAGTAACATTCATTTGCTGCCTTATTAATTACCTCCTTCTCTTCTTAACTAATTTATGCTTATTCTTCTTAGCTGAATTTGAGAATAGTTGTTCTAACATTTCCCTTGTAATAGGTAGGTATGTTACTTCTGTGAGTTTGGTTTCTTTAATCTCTTGTGGTAAATAATGAATTGTGTTAGTCTTCTCTGTTACTCTCATATTAGAATTAATGTTAATAGATTAGTGATTGATTTATCTACTACAAAATTACAAAGAAGGGGGGGTGAACATAATGTAAGAATGGAATCTTAAATAAATGATGTAAAGTTGCTTATTAGCGTTAATCTATCATTGCTCAAATATCCCTTTGGATGAAACTGGAGTATTATGGTTTAATGGATAAGTGGGAAGGATAATATTGACTGGAACTTGTTTGGGTAAAGTCAATTTGATATGTTTAATAATGAATAATGTTTAATCTGATTGATATATGATTTGCACTGGTGTAAACCATAGTGTAAACCGCCACCAATTGATGTATAAAAGAAAAAAGCACCCAGAAGTGGAAGCCTCCCAAATGCCTTATTCTTATCAAGTAGCGGGACCCGGGATTGAACCGGGGACCTCATGATTATGAATCATGCGCTCTAACCAGCTGAGCTATCCCGCCATCGTTTCTCGATTGCGGGTGCAAAGATAGATGATTTTTTATAATCTCCAAAACAATTCATAACTTTTTTGTGTTTTTTCTTTAATACGGGTCTTGGTTTTCCCTATAAACAGGGAGTTTGAGGCTCGATAATGAAAGAATAATTAAATAAAGTGTCTGATTTATGCGGTGTATTTAGAAAAAAGTATTTATCTTGGCACACGTAAAAACAATTCGAAATTGCTATGAAAAAGGAAAAGATTCATTTGGAGTATTTGTTGAATGCAACATCTAAAAATATACTTTGGGGAGCTATTAGCACACCGACCGGGTTGGAGGACTGGTTTGCAGACAAAGTTATTTCTGACGATAAAATAGTAGAGTTTCATTGGGGCAAGACAGAACAGAGGAAAGCAGAAATTATTGCCATTCGCTCTTTCTCTTTTATCCGCTTCCGTTGGCAGGATGATGAAAACGAACGCGATTATTTTGAAATCAAGATGACTTATAATGAGCTGACTAGTGACTATGTGTTGGAAATTACCGATTTCGCAGAGCCGGATGAAGTAGCCGATATGAAAGAATTGTGGGAGTCGCAAGTAGCTAAATTAAGAAGAACTTGTGGTTTTTAGTTAACTTTCAACTAAAAATTTTCGATGCTCCTTTTTTTGTGCTAATTTTGCATCCTAATTGCACGAACCTATTAAGATGCTACGCATAAAGAAATTAGATATATTCATCGTAAAGAGTTTTTTGATGCTCTTTATTGGTACATTCTTCATCTGTCTGTTCATATTCATGATGCAGTTCCTGTGGAGATATGTAGACGAATTAGTCGGAAAAGGGTTGGAGATGAGCGTTATGGCTCAATTCTTCTTTTATTCTGCATTAACATTAGTGCCAGTATCGTTGCCATTGGCTGTGCTACTGGCTTCTTTGATTACTTTCGGTAACTTTGGTGAGCGTTATGAATTGCTCGCGATGAAAGCCGCAGGTATTTCTCTCCTTAAAATCATGCGTCCGCTTGCTTTCTTCGTTTGCGGGCTTGTCGGTGTCTCATTCTATTTCCAAAATGTAGTAGGTCCTATTGCCCAGGCTAAATTGGGAACCCTGATTCTTTCGATGAAACAGAAATCTCCGGAGTTGGACATTCCGGAAGGAGTTTTCTATTCTGAAATCAAGGACTATAATTTAAAGGTAGCTAAGAAGAACCGGAAGACCGGTATGCTATATGATGTGCTGATTTATAGTATGAAAGATGGCTTTGAGAAAGCACGTATTATATATGCTGATTCCGGGCGTTTGGAGATGACCGCGGATAAACAGCATCTTTGGCTGCATTTGTATAGCGGAGATTTATTTGAGAATCTGAAAGCTCAAAGTATGAAATCGGAGAATGTACCTTATCGACGCGAGGAATTCAGGGAAAAACATTCCATTATTGAGTTTAATTCCGATTTCAATATGGTTGACGGTGAGATTATGGGTAAGCAGTCCAGTGCTAAGGACATGGCGCAGTTGCAGAGTTCCATTGACTCGATGACGGTTGTGGGAGACAGTATCGGACGACAGTATTACAGGGAAGTGGCAGAAGGAAATTTCCGTCCTTCTTATGGATTGACAAAAGAAGATACGGTCAAAATAGAAAAGGCGGATATCCATGAATATAATGTGGACAGCCTTTACGAAGTAGCCTCTTTAACGCAGAAACAGAAGGTGCTTTCTTCTGCTGTCAGTCGGGCGGAGAATGTGGCCAACGATCTTGGGTTCAAGAAATTCACGATGGAGAACAACGATTATAGTATTCGCAAACATAAGACGGAATGGCATAAGAAGATAACGATTTCACTCTCTTGTCTGCTGTTCTTCTTTATCGGAGCTCCATTGGGTGGAATCATCCGCAAAGGAGGGTTGGGAATGCCGGTAATTGTATCCGTGTTGGTATTTATTATTTACTATATCATTGATAATACAGGATATAAAATGGCCCGTGACGGTAAGTGGATAGTATGGATGGGAATGTGGACAAGTAGTGCGGTCCTTGCCCCATTAGGAGTTTTCCTTACCTATAAATCGAATAAGGATTCTGTTGTGCTTAATGCAGATGCCTATATCAACTGGTTCAAGAAGATTATGGGAATCCGTAGTGTACGCCATATATTTAAGAAAGAAGTGATTATCCATGATCCTGATTATCCACGTCTGACTGGTGATTTGGAACAACTCACAGCAGAGTGCAGAGCGTATGCTGCCAAGAAACGATTGGAAAAAGCACCCAATTACTTTAAATTGTGGATGTCAAGCGAAGATGACAACGAAGTAATGGCTATCAATGAGAAGCTGGAAGCGTTGGTTGAAGAAATGTCCAATACGAAATCTGCCACTTTGATCGGTGCATTAAACAATTATCCGGTTATTTCCGTTTCTGCTCATGTGCGCCCGTTCCATATATATTGGTTGAATCTGGTAGCCGGAGTTATTTTCCCTATCGGTTTATTTTTCTATTTCCGCATCTGGGCGTTCCGCGTTCGTCTGGCTAAGGATATGGAACGGATTATAAAGAACAATGAACAAATTCAATTCATCATACAGAAAATCAATGAATAAGTGTTATGAAAGAGACTATTAAAATGGATAGAATAGAAGATGCGATTGCCGACTTCAAAGAAGGCAAGTTTGTCATAGTAGTGGATGATGAGGACCGCGAAAATGAAGGCGACTTGATTATTGCCGCTGAAAAGATAACTCCCGAGAAAGTGAATTTCATGTTGAAGCATGCGCGTGGGGTGCTTTGTGCACCTGTCACAGTGTCTCGTTGCAAGGAGTTGGATTTGCCGCATCAGGTAAGTGACAATACTTCCGTGTTGGGAACTCCTTTTACGGTTACCATTGACAAACTGGAAGGCTGTACAACAGGTGTTTCTGCTTCCGACCGTGCCGCTACTATTCAGGCGTTGGCAGATCCGACTTCTACACCGGCTACTTTCGGGCGTCCCGGACATATCAATCCGTTGTACGCGCAAGAAAAAGGAGTACTTCGCCGTGCCGGACATACAGAAGCTACGATTGATATGGCTCGTCTGGCAGGACTTTACCCCGCAGGTGCCTTGATGGAAATCATGAGTGAAGATGGAACAATGGCACGTTTGCCCGAACTCCGCCAGATGGCAGATGAACATGGACTGAAACTGATCTCTATCCATGACCTGATTGTCTATCGTTTGAAACAGGAATCCATTGTGGAAAAAGGAGTGGAAGTAAACATGCCTACTGAACACGGGATGTTCCGTCTGATTCCTTTCCGCCAGAAATCAAACGGATTGGAGCACATGGCTATATTTAAAGGTACGTGGAGTGAAGACGAACCTATCCTGGTACGTGTTCACTCATCTTGTGCTACTGGAGATATCCTTGGTTCGCAGCGTTGTGACTGTGGCGAGCAGCTGCATAAAGCGATGGAAATGATCGAAAAAGAAGGAAAAGGTGTGGTGGTTTACCTTAATCAGGAAGGACGTGGCATCGGTCTGATGGAAAAGATGAAAGCCTATAAGTTGCAGGAAGACGGTATGGATACCGTTGATGCGAATATTTGCTTAGGACATCTTGCTGACGAACGTGATTATGGAGTAGGTGCACAGATCCTTCGTGAGCTGGGAGTACACAAAATGAGACTTTTGACAAATAATCCGGTAAAACGTGTTGGTTTGGAAGCCTATGGATTGGAGATTGTAGAAAATGTGCCTGTTGAAACAGTTCCTAATCCGTATAATGAGCGATACTTGAGAACAAAGAAAGAAAGAATGGGACATACTTTACATTTTAATAAGTAAATTGCCATTTTGTTTTCATATATCAAATATTATCGCTTATTTTGCAGCGATTTTCACTCAACAACAATAAAATAGATACAAAATGAATCAATTATCAGATCGTTTGAACAGCTTGTCGCCGTCGGCGACGCTTGCCATGTCTCAAAAGAGCAACGAGCTCAAGGCACAAGGCGTTGATGTTATTAACTTAAGTGTAGGAGAACCTGATTTTAATACTCCTGACCACATCAAAGAAGCTGCGAAAAAAGCCGTAGATGATAACTTTTCCCGCTACTCTCCGGTACCGGGCTATCCGGCTTTGCGCAATGCTATTGTTGAGAAACTGAAAAAAGAAAACGGTCTTGAATATACAGCCGCCCAGATTTCGTGTGCAAATGGTGCAAAACAATCTGTTTGTAATACGATTCTTGTATTGGTAAATCCGGGTGACGAAGTAATCGTTCCGGCTCCTTACTGGGTAAGCTACCCGGAAATGGTGAAAATGGCAGAAGGTACTCCTGTTATCGTTTCGGCAGGTATCGAACAAGATTTCAAGATTACTCCGGAACAGCTGGAAGCTGCTATTACTCCGAAAACGAAAGCGTTGATTCTTTGTTCCCCGTCCAACCCGACAGGTTCTGTATATACAAAAGAAGAATTGGCCGGACTGTCTGCTGTATTGGCTAAACATCCGCAGGTAATCGTAATCGCTGACGAGATTTACGAACATATCAATTATATCGGCGCACATCAAAGTATCGCTCAATTCCCTGAAATGAAGGAACGTACAGTGATTGTAAACGGTGTATCCAAAGCGTATGCTATGACAGGATGGAGAATCGGTTTTATTGCCGGTCCGGAATGGATTGTAAAAGCTTGCAACAAGTTGCAAGGTCAGTACACTTCAGGTCCTTGCTCTGTTTCTCAAAAAGCTGCTGAAGCTGCATATACAGGAACACAAGAACCGGTAAAAGAGATGCAGAAAGCATTCGAACGTCGTCGTGACCTGATTGTGAAGTTGGCTAAAGAAGTTCCGGGATTTGAAGTAAACGTTCCGCAAGGTGCTTTCTACTTGTTCCCGAAATGCGATACTTTCTTTGGAAAGAGCAACGGCGAACGTAAGATTGCAGATTCGGATGATTTGGCAATGTACTTACTTGAAGAAGCTCACGTGGCTTGTGTAGGTGGTACCTCTTTTGGTGCTCCTGAATGTATCCGCATGAGTTATGCTACAAGCGATGAAAATATCGTAGAGGCTATCCGTCGTATCAAGGAAGCATTAGCTAAATTGAAATAAGAGTTCACCACAGATTACACGGATGAACACAGATTAAAAGATTTTTTTATTGTTCAATATATGTTTAAATTGTAATTCCCTTGCTGCAATATGTTGTAGTGAGGGAATTACAATTTAGTTGAATATAAATAACCTGTGTCCATCTGTGTAATCTGTGGTGAAGACAAGAAATAAAAAAAGCTGCCTTCCGTAGAAAGCAGCCTGTACATTTTTTGTAGCTTGTATTATTCAGCCGGGTGAATTGCTTCAGACGGACAAACGTCTGCGCAAGTACCACAGTCAGTACATACATCTGGGTTGATAGAATAGATATCACCTTCAGAGATAGCTTCTACCGGACACTCGTCAATGCAAGTTCCGCAAGCAATACAATCGTCACTAATTACGTAAGCCATTTTTCTAAGATTTAAATTATTAGTACTAATTTCTTCGGCAAAAATAAGGCTTTTATTGATTAGTTGTTATGCTTCGATGATTAAATTGACTTAATTTGTACGTCTTCTAAATAAGCAACCTCCCTATAATCTGCTATATTTTTCGTATTTTTGCACTCAAATTACTAATATATAGCGATTATGCCTTTAAATTTACCCGATAAACTACCTGCGATAGAGCTTTTGAAGGAAGAAAATATTTTTGTGATCGACACTTCCCGCGCTACGCAGCAAGATATTCGTCCGCTACGGATTGTGATTCTGAACCTGATGCCGTTGAAGATTACAACGGAAACAGACTTGGTGCGCTTACTTTCGAATACACCTCTTCAGGTGGAGATTTCGTTTATGAAGATCAAGAGCCACACGTCGAAGAATACACCGATAGAACACATGAAAACGTTCTATACGGATTTCGATCAGATGCGTCATGAGAAGTATGATGGTATGATTATCACCGGAGCTCCTGTAGAACAGATGGACTTCGAAGAAGTGACCTATTGGGATGAGATTACGGAAATCTTTGATTGGGCACGTACGCATGTCACTTCTACCTTATATATATGTTGGGCAGCGCAGGCCGGATTGTATCATCATTATGGAATTCCTAAATATCCGTTGGAAGAGAAAATGTTCGGCATCTTTGAGCATCGTGTACTGGAACCTTTCCATTCCATCTTCCGTGGTTTTGACGATTGTTTCTATGTGCCGCATAGCCGTCATACGGAAGTGCGCAGGGAAGATATTCTGAAAGTTCCGGAACTGACGTTGCTTTCCGAATCGAAAGAAGCCGGTGTCTATATGGCGATGGCACGGGGCGGACGTGAGTTCTTTGTCACGGGACACTCTGAATATTCTCCGCTGACACTGGATACGGAATACCGCCGTGACTTGGATAAAGGCCTGCCAATAGAGATTCCCCGCAATTATTATGTAGACGATGATCCTGAAAAAGGTCCGTTGGTACGTTGGCGTGCTCATGCCAATTTGTTGTTCTCCAACTGGTTGAACTACTTTGTTTATCAGGAAACACCTTACAACATCAATGATATTAAATGATAAAGCAGCGTAAAATAGAACTTCTCGCTCCGGCGAAAAACCTGGAATGTGGTATTGAAGCTATCAACCATGGTGCAGATGCTGTATATATCGGTGCTCCGAAATTCGGTGCCCGTGCGGCAGCTGTGAACTCATTGGAAGATATTGAAGCATTGGTGCAGCATGCTCATTTGTATAATGCACGTATTTATGTCACGGTCAATACGATTCTGAAAGAAGAAGAGTTGAAAGAGACGGAGGAGATGATTCATGCACTTTATCGGATTGGTGTCGATGCACTGATTGTACAGGATATGGGAATCACGAAACTGAATCTTCCTCCGATACCACTTCATGCCAGTACGCAGATGGACAATCGTACGCCGGAAAAAGTGAAGTTCCTTTGGGAAGCAGGTTTCCGTCAAGTGGTGTTGGCGCGGGAGTTATCGTTGCGTGAAATAAAGAAGATTCATGAAAGCTGTCCGGAAGTACCTTTGGAAGTATTTGTACATGGTGCTCTTTGTGTCAGTTATAGCGGGCAATGCTATGTTAGTCAAGCCTGTTTCGGTCGTAGTGCCAATCGTGGAGAGTGTGCACAATTCTGCCGTCTGCCTTTTAGTCTGGTAGATGCGGACGGGAAAGTGATTGTCAAAGACAAACATCTGCTTTCCCTGAAAGATATGAATCAAAGCGACGAATTGGAGCAACTACTGGATGCCGGAGCTTCTTCATTTAAAATAGAGGGACGACTGAAAGACGTATCTTATGTGAAGAATGTGACGGCCGCTTATCGCCAGAAACTGGATGCGATCTTTGCCCGTCGTCCGGAATATGTACGTGCTTCTTCGGGTACGTGTAGTTTCGAATTTAAACCACAACTCGATAAGAGTTTCAGTCGTGGATTCACGCATTATTTCCTGAATGGACGTGATAAAGAGATTTTCTCTTTCGACACTCCTAAGTCGCTGGGTGAAGAGATGGGAACCATGAAAGAGGTCCGGGGCAACTATCTGACAGTTGCCGGACTTAAATCCTTTAACAATGGAGACGGTGTTTGCTATATCGACGAACAGGGACGTTTGCAGGGTTTCCGTATCAACCGGGTGGACAGCAACAAACTCTATCCGCAGGAAATGCCCCGTATCAAACCCCGCACTACACTGTATCGTAATTTCGACCAGGAATTTGAGCGAATCCTTTCCCGCAAATCTACCGAAAGAAAGATCGCAGTGAAAATCTTGCTTGCCGACAATAATTTTGGTTTCTCCCTGACATTGACTGATGAAGATGATAATAGCGTCACAATCACTCTCCCTCGTGAGAAAGAACTTGCCCGCACTCCACAGACGGACAATCTGAAAACGCAACTGTCCAAACTGGGGAATACACCTTTTGAAGCAAAAGAAATAGAAATATCCTTTACCGGGAACTGGTTTCTGCCGGCTTCAGTGTTAGCCGATTTCCGCAGACAGGCAATCGACCAATTGATAACTGCCCGTCGAATCAATTATCGTCAGGAATTGGCAGTATGGAAGCCAACGAGTCATGCTTTCCCACAAACTACATTAACATATCTGGGGAATGTAATGAATACCCGTGCAGCTTCTTTCTATCAAGAACATGGGGTACAACAGGTAGCGGCAGCATACGAAAAAGAAGCAGTGGAAGATGCGGTACTGATGTTCTGCAAACATTGTTTGCGCTATAGTATGGGCTGGTGTCCTATCCATCAACAGGTACGTTCGCCTTATAAAGAGCCCTATTATTTGGTGTCGAATGACGGCAAACGTTTTCGTCTGGAATTTGATTGTAAGAATTGTCAAATGAAAGTAAAGGCGGCACAATGAGGATAATTAATCACGGAATCATTCGTCACAGAGGACGTAGAGGAGACAACGTTTCAACTCATTCTTCCGGTACCGGTCGTTTGAACGGTTTGTGGAAGAGAGATGGAAAATTATTCTCCATGTTCTCTGTGTCTTCTATGTCATCCGTGTCTTATAGTAACTTTGTGTTCTCTGCATTCTCTATGGTGAAGTCTGTCATGGGCTTGCTATTGTGTCTGTTTCTGCTTTCGTCTTGTTATTATAAAACGCCTGCTCTGGATTCGGAGGAGCTGTCGAAGAAAACAAAAGATTCGCTGACTTACCTGTATGAACGCCATTATACATGGAATACAAACTTGGAAGTAGTCGATGATTCCATCTCTTTGGAATGCCTCCCAATAAAAGATACTTTTATTCAGTTGAATAGGGGGGATAGGGTAGTGGTTGCAGAGTTTGCGGTTCATCCTGCCGATAGTGTAGACAGCATTTGGGTGAAACTGGCACATACACAAGATGAACAGGGCTGGATACGTGAGAAAGAACTCAAGAAGTCATTTGTACCGACTGATAGTATTTCGCAGGCTATTCATCTTTTCAGCGATACACATGCCTCTTATTTTGTGGTTATTTTTGCTTTATTTGTTGGAGCTTATTTGTTTCGCGCTTTCCGTCGGAAGCAGTTGCAGATGGTTTATTTTAATGATATTGACAGTGTTTATCCCCTGTTTCTTTGTTTATTGATGGCTTTCAGTGCAACGATTTACGAATCAATGCAGGTCTTTGTACCGGAAACGTGGGAACATTTTTATTTCAATCCAACTTTGTCACCGTTCAAAGTTCCTTTCATTCTCTCTGTTTTTCTGTTGAGTATTTGGTTGTTTCTGATAGTAGCTTTGGCGGTGTTGGATGATTTGTTCCGACAATTGACTCCCGCTGCGGCTATCTTTTATCTGCTGGGACTGATGTCCTGCTGTATTTTCTGTTATTTCTTCTTTATCCTGATGACACATATCTATATCGGTTATCTATTCCTGGCCTTTTTTATTTTGGTTTTTGCGAAGAAGGTCTATCGAAACATTGGGTATAAGTATCGTTGCGGACATTGCGGGGAGAAACTAAAAGAGAAAGGTATATGCCCCCATTGTGGAGCGATTAACGAGTGATTTTATTATCTGTTTTATTTCTGAATAACTTTTCAAATGATGGAAATCAGACCTACCGAAATAAAAGATCTCCCTTTAGTGATGGAGATTTATGACTATGCCCGTGCCTTTATGCGTGCAACCGGGAATACTACCCAGTGGATTGACGGTTATCCGTCGGAAGCATTGATCTGCCAGGAGATTGAAGACGGTCATAGCTTTGTCTGTACCGGTGAACAAGGAGAAATCTTGGGAACTTTTTGTTTCATCTTGGGAGAAGATCCTACTTATCAACAAATTTATAAAGGTGCATGGCTCAATGACGAACCTTATGGAGTGATTCACCGGTTGGCAACGAACGGAAAGCAGAAAGGGGTGTCAGAAGCTTGTCTGGACTGGTGTTTTCAACGTTGGCCTAATGTCCGGGTAGATACTCATCGGGATAATAAGGTCATGCAACATATACTGACAAAGTATGGCTTTCAACGTTGCGGCATCATTTATGTAAAGAATGGGACGGAGCGTATTGCTTATCAGATGAAGCGTTTGCATGGTGGGGTGGAGGAATCTGATCGTACTGAAGTATAGGTCAGGCATGTTGGATTATGAACGAAGCAGTCTTAGGTATAAGCAAACTGATAGCAAGCAGTAGGTAAACTAATGCCGAAGCATTGATAAAGTTCCGGTAAGGTGCCGGTATAGTTGTGTGAGGGTACCGCTATCTTTACCTTCCCACGGCCGTGGTAACTTCTTCCCACAGTTGTGACGAGATCCTCCCATGGCCGTGAAGAGATGCTACCACGGCCGTGGAGAGTTAAGAATAGCGTAGCTCTGACAGAACAATACCGATTGGGTAAATCAAGTATAACGGCTTTATAATGCAAACTTCATAGGGACATACGTTCTTCTATCCCGTATTCTATGCTGTTAATCTACAAAGAGACAGGCTGACAATAAAAGTCCGAATCTTTTATTGTCAGCCTGTTTTGGGTTATTGTCAGCACTTATTGTCAGCTGTTAATACGTTGAAAATCATTATTCTATATGGATGAAATCTTTAGCTGACAATAAAAAGACTAAATAATATCCTTATGAGTAAAAATGATTAGAAGCGGCAGCGAAGATCTACCCCAAATTGCATTGGGCGTCCTTTCTGCATGAAACCTTTGTTCATTGTTTCGAAATAGAAGGCGGCATAGTCTTTATTCAGGAAGTTGCGTGCCCAGAAACTAATCATTGCATCACCGATTTCCAGATTCGTTCTCCAGTTGAGTGTGCCGTAGAAGGATTGGCTGACGTCGTTTTGTTCAGTCCAGTAGATACGTCCGGCAGCGTTATAGTTCGCTTGGAATACAACCCGGTCGAAGATAGAACGTGGGCTGCAGGTGATGGCATATTCTCCACCGATATTTAATGTATGCTTGGGAACAAAGGGAACATATTTGCCATTGTAATCCGTAATTATGGGAGTGCTATCTTTTTTCTCTTCGGTGATTACATAATCAGTAAAGGTGGCATACGTATATCCATAACTGGCATTCAGGCTAAGTTCTTTAGTCACACTGGCACGAAGAGCTGCTTCTGCACCATAGCTGCGACTTTTTCCTGCATTAATCGTGATACGTCCCAAACCACTTTCTGCAAATTGGGAGAGTTGTTGGTCGCGGGTATCCATGTAGAATGCTGCGACGTCGGCCCAAAGTCTGCCTTCCCATAAAGTAAGGTGGCTACCTACTTCGTAGTTCCACGAATATTCGGGCTTGTAAGTAGTAGAAGTTTTTACGTCGATCTCTTTTGCTGGTACCATTTGGTCCATCATTTTTATAATGGTTGCCCCCCATGTGGCATCTTGCCCTATTGTCGGACTTTCTTTGATGGCATTCATCATCGAATTTTTCAATTCAGTTTGTGATAAATCAGAGAACATCTGGATGTTATATCCTCCCGAACGATATCCCCGGGTAACGGTGGCATAAACATTATTTTGATTCTTCCATTCATATTGAATAGCAAATTTGGGTAGAAGTTGTACGTAATCAGTCGAGAGCTTACCTACGAAAGAGGCCGGAGCTTTCATATTCTGATCGGACAGATTTATTTGCGTGGGACCCATTGCCATGTGGAAGTCGAAACCAAAGTCAATAGGAGTGCTAAGAGAATTATACTTCATACTGATTTTTTCGTAATCGAGTCGGAGTCCGGCTGTAACGGACAACCCTTCGATGAACAGATTGTTGAAAGTGGACTGATGATAAAGTGCACCGCTAAGGGTTGGGGTATCGAAGGTTCCTCCTACGCTTAATGTCGGGTTGTACACGGTCATTCCCATGGTGGGAGCTCCGGGTTTGGCAGAGACTTCTTCAAAAGCGGAATTGGCGTTGTTTTCAATGACTGACTTCACTCCTTCTTCTTTGAACAGAACAGGACCTGTAGTGTGTAGCCATTGATAGAATCCGAAAGCGCCCGTAGCCCACTGCCATCTTTTTCCGGGTTTGGCTTTCAAGACAATTTCTTCGGAAATGGTGTTCGCTCTCTGCTTTTGTTCGATGTTGAAAATATCCCTCTCTGTGAAGTCCTGATCGAGAAACATACGGTCATTCAGGTGCTGATAACCTGTCACGGCACTTAATATAAAGTTACAGGCTTGGTATTCGATGTTAACACCAGAGTTGAGCAATCCACGGCGGTAACTACTACGGTCGTTATATGAAATCTTACCGATGTAGTCTGCCCGGTCTTCTGTCATTTCTTTACCGTCTTTTTGAGCTTTGGCTATGGCACTGGGAGTAATACCGATATAATAATACGGATACCCACCTTGATCGCTATATTCATAGCTAAGTGCTATATCTATTTTCAGATTAGATGTCGGTAGGTAAATTCCACGAAAACGTCCGCCTCCGGCGTTGCTTTTGTCGACCTTTTCGTTATTTCGTGCAGAATTCTCAAAGAAGCCACCTGTGTGTTCGTAGAAACCTCCGGTAGAAAAAGCGAAGCGGTCGGATGTGCGGTGATAGTGGGTGAGTGAAACATTATAATTATTGTAAGTTGCTGCTCCCATGCGAATATCGGTACCTTGATAAGTGAAAGGAGATTTAGTATGTACCTTGATAAGTCCTCCCATCGTGTTACGCCCGTAGAGAGTACCTTGTGGCCCGCGAAGAATATCAATACGTTCGATATCAGCATAGTTGAAGTCGAAAGCGGATTTGTCGATATAAGGGATATTGTCTACATAAAGTCCTACGGACGGAGTATTGATGCGTGAACCGATTCCACGGATATAAATCGAAGTAGTCAGTTTGGAGCCATAGTCAGGGATAAACAGGTTGGGAACAATACCTGTCAGGTTCTTCACGGAATTTACCTGATTGGCGCGCATATTGTCTTGCGATAAAACGGTGGCGGCTACCGGCAGATCACGTAGTTTACGGTTCTCTTTTGGAGTAGCAATCACTACCACCTCTTCGATGTCTACTATTTTTAGTGAGTCTTTGGGGAAATCTTCAGCCCATGCTGTCCCTGTCGTCAGGAGCATGAGGGCAATCATAATCTTCTTTGTCTTCATCTGCTGTTAATTTATCTGGTGCAAAGTAACGGCAAATATAGATGACGGTCAATCCTCATTTATTAGGATTATGACTTATTTTTTAAGAAGTCAGATTCGGTCAGCTTCGATATATCCGTTCATTACAGCATAAATAGTCAGCCCGGAGACGGACTTAATGCCTAATTTCTCCGTGATATTTTTTCGGTGAGTGATAACGGTAGTCAGGCTGATATTCAGTTTATCTGCTATTTCTTTGTTGATTAATCCTTTGGTTATCAGTACGAGCACTTCTATTTCACGGGCGGATAGAATTTCCTGATGAGGCTGCATCGGAGGCATGGGTGGCATATCTTTTACCGGATAACCGTCATGGTGAGCATGTTGGTGAAGTTTCAATATGTTTTTCACCAACTCTTCTTCGGATTCATGAATGTTGAGTACGGGTACACCGGACAGTTGGAATTGCGGACTGTCGCTTGCCAATACAATCGTTTTTCGTTTCCGGGGGAGAAAGAAAGCATTGTGCTCCACGTAAATCTGTGCGGAAATGAAATAGTGGGCATACATATCGGGAGTATCGTCCATCAGTTCGCTGAAGTGATGAAAAGTCCGTATGGTTGCCATAGGAATCATTTCCTCCAGGATTCCTTTCAGACCGAGACAGGTCAATGTATTGGCTTCTACAATTGCTATTTCGGGTTGATAATTCATTTTAGTGTAAGTTTAATTAATGATTGAAATAGTTGGCTACTGCTTCTGCACATCGTTCGCCGTCCACTCCGGCAGACACAATTCCTCCGGCATAGCCTGCCCCTTCTCCGCACGGAAATAATCCACGAACGGTGACATGTTGCAGAGTATCCTTATCGCGTATGATACGAACGGGAGAAGAAGTTCGTGTTTCCACACCAATCATTACTGCCTCATTAGTCAGGAATCCGTGACTGCTGCGTCCGAATTGTTGGAAACCAAGAGATAACCTTTTGCTAATAAATGATGGCATCCAGAAATGAAGTGGAGACGAAATCAATCCCGGACTATAGGATGACTCGGGCAAATCGTAACTCAATTTCTTGCGGGTAAAATCCAGCATGCGTTGCGCCGGAGCGGTCTGTCGTCTGCCTCCCTGCAACCAGCATTGACGTTCCAATTCCTCTTGAAAGTGAAGAACAGATAGTAACTGTGAATTAATCTCTGAAAGTTGTGAACTTTTCAAATTTGGATTCAGTGCCATCAGCTGTTCATCTTGTTGGGCAGCCAATTTTTCATTCCTCATTTTTAATTCTTCATTTCCCAAATCCTCCGGTTGAATTTCCACTACCATTCCCGAATTACTCCACCGTGACCCACGGTTGGCAGGAGACATGCCGTTTACTACCACTTGTTCCGGTCCGCTGGCAGCAGGAACGATAAAGCCGCCGGGACACATACAGAAACTATATACTCCTCTGCCTTCTGCCTGTGTTACAAAGCTGTATTCTGCAGCGGGCAGGTATTTGCCCCGTCCATTCTTATTATGGTATTGTATTTGATCGATCAACATTGCCGGATGTTCGAGACGTACCCCGACAGCGATTCCTTTCGCTTCAATCGTCACATTATTGGCAGCCAGCCAACGATATACATCTCTTGCAGAATGTCCGGTTGCCAGTATCACAGGTCCGAGAAAGGTCTTTCCTGTATTTGTTTCGATACCTTTGACTTCATCGTTCTCAATAATCAATGCATCCATTCGTGTCTGGAAATGTACTTCTCCGCCACATTCGATAATGGTGTTCCGCATATTTTCAATGACACGTGGCAATTTGTCTGTTCCGATATGCGGATGCGCATCCACCAATATCGAAGTTGAAGCTCCATGCTGGCAAAATACGTTCAAGATTTTATCCACATTTCCTCTCTTCTTGCTACGGGTATAGAGTTTCCCATCCGAGTAAGCTCCTGCACCTCCTTCTCCGAAACTGTAATTCGATTCCGGATCAACAGTGTGTTCCCTGTTGATTTGTGCCAGGTCTTTTTTACGTTCGCGCACGTCTTTTCCACGTTCGATGACGATAGGGCGTAACCCAAGTTCAACAAGGCGTAAAGCAGCGAATAATCCGCCGGGACCTGCGCCAACGACAATCACTTGCAGTTTTCCTTCTACATTATTATATATAGTACGTTCGTACTCATCTTCTTGCGGCATTTCCTTGATGTATGCCCTTACCTTCAGATTGACGAAGATAGTCCGCTGGCGTGCATCAATACTCCGTTTCAAGATTCGGGTAGCGGTGATGTCACGTAAATTCAGACCTTTTTCTTTAGAAAGATATTCCTTTAATTTCTGTTCGTTTGCTGCGATTTCGGGAAGTATACGGAGTTGGTATTCTTGTGTCATTTAGTTATTATTGATATTGTTTTCGATTATCCAATTAGAAAAACGGGCTATTTATGCATCAGTGTCTTATCCGAATAAAGCCCTGAACGCCTCTTCTACTTTTCTCACCGGTACTAATTCTATCTTCAGTTTTTGGGTATCGATCCCTTGCAGATTATATTTTGGCAACAAGAACCGTTTAAAACCCAATTTCTCGGCTTCACCGATACGTTGTTCTATTCGATTCACAGGACGTATCTCTCCCGACAATCCGATTTCTCCCGCCATGCAAACTTCCGGCTCAATGGCTGCATCCATATTGGAAGAAAGGATTGCACTGATAACCGGCAGATCGATAGCCGGATCATTCACTTTCAATCCTCCGGCAATATTCAGGAACACATCTTTCTGTGCCAACTTAAATCCCACCCGCTTTTCGAGAACAGCCAGCAGCATATTCATTCTTCTCAAATCGAAACCGGTTGCCGAACGTTGCGGATTTCCGTAGACTGCAGAGCTTACCAAAGCCTGTGTCTCAATCAAAAATGGGCGAATCCCCTCAATGGCGGAGGCAATGGCTACCCCGCTCATCCCCTCATGATCCTGACTTAGCAAAAGTTCGGAAGGATTACTCACTTGGCGCAACCCATCCTGACGCATTTCATAAATACCTAATTCTGCCGTACTACCGAAACGATTCTTGATACTGCGTAGAATACGATACATATAATGTTGGTCGCCCTCAAATTGAAGAACAGTATCTACGATATGTTCCAGCACTTTAGGTCCTGCAATACTTCCTTCCTTATTAATATGTCCGATCAGCAATACAGGCGTATGTGTTTCTTTCGCAAAATGAAGAATAGACGCCGAACACTCTCTGACTTGCGCTATACTTCCGGGAGACGATTCGATACTTTCGGTGGAAATAGTCTGTATAGAGTCGATAATCACTAAATCGGGATTCGTATTCTTGATATGCACATAAATCTGTTCGAGTGAAGTCTCGCAAACGATCAGGCAATCGCTGGAAGTGTCAGAGAGACGGTTGGCACGAAGTTTCAGCTGTCGTGCACTCTCTTCACCGGATACATAAAGAATCTTCTTTTCCGGCATGTGCAGTACGGTCTGCATGACGAGCGTCGATTTACCGATTCCCGGCTCGCCGCCTATCAGGACAAGAGAACCCTGTACAAGTCCGCCTCCCAATACACGATTCAGTTCATCATCGTGCATATTGATGCGTGGCTCGTCGTCTGCCTCTATATCGCTAAGTGCCAGTGGCTTGGGCTTTTGTGTTTCAATGCCCGATACCGGACGGCGGTTAGTGGGTTCTTTCCGTACGATTTCTTCAACATACGTATTCCATTCTCCACACGACGGACATTTACCCACCCATTTCGGTGAATCCTGTCCGCAATTACTGCATACATATACGGTTTTCTCTTTTGCCATCGAAATTCCTTTCTTCTTGTAGGGTACAAAAATAGGGATAATTTATTAGAAATAAGTTATCCCTGCCTAATAGAAATAGATGAAGCCTACAGAGTTATCTCTCCCGCTATCGAACGGTTCATCCGGTCGCGTACCTCATCCGGAGTATATCCATGTCCCAGTAAGAACATTAATTTAGTGACTGCCGATTCCGTTGTACTGTCATATCCGGAGACAACGCCTGCCTGCAACAACTGGTATCCCGTTTCGTAACGTTCCATTTCTACCATTCCTGCGCTGCATTGTGTTACGTTGACAATCACAATTCCACGTTCACTGGCCTGACAGAGCCGGCGTATAAACCATTCCTTTCGGGGAGCATTCCCCGAACCGTATGTTTCGAGCACAACCGCCTTTAAACCTTCAATCCCCAGAATGGTGGCAATTACATTTTCCTGGATGCCCGGAAAGAGCTTCAGTACCACTACATTGGTATCCAGCAAATAGTGCGGTTTCAATTCCCGTTCTTCACCATTTCCGTGAATTTGTACATTATTATATTTAATATGGATTCCCGCTTCCGCCAATACCGGATAATTGAAAGAACGGAATGCATTGAAGTTTTCTGCATTCATCTTTGTCGTACGGTTTCCCCGCATCAGGTGATTTTCAAAGAAGATGCATACTTCGGGCACCAGTGCCCTTCCTTCCTTGTTTTGTGCAATGGCAATCTCGATACTGGTCATCAAATTTTCCTTTCCGTCCGTGCGGAGTACGCCGATGGGAAGCTGTGAGCCTGTGAGGATAACAGGTTTGTCCAGTCCTTCCAGCATAAAACTTAGTGCGGAAGCGGTATAAGCCATCGTGTCCGTTCCGTGCAGGATGACGAAGCCGTGGTAACGATTGTAGTTGTCATGAATAATGCGTACCAGCTTCCGCCACATATCCGGTTCCATGTCCGACGAATCCATCGGAGGATCAAACTGATAGGTGTCAATTGGAAAATTGAACTTTTGCAGTTCGGGGATATACTTTTGCAGTTGCTCGAAGTTAAAGTTCTCCAGAGCACCTGTCGCGGCATTCTCAATCATACCAATTGTTCCACCGGTGTATATTAACAATACGGAAGTATTTAATGGGTTCATAAGCTGATTTTGTGCGATTGTTTTCGCAAATATAATAATAGATTTGATAAATAAGTAACAAAATGTCATAAAAGTGAAGGCGAATGACCGGATAAAGCGCAGGCGAAAGATTCTTTTTATCAGAAAAAAACCGAAAAAAGTGATAGATTGAACGTTTTTATTATTACTTTTGCGACACTTATCAAAAACAAGAGTAGAAACAAGGACTATGATGAAGTACTATCCACATACAGTCACATCCATGTGTACCATGACCCTTAGGGGTTAATGGATAGTTTTTGTGTATCTACGTGATTCACGCTTGTATAAGCAGGCAAAATTCAAATTCAATTTTATTCGTAAACAACCAATCGTTCTGTAAAAAGCAAACTGCAGGACATTGCATTTAAATAAGTATCTTCATGAAAGTAATGAAATTCGGCGGAACATCCGTAGGTTCCGTGAACAGCATTTTAAGCGTAAAGAGAATTGTAGAGTCGGCAAATGAGCCGGTAATTGTAGTTGTTTCCGCATTGGGAGGCATCACTGACAAATTGATAAATACATCGAAGATGGCGGCAGTGGGAGATTCAGCCTATGAGGGTGAGTTTCGCGAAATCGTTTACCGTCATGTGGAGATGATTAAGGAGGTGATTCCTGCCGGAGAAAAGCAAGTATCGTTGCAACGTCAGATTGGCGAGCTGCTGAACGAATTGAAGGATATCTTTCAGGGAATTTACCTGATTAAAGATCTTTCCCCGAAGACTTCGGATACAATCGTCAGCTATGGTGAACGTCTTTCATCCATCATCGTTACCGAACTGATTGACGGAGCAAAATGGTTCGATTCGCGCACTTTTATCAAGACGGAAAGAAAGCATAGCAAGCACACGCTGGATACAGAATTGACTAATAAACTGGTGAAAGAGGCTTTCCAGTCTATTCCTAAAGTAGCGCTGGTGCCGGGATTCATCTCTTCGGATAAAACGACAGGGGATGTAACAAACCTCGGACGCGGTGGCTCGGACTATACGGCTGCCATTATTGCTGCGGCGCTGGATGCGGCAAGTCTGGAAATCTGGACGGACGTAGATGGATTTATGACGGCTGATCCGCGTGTCATTTCGACTGCTTATACGATTACGGAATTGAGTTACGTAGAAGCGACCGAACTTTGTAACTTCGGCGCAAAGGTGGTTTATCCGCCGACTATCTATCCCGTATGTCACAAGAATATTCCTATTATAATAAAGAATACATTCAACCCGGATGGAGTGGGAACGGTTATCAAACAAGAAGTTTCCAACCCGCAGAGCAAGGCTATCAAGGGGATTTCCTCCATCAACGACACAAGTCTGATTACTGTTCAGGGTCTTGGTATGGTAGGTGTGATCGGTGTAAACTACCGCATTTTTAAAGCATTGGCAAAGAATGGAATCAGCGTGTTCCTCGTCTCACAGGCTTCATCGGAAAACAGTACTTCTATCGGTGTGCGTAATGCCGATGCCGACCTGGCTTGTGAAGTGCTGAACGAAGAATTTGCGAAAGAAATAGAGATGGGGGAGATTTCTCCGATTTTGGCGGAAAGAAATCTGGCAACAGTGGCTATTGTAGGTGAGAATATGAAACATACACCGGGTATCGCAGGTAAACTTTTCGGTACACTGGGACGTAATGGTATCAACGTTATCGCTTGTGCACAGGGAGCTTCGGAAACTAATATCTCTTTTGTGGTCGATTCCAAATCCTTGCGTAAATCATTGAACGTAATCCACGACTCTTTCTTCCTCTCCGAATATCAGGTATTGAACCTCTTTATCTGTGGTGTCGGTACGGTAGGGGGTAGTCTGGTAGAACAGATTCGTTGCCAGCAACAAAAGCTGATGATGGAAAACGGACTGAAACTCCATGTAGTAGGCATCATTGATGCAGCCAAGGCAATGTTCAGCCGTGAAGGTTTCGACCTCGCCAACTTCCGTGAAGAACTGTTGGAAAAGGGCAAGGACAGCAGCTTGCAAACCATCCGCGACGAGATTATCGGAATGAATATCTTTAATTCTGTATTTGTAGACTGTACGGCCAGCGCTGACATCGCATCGCTTTACAAAGATTTCCTGCAACACAATATCTCTGTGGTAGCAGCCAATAAGATTGCGGCTTCTTCCGCTTATGAAAACTATCGTGAACTGAAAACGATTGCCCGCCAACGGGGTGTGAAGTATCTGTTCGAAACAAACGTAGGTGCAGGTCTTCCGATCATCAATACAATTAATGACCTGATTCATAGCGGTGACAAGATTCTGAAGATTGAAGCGGTGCTTTCCGGTACACTGAACTATATATTTAATAAAATCAGCGCCGATATTCCTTTCAGCCGTACCATCAAAATGGCACAGGAAGAACGCTACTCTGAACCGGACCCACGTATTGACTTGAGTGGAAAAGATGTGATCCGTAAACTGGTGATTCTGGCACGTGAAGCCGGATACCGTCTGGAACAGGAAGATGTTGAAAAGAACCTCTTTGTTCCGAATGACTTCTTCGAAGGTTCTCTGGAAGATTTCTGGAAACGTGTTCCAAGTCTCGACGCAGACTTTGAAGCCCGTCGCCAGGTATTGGAAAAAGAAAACAAGCACTGGCGTTTCGTCGCCAAACTGGAGAATGGAAAAGCCTCCGTCGGCCTGCAGGAAGTAGGAGCCAACCATCCGTTCTACGGCTTGGAAGGCAGCAACAATATTATCCTGCTCACTACGGAACGCTATAAAGAATATCCGATGATGATTCAAGGATACGGTGCCGGTGCCGGCGTAACGGCTGCCGGAGTATTTGCCGACATCATGAGTATCGCAAACGTTTAATAAATTAAAAATTGAGAATTAAAAATTGAGAAATACCATTCGGAAACGGATCTAAGGCTTTCTTTCATTTTTTAATTCTCAATTCTCAATTTTCAATTTATGAAGCATATTATCATATTGGGAGACGGAATGGCCGATTGGCCAGTAAAGTCATTAGGGGACAAGACGCTCCTGCAATATGCAAAGACGCCTTATATGGATAAGCTAGCTCGCATGGGACGTAACGGCCGCCTGATTACTGTGGCGGAAGGTTTCCATCCGGGTAGTGAAGTTGCCAATATGTCCGTGTTGGGATATAATTTGCCAAAGGTATATGAAGGTCGCGGACCGCTGGAAGCTGCCAGTATTGGTGTGGATCTGAAACCGGGCGAGATGGCAATGCGCTGTAATTTGATTTGTGTGGAAGGAGAAATTCTGAAGAATCACTCCTCCGGACATATATCTACAGAAGAAGCAGATGTATTGATTCAATATCTGCAAGAAAAGCTGGGCAATGACCGCGTACGCTTTCATACAGGAGTTCAGTACCGCCATCTATTGGTTATCAAGGGAGGTAATAAAGAACTGGATTGTACACCTCCGCATGATGTACCTTTGAAACCTTTCCGTCCATTGATGGTGAAACCATTGGTTCCGGAAGCACAAGAAACGGCAGATCTGATTAACGACCTGATTCTGAAATCACAGGAACTGCTGAAAGATCATCCATTGAATCTGAAACGTATGGCAGAAGGTAAAGATCCTGCGAACAGTATTTGGCCCTGGAGCCCCGGTTACCGTCCGCAGATGCCTACTTTCTCCGAGACTTTCCCACAGGTAAAGAAAGGAGTAGTCATCTCGGCTGTCGATCTGATAAACGGAATCGGTTACTATGCTGATTTACGTCGCATCGCAGTAGAGGGAGCGACCGGACTTTATAATACGAACTATGAAAACAAAGTGACCGCTGCCTTGGAAGCATTGAAGACGGATGATTTTGTTTATCTGCATATCGAAGCCAGTGATGAGGCCGGACACGAAGGAGACATCGACTTGAAACTTCTCACTATCGAGAATCTTGATAAACGTGCCGTAGGTCCTATTTATGAAGCAGTGAAAGATTGGGACGAACCGGTAGCCATTGCTGTATTGCCCGATCATCCTACTCCCTGTGAGCTTCGTACTCATACATCTGATCCCATTCCGTTTCTTATCTGGTATCCGGGTATCGAGCCGGACGAAGTGCAGATGTATGATGAAATAGCCGCTTGCAACGGTAGTTACGGACTTCTGAAAGAAGACGAGTTTATAAAAGAATTCATGAAATAAGTCACCACAGATTATGAAATATTATAGTACGAATAAACAAGCACCTGTTGCCTCACTGCAAGAAGCGGTGGTAAAAGGGCTTGCTGCCGACAAAGGGCTGTTTATGCCTATGTCTATCAAACCTCTTCCACAGGACTTTTACGATACGATTGATAGTTTATCCTTTCAGGAAATTGCTTATCGCGTAGCCGATGCTTTCTTCGGTGAGGATATTCCTGCCGATACGCTGAAACAGATTGTATATGATACATTAAGTTTCGATGTACCTTTGGTTAAGGTGGCAGATAACATCTATTCACTTGAACTTTTCCACGGACCGACGTTAGCATTTAAAGATGTAGGCGGTCGTTTCATGGCGCGTCTTTTGGGATACTTCATTAAAAAAGAAGGACAAAAGAATGTCAATGTATTGGTAGCTACTTCCGGTGATACGGGAAGTGCTGTTGCCAACGGCTTTCTGGGTGTGGAAGGTATTCATGTGTATGTGCTTTATCCGAAAGGAAAAGTGAGCGAAATACAGGAGAAGCAATTCACTACGCTCGGACAGAATATTACTGCGCTTGAAGTGGACGGAACATTTGATGATTGTCAGGCATTGGTGAAATCTGCTTTCATGGATAAAGAATTGAATGAACACCTTTCGTTGACTTCTGCCAACTCCATCAATGTAGCCCGTTTCTTGCCGCAGGCATTCTATTATTTCTATGCTTATGCACAATTGAAACGTGCCGGAAAAGCTGATAATGCTGTAATCTGTGTACCTAGTGGAAACTTCGGAAATATCACCGCCGGATTGTTTGGCAAGAAGATGGGTTTACCCGTGAAGCGTTTCATTGCTGCCAATAACCGCAACGATATTTTCTATCAATATCTGCAGACAGGTAAATATAATCCCCGTCCGTCTATCGCAACGATTGCTAATGCTATGGACGTAGGCGATCCGAGTAACTTTGCCCGCGTACTCGATTTATATAGTGGTTCACATGCTGATATCTCTGCCGAGATTTCAGGAACAACTTATACCGATGAGCAAATCCGCGAAACGGTGAAGGAAACCTGGAAAGAACATCATTATCTCCTTGATCCTCATGGTGCTTGTGGATATCGTGCGTTGGTAGAAGGCTTGAAAGAGGGAGAAACAGGTGTATTCCTTGAAACGGCTCATCCTGCCAAGTTCCTCGAAACAGTGGAAAGCATTATTGGAGAAGCGGTAGAAATCCCTGCCAAATTGCAGGAATTTATGAAAGGCGAGAAAAAAAGCCTTCAAATGACAAAAGACTTTGCGGACTTCAAGAAGTATTTGTTGACGCTTTAATCCTCTTCTTCCTATGAATGAATTTGTGCCACCTTGTTGGCACGGTTGTGCCATCGAAGTGTCACGGTCGTGCCAACAAGGTGGCACAATTGTGACAATAGGGTGGCATAAACCGGATAATTGCAATATAGTTTATATAGAAGCTAAGAATACTAAATATTCTCCCGTACAATGAACAGTAAACTCATTTGCTGTTGCTTCATTAAGCGTTCCTTGCCACCAATTAGTAAAATCACTAAGAGGATAAACTAATCCCTCTCCTTGCAATCCTTTCGCTCCGAAATTGAAAATAGAAACTTGTTGCCCCGGATGAGAGGCGAAAGCTTGCGTGTCTTTGGCGGGGATAAACATACCATAATCGGTAATGGTACGTACCTCGATACCATCTTTCATGTAGTCGATCAGCAGACTGATGTTTCCTAATGTATGATCTTCCCGTTTGCCGGTGGCTCCGACAATGGCAATTCTTCGGAATCCTTTCTTTTGCAGGAAATGAACAGCTTTGGTTTGGTCGTTCGTTTCTTGATCCGCTATCTGATGTACAATAGGGGAGAAAAGTTCTTTATATTCCGGTGAAAGAGAATCCCCGTCACCGATAATTACATCGGGGGTATGCCCACGCAGGATATATTCATTGGCAGCCCCGTCACAACAAACTACAAATTCTGCATTTTTCAGCATTTGCAGGGGAAGAGGATGGCTGGGATATTCGCCATTGGCTAGTATCACGGCTTCGGGAGTATAGTGTTCGTATTTCATTGTATGCTCATTAATTTTTTCCACTTAAAATAGCCAAAGATAGCTATAATGGAGTAAAGTCCATACAAAGCGGAAGTAAAATAAAGGTCTTTGTAGATATAAAGTCCGCAGCAGACAATATCCACAAGAATCCAGGCAAACCATTGCTCGACGTATTTGCGTGCCAGCATCCACATACCGACAATGCTCAATGCGGTAGTAAAGCTATCTAGCCAGGGAACATTGCTATCCGTATATGCTATCAGTATCCATGCAATACCGAGGAAAGAAACGACGAATACCAGAAAAAGAGGCAAGTAACATTTTCCCGGAGTATGTACGATAGGAAGATCTTTAGGGGTGTCACCGGTTGAAGCATCTGCTGTCGTCAGTTGACCTTTCTTTTTCCTGTGTCCCCACATCCAGAAGAACCAGCCGTAGATGGCAGCTATCAGGTAGTAGATATTGATGCCAAAGTCAGCATACAATCCGGCTTTGTAATATACGAAGATGTAGATGGCAGGCATCACAATGCCCGCTATCCAAAGGTAGATACTTGCCCGGTACTCTAACCAAAGGTAGATCAGCCCGACAATCGTACCGAATATTTCCAGAAAATTCAATTCCATAACTCTGTGTGATTAAAAGCGGAAAGAAACATGTCCCATAACGTTTGTTCCTGCTTGTGCAGCATATCCGGCATAGTTTCCCCGATTTTCCAGCGTATCGGTGTAGTCACTTGATGCCCAGCCGTTGTTTTCATATTTTTCATTAAACAGATTGTATACAGTAAATCCTACGGTGACTTCTTTCAGTACTTTCTTGGGACGGAAGCTGTACGCCAGATTGAGGTTGCTGACAAAATACTTATCAAGAGTCAGTTCTTCAACTTCTGCGTTTGTCATATACTGTTTGCTCACGAACTGTGATTGCAGGGCAGCTTCGAATCCCTTATAATTGAATGAGAAACGATTGTTGAGTAAGAAGTCCGGTGAGAAAGCAATGTGAGTGTCTTTATGCTTTATCTGAATAGTCGGGAGAGAAGTAGAGCTACCGTCGTCATTATAGTGGTAGCCCGGCAGGCTCTCTACGAAATCCTGAATACGGTTTTTGCTCCATGTAGCGTTGATATCCCATTGAAACCATTTGCACGGTTTGATTCCCAGCATGATTTCGATTCCCATGCGATAACTGTCCGGCACGTTTTCGGTCAGTGCTTCACCTATATCGTTTAAGGCTCCGGTCAGAACCAGTTGGTCGGTATAGTCCATGTAGTAGAAGTTTGCACCTGCTGTCAGCCATTGGTTGGCAAAGGTATATCCCGCTTCATAGTCGAGCAGCTTTTCTGCTTTGGGGTACGAGTCCGGATCACCATCCGTATAATTGTTTCTTGTTGGCTCTTTTTGAGCAACCGAGAAAGAGGCATAGACACGATGGTTGGAAGTGATGTTCCAGTTTAATCCTACTTTCGGATTAAAGAAATCGAACTTTTTATCTACTGCCAGTGGACGCAGCGCATTCTTACTCCAGTCATATTTATCATTGTTTCCGTCGATGGTATAGTTGATGTGGCGATACTGAAGATCGGCATAAGCACTTAGTCCTCTAGTAAGATCGTAGTTCGCTTTCAGATAAATATTTCCATCGGTCTTCTTGGATTTGTTGCGGTAATATTCATGGTCGGGAGATAGAGAACCTACGTAGTTTTTCACCCAGGGAACTCTTCCGAAGTTATTGCCCCGGTATTGATTCAAACCACCTCCCAGAGACGCATTTAGCCTGTTAGCCGTGTAATTGAGAGAAAAAACGCCGCCGCCGAATTTGTTGTCCATCTTCTTTTGACGGACTAAATCGCTTTTAGATACTTCGGTTCCATCTATTGTAAATGGTTTTAAACCATATTCTATCAGGTATCTGCTGTCTTTGTACTCTTCGTAATAACCGTCACCTTTGGTATAATGTAAGGCAACGTTCAGATTCCAGGCTGTCGAGAAAGTATGATTGAAGAGAAGCTGATAATTCTTTTGCAGATAATTATCTGTTTGGTCGTCGTAATAATATTTTTTGCCGTTGGCATCAGTGTACATTTCCCCGCAAGGATTGTAGCGTCTGCCGAATTTTTCCATTTGCTCTTTTGTTGCGTATCCCCAAGCATGATATGTTTTTTCTTTTCCGGCAAATGCAATGAGCTTCACAGATGTGTTTTCTGCAAAATAACCTCCTTGCAGGTAGTAAGAGTTCAAGTCCACCGAAGCACGGTCTATGTATCCGTCCGTACCGATATTGGAAAGGCGGGCGTCAAACGTCCAGTGGTTATTGAGTAGGCCGGTTCCCACTTTCACTGTTTCCTTGTGCGTGTTGAACGAACCGTATGAACCATTGAATTCGGCGTATGGTTTCATAGATGCACCTTCGGTTTGCATATTGACACTGGCTCCGAAAGCACCTGCTCCGTTCGTCGATGTACCTGCTCCGCGCTGCACCTGCATATCTTTTACGGAAGAAGAAAAGTCGGGCATATTCACCCAGAACAGGTTATGGCTTTCGGCATCGTTCATCGGTATGCCGTTTACCGTGATGTTGATTCGTGTGCCATCGGTTCCACGTACGCGAAGTGTCGTATAGCCGATACCAGCTCCTGCATCCGATGTGGTCAGTGTGGAAGGAGTCATACTTAGCAGATAGGGGATATCCTGTCCGAAGTTTACCTTTTTGAGTTCTGCTTTGCCTATATTGGTGAATGCCACGGGAGTTTTGGCTGTGGCACGTGTGGACACTACCTGCACCTCTTGCAGGTTTACTACTCTCATACTATCCTTTGCACTCGTCTGTGCATGAACAGTGATACCTGCGCCCAATAAGGCGACGGCCATCCATACAATTCTTTTCATTTTTGCTTACTAATTAGTTCTCTACGCCGGCATTACCCGGATCAGATTCTATGGGTATGTTCTCAGCCCGTCATGTTAAGGCACCCCTACCAGTGAATCGGTGACAAAAATACTGCTTTTGCAGGAGGAAAGCAAAAAAAACTTTTAGATTCACTAAAAACAATATAACTTTGTAAATTGTTGAAATAACAAAACTGCATTTATTCACTTAATATATATTTAATTATGCTACTATTATTGCAAGCAACACAAGCTGCGGACTCTGTGCAAGTGGCTGCAGACGAATTAATGAAAGAGGCGATTGCCAATGCTGACGGATTGGATAAGCTTTCGCTGATTACTCAACAATTGATAGACTTCGGTATTCGTGCCGGAGAAC
Organism: Bacteroides sp. LFL-34; assembly: GCF_027257075.1. NCBI lineage: Bacteria > Pseudomonadati > Bacteroidota > Bacteroidia > Bacteroidales > Bacteroidaceae > Bacteroides > Bacteroides sp. LFL-34. The sequence goes on along the minus strand of NZ_JAPQKZ010000012.1, from coordinate 76,518 downwards.
GTATATTGATTGCGGTCCTTGTCTTTGTCGTCGGACGTTTCCTCATCTCGCTGCTCAACAAATTCATCAGGCGTCTGATGGATAAACGAAAAGTAGATGTAAGTATCAAAACTTTCGTTAGAAGTCTGGTCAATATTCTGTTGACAATCCTGTTAATCATTTCTGTTGTCGGTGCCTTGGGAGTTGAGACAACTTCATTTGCGGCTTTATTGGCTTCCGCCGGTGTCGCTGTCGGTATGGCTTTATCCGGTAATCTGCAAAACTTTGCCGGCGGACTGGTTATTCTTTTGTTCAAACCTTATAAAGTTGGCGATTGGATAGAAACACAGCAGGGATCAGCCGGTACAGTAAAAGAAATTCAGATATTCCATACCATCCTTACTACTGGGGATAATAAACTGATTTATATACCGAATGGTTCATTAAGTAGTGGAGTAGTGATTAATTACAGTCACCAGGAAACCCGCCGTGTAGAATGGATTATTGGTATAGATTATGGAGAAGATTACAATAAGGTTCAGCAGATAGTTCGTGATATTCTGGCTGAAGATAAACGTATCTTGAATGAACCTGCTCCGTTTATAGCTCTTCATGCGCTGGATGCCAGCAGTGTGAATGTGGTGGTACGTGTATGGGTAAATAGCGGAGATTATTGGGGTGTTTATTTCGATACCAATAAAGCAATTTACGAAACCTTCAATGAAAAAGGTATTAACTTTCCTTTCCCACAGCTTACTGTGCATCAGGGAAATTGATTGTTATACTCTGATAATTCAAAAAATAAGGGAGTTGTACTTAACGTGCAACTCCCTTATTTTTTGGAAAACTTGTCTGGTGTGATTGAATAAATCTCTTTTTTATTTTATACCGAAATCTTCGGCTAGTTCATATCTATCTTCTTTGATTCCCAGTACATGATTAATTTTTCTCCTTTTCTCGAGATCTTTAAAGTAGTTTTCCACAACCTGATAGAGATCGAAGTTAGTGGTTGATCCTGCGGCTAAATCGAGTGATTCCACCATTTTTTCTACGGCTTGATGGATTTTCTCTGCGTCTATCAGATGCAGTTCGTTGCTGTGTATTAAATATTTTTCCATGACTGCAATGTTTTTAATGTTATATAGGTATAACATCTTGCAGTCATGGAAAGTTCAATGATTGAATGTTAGATTTTGGCAAGCGCCTGATCCAAATCCGCAATCAGGTCATCAATATGTTCCGTTCCAATTGATAAACGTACGGTGCCCGGATAAATCTCCTGTTCGGCGAGTTCCTGTGCATTGAGCTGTGAATGGGTAGTGCTTGCCGGGTGGATCACCAATGATTTCACATCGGCAACATTGGCAAGTAGGGAGAAAATCTCCAGGCTGTCGATGAAGCGGTGTGCTTCCTCTTGTCCGCCTTTTACCTCGAAAGTAAAAATGGAACCGGCACCATTCGGGAAGTAACGTTGATACAGTGCATGGTCAGGATGATTGGATAATGACGGATGGTTCACTTTCTTCACTTTCGGATGATTGTTTAAGAAATTCACTACCTTCAATGCATTTTCTACATGGCGTTCTACGCGCAAGGAAAGAGTTTCCAAGCCTTGCAACAGGATAAAAGCGTTGAATGGACTGATGGTGGCACCTGTGTCGCGCAGCAGAATAGCCCGGATACGGATGGCATAGGCAGCCGGACCGGCTGCATCAACGAAGCGTACGCCATGATAGCATGGATCAGGTTCGGTTAGTTGTGGAAATTTGCCGGAAGCTACCCAGTCGAATTTGCCCGAATCTACAATGACTCCTCCTAATGACGAACCGTGTCCGCCAATGAATTTTGTTGCGGAATGTACTACGATATCTGCTCCGTGTTCGATAGGGCGGATTAAATACGGGGTACCAAATGTGTTGTCAATAATCAAAGGTATTTTGTGGCGGTGGGCTATTTCAGCTACTGCCTCTATATCAATGATATTTGAGTTCGGATTTCCCAATGTCTCGATAAATACGGCTTTCGTATTTTCCTGAATGGCTTTTTCAAAGTTCGATAAATCACTTAGATCAACGAATGTTGTTGTGATGCCATAACTGGGTAAGGTATGAGCCAGTAAGTTATAGCTTCCTCCATAAATAGTTTTGGCTGCCACAATATGGTCGCCTGCACGAGTGATGTTCTCGAAAGCATAAGTGATAGCAGCGGCACCCGAAGCAACTGCCAGCCCTGCTACTCCTCCTTCAAGAGCGGCTACGCGTTGTTCAAAAACTCCTTGAGTGGAGTTGGTCAGACGACCGTAGATGTTTCCCGGGTCCTGCAGGCCGAAACGTGCGGCTGCGTGAGCGGAGTTGTGAAATACATAAGAAGTAGTCTGATAAATAGGTACTGCACGGGCATCTGTTGCCGGATCTGCTTGTTCTTGTCCTACATGAACTTGTAAAGTCTCGAAATGTAAATTCTTTGTTGCCATAATCGTATATTTTTTAAGTTTAATATTCTTTCTTTATTTTCTTGCAAAGTTATTGGATGAAGATATATCGAACAATATATATCTGAAATATAGAAAATAATGCTATTTTTGTGCCATTATATGGAATAATACAACTGTGCTATTCCTAGAAATCACCTTTTAGAAGAATATTTTTCTTATGGATACTTTTGATAAACTGGATAGAGTCGATTTGCAAATACTCCGTACTTTGCAAGAAAACGCCCGATTGACGACAAAAGAGTTGGCTGCACGGGTGAGCCTTTCTTCAACTCCTGTTTTTGAACGTCTTAAACGGTTGGAGAGTGGAGGATATATAAAGAAGTATATTGCCGTATTGGATGCGGAAAAGCTGAATCAGGGATTTGTCGTATTCTGCAGTGTGAAGCTTAGACGTCTGAACAGGGATATAGCAGCCGAGTTTACACGGATTATACAGGATATTCCTGAAGTAACCGAATGTTATAACATATCAGGAAGTTATGATTACCTGTTGAAGATTCATGCTCCCAATATGAAATACTATCAGGAGTTTATTCTGAATGTGTTGGGGACGATTGATAGCTTAGGATCACTGGAAAGCACGTTTGTAATGGCTGAAGTGAAGCATCAATATGGGATACATATTTAGTTCGTTGTGTGATAGTCTGAAATTTATCTTGTATATTTGCTATGTAATATAAATCCTCTTCTGCTGACACAATGAATTCAAAAACATATCCTCGCACCAATGATTTCCAGACTGTTTATCTGAATACAGTGATTAAGAATCCTGCCATTATGGTAGGTGATTATACAATATACAATGACTTTGTAAATGATCCTGTTCTTTTTGAGAAGAACAATGTATTATATCATTATCCGATTAATAAAGACCGATTGATAATTGGCAAATTCTGTTCCATTGCTTGTGGAGCCAAATTTCTTTTTAACAGCGCAAACCACACATTGGGTTCTTTATCCAATTATACGTTTCCTATCTTTTTTGAGGAATGGAATTTAGATAAAGGAGATGTAACTTCTGCTTGGGATAATAAAGGGGATATAGTAATAGGTAATGATGTCTGGATTGGATATGAAGCTGTTATCATGGCAGGAGTTCATATCGGAGATGGAGCGGTTATTGCGTCGCGGGCAGTGGTTACTAAAGATGTTCCTCCTTATACGATAGTAGGTGGGACACCAGCCAAAGAAATCCGGAAGCGTTTTGATGAGAATACGATTGTCCAATTGCAGAAATTGCAATGGTGGGATTGGAGTATTGAGAAGATATCCGAATGTATACCTTATATTACAGGTGGAAAGATTGAAGAACTGATAAAAAGATAAACAGTGTGTATATATGAAATTTACAATAGAGCCCGGAACTTCTGCTGATATAGATGAACTGGAAAAGCTGTATGATGAACTGAATGATTATCTGGCTGCTACGACTAATTATCCCGGGTGGATAAAAGGTGTTTATCCTGTTCGGGAAGATGCGGTTGCCGGTGTAAATGATGAAACGCTTTACGTAGCAAGATATGATGGAAGAATTGTCGGTTCAGTCATTTTAAATCATCAACCGGAAAAGGCTTATGAGAATGTCAAATGGAAAATAGAACTGGACTATAGTCATATCTTTGTGATACATACTTTTGTTGTACATCCTTCTTTTTTGAAAATAGGAGTAGGGCATGCATTAATGGATTATTCATTGGAATTGGCTCAAAGTTCGGGGATAAAGTCTGTGCGGTTAGATGTTTACGAGAAAAATCTTCCGGCTATTTCATTGTACGAAAAGTGTGGGTTCGAATACATTGATACCGTAGATTTAGGATTGGGTCATTACGGTTTAGAGTGGTTCAAACTTTATGAGAAAATCATTTTATAATCCCTTCCTTACATTATGCATTCATTGTTATAATTCAGTTGCTCTTAGATTTATAGAATAATAAATATCACATCATAGACATGAAGAAACTAATTATTGTATTTGTTCTTTTATTATCAGCACTCTCTTGTTTCTCACAAATAGAGTTTTCGACTTGCCTTTTTGATGCTTCAAGAAACAGAGTGATACCGCTAGCCGTCTATCAGCCGCACAAAGTGAATTCGAAAACAAAAGTCATTATATTTAGCCACGGCTACGATGGAAATAAAAATAATAAGTCCAATCAGACTTATGCCTATCTAACACGATTCCTTTCCCAGAAAGGCTTTTACGTAATAAGCATACAACATGAATTGGCAGATGATCCTCTTTTGGCCATGGAAGGTAATTTCATGGAAACACGCATGCCAAATTGGGAAAGGGGAGTGGCAAATATTCTTTTTACTATTCAGGAATTTAAGAAATTGAAGCCACAATTAAATTGGAATGACTTTATATTGATAGGACATTCCAATGGCGGAGATATGACCATGTTATTTGCTACCCGATATCCGCAGTTGATAAATAAAGCCATATCTATGGATCATCGCAGAATGATAATGCCTAGAACACGGAATCCTCGACTTTATACGTTAAGAGGATGCGATTATGATGCGGATTCAGGAGTATTACCCACTGAAAAGGAGCAGGAACAATTCCGGATGAAGGTTGTGAAATTGGACGGAATAACGCATAGTAATATGGGGGAGAATGGAACGGAAGAACAACACAACCTTATCAATCAGTATATCTATGGATTTCTTACACGGAGATAACTGATGTATTATATTTATTTTATCCAATGGTTTTAAATCGGAAGCCTGTTTTTCTTATAACTTTGCAACTGATTTTAGAAAAAGAAGTTTGGGATGATAAATAAATATGAAGAACGACTGGGGACAGAGCGCATGTTACCGCTTGTTTTTAAGATGGCACTTCCGGCTGTGGCAGCGCAATTTGTTAATTTGCTTTATAGCATGGTCGACCGTATTTATATTGGTCATATCCCTGGGATTGGTACGGATGCATTGGCGGGTGTAGGAGTAACGACTTCTCTTGTTATACTGATTTCTTCTTTTTCAGCGATAGTAGGAGGTGGCGGTGCGCCGTTAGCGGCTATCGCACTCGGACAGGGGGATCGTTCACGTGCCGGAAAAATTCTGGGTAATGGTTTTATCCTGCTGATACTATTCACCTTGTTTACTTCTCTCATCGCATATACCTTTATGGAGCCGGTTCTACTTTTTACAGGAGCTTCAGAAAATACATTGGAGTATGCAGTCGACTATCTTTCTATCTATTTATTAGGAACTATCTTCGTAGAAATATCCACAGGATTAAATTCTTTTATCAATGCACAAGGGCGTCCTGCTATCGCCATGTACTCGGTATTAATAGGAGCACTGTTGAATATCGTCCTCGACCCGATTTTCATTTTTTGGCTCGATATGGGAGTAAAAGGTGCAGCTCTGGCTACAGTGCTTTCACAGGCATGTAGTGCAGTGTGGGTTTTAACTTTCCTTTTCTCCCGGCACGCCTCTCTCCCTTTAGAAAAACGTTATATGGCGTTGAACCGGGAAATAATACTTTCTATATTTGCTTTGGGCGTATCACCGTTTATTATGGCAAGTACCGAAAGCCTGGTCGGCTTTGTTCTGAACAGCAGCCTGAAAGATTTTGGAGATATTTATGTCAGCGCATTGACCATCTTGCAAAGTGCGATGCAATTTGCAAGTGTCCCATTAACAGGATTTGCGCAAGGGTTCGTTCCTATTGTGAGTTATAATTATGGGCACGGCGATAAACAACGTGTCAAAGACTGTTTCCGTGTCGCATTGATAACCATGTTCTCATTCAACTTACTGCTGATGTTGTTTATGATTCTTTTCCCCTCAACAGTAGCTTCCGCCTTTACGAGTGATGAAAGATTGATAGAAACAGTCCGCTGGGCAATGCCTGTTTTCTTGGGTGGTATGACTATTTTCGGATTGCAACGAGCCTGCCAAAATATGTTTGTAGCCTTGGGACAAGCAAAAATTTCTATTTTCATAGCCTTGTTGCGCAAAGCAATCCTATTGATCCCATTGGCATTAATATTGCCACATTTTATGGGAGTAGCCGGTGTATATGCGGCTGAAGCAATATCCGATGCGACAGCGGCAATTTGTTGTACTTTGTTGTTCTTCTGGCAGTTCCCCAAAATATTGGGAAAAATCCAAAGGAGCACTTTGCACATAAGCTAAATTTCCTGATGTTTATCCATAAATATAACTAATTATGTAACGGCTTACGTATTTTTGCGAAAAATGTTTGTTCATATTATAAAAAGCTAATATATTTGCGTAATCAATTACGTATTTAGTGACGCAACTAATAAAAACATGGACTTTTTTAATCAGACAGGCAAATTAGCCATCGGTAGCAGATTACGCATGTTGACCGATAAAATAACAGTAGATGCAGCCGCCATCTATAAAATGTTTGGAGTAGACCTCAAACCGAAATGGTTTCCTGTATTTTTTGTATTATCACGTGGGGAGGCAAAAACCATTACGTCCATAGCCAAAGAGATTGGTCATTCTCATCCTTCCGTGAGTAATATTATTAAAGAAATGGTAGCTAAAGGATTAGTGAAGGAGACAAAGGACAAATCCGACGGGAGAAGAAACATGGTCATGTTATCTGCCAAAGGAAAAAGAATGTCCGACTCTTTTTCGGAACAGTGTATAGATGTTACGGCAGCTATTGAGCAAATCACGCAGCAAACCCGGAATGACCTTTGGGAGGCTATCGAAGAATGGGAGAATCTTTTGTTGGATAAATCCCTGTTGGAGCGGGTGAAGGAAGCGAAAAAGGAACGAGAGAGTAAGGACATCAAAATAGTTCCTTATGAACCTTGCTATCAATCTGCCTTCCGGACCCTTAACGAAGAGTGGATAACTGCTTATTTTCGGATGGAAGAGGCCGATTACAAGGCTTTGGATCATCCAAAGGAATATATTCTGGATAAGGGAGGAGCTATTTTGGTGGCTCTTTATAAAGATGAGCCGGTCGGTGTATGTGCTTTGTGTAAGATGGATCATCCGCTTTATGATTATGAGTTGGCCAAACTGGCTGTCAGCCCTAAGGTTCAGGGCAAAGGTATTGGAGTACTGCTTTGCGAAGCAGTTGTAAATAAAGCGAAGGAGCTTGGTGGTAAAAGAATCTTTATAGAGAGCAATACGCGTCTGAAACCGGCTATCCATATTTATCATAAGTTGGGCTTCAAGGAACTTCCCGAATATCACACGACTTATGAAAGAGGAGACATACAGATGGAATTAATGATTGAAGAGTGAAAATGAAAAAGGTGGATGGTGAATTTATTAAGGGGCGCATTGCCCCTTCATTCCAGTTCCTGCGCATAAATGTTGATAGCGCGTAATGCCTTTGATATTTCAGTCGGGGTGATTCCCTGACATTCTATTCTCAACACTTTTTCCTAGTCCTCCATATCTACATTCCATTTGTAGATTTGGGGACATAGGGTGAACAGCGCTGCGATATGTTTGATATCCCGTACATTCTTTACCGAGGTGCGAAAAATTAGTATTTGCTCTTCCATAGTTACTATCAATTACTTTTGTTTTCAGTGCAAAGGTAGGTTTAAACAAGGTTCTGTATAGGATTATTCGACGAATGCCCTGATTACTCATGACGAAATAAGTAATCGGGGAGATTAACTTCATATACTTATCCTTTGAAAAGTCAGTCATCTGTACCTGTCAATATATAAAAAAGTGTATCTGTTCTCGTCTTTCTTTTTTGATTTACTTTGCAGTGTTGTTTTAATCTCCTAATATACTTAAAGGTTATGAAGTTGAATTTTGCTAAAAGAATGTCTTATATAAAGGCTTCGGAAATAAGAGAAATATTAAAAGTTACCGAACAGGAAGATGTGATTTCGTTTGCAGGTGGTCTGCCTGCTCCGGAACTTTTTCCGATAGATGAAATCAATGAGATCAATCAGATCGTATTGAAAGAGGCAGGTACGAAAGCGCTCCAATATACCACAACAGAAGGTTATGTCCCTTTGCGCGAATGGATTGCCAACCGGATGAACGAACGTTTGGGCACGACTTTCGATAAAGATAATATTCTGATTACCCATGGCTCGCAACAAGGATTGGACTTATCCGGAAAAGTTTTCCTGGACGAGGGAGACATCGTACTTTGCGAAAGCCCTACGTATTTGGCTGCAATCAGTGCATTCAGAGCGTATGGATGTAGCTTTATTGAACTTCCTACGGATGGGGACGGTATGATGATGGATGTTTTGGAAGATGTTTTGAGCAATACTCCTCATATAAAGCTGATATATGCAATACCTACTTTTCAAAATCCTACAGGAAAAACGTGGAGTTTGGAAAGACGCAGGAAGCTGGCTGAATTATCCGCAAAGTATGGTGTTGCGGTTATTGAAGACAATCCGTACGGCGAGTTAAGGTTTGAAGGAGAGTCTTTGCCATCTATAAAGTCTTTTGATGAGGCTGGAAATATCCTGTGTACAGGTAGTTTCTCGAAAATATTCTGTCCCGGTTTCCGGATTGGCTGGATTGCGGGGGATAAAGAGATTATCCGCAAATACGTATTGGTCAAGCAAGGTACGGATTTACAATGCAACACTATTGCCCAAATGACCATCGCCGAATACCTGAAGCGCTATGATATTGATAAACATATTGCCAAAATAGTAGAAGTATACAGAAAACGCAGAAATGTGGCGATTGAAAGTATAGAACGTTATTTTCCTGATACTATAAAGTTTACTCGTCCCGAAGGCGGATTATTTACATGGATAGAACTTCCCGAAGGGATTTCGGCACGTGATGTTTTAGTCAGAAGCCTGGAGAAAAAGATTGCTTTTGTTCCGGGAGGCTCCTTTTATCCGAACGGAAACAAGGAAAATACGCTTCGGATCAACTACTCTAATATGCCCGAAGACAAAATAGAGAAAGGACTTAAAACCCTCGGCGAAGTGGTAAAGGAGTATATCAGTCAATCAAAATGATTCTTTGATAATGTTTCCCAAAACCTGCAAGCGTTCTTCAATGAAAGCACTCCATTGCTGACCGAAACTCAAGCGCATACAGTTTCTGTACTGGTCGTGCAGAGTAAACATGCGTCCGGGAGCAATGCTGATCTTATGTTGCATCGCTTTGTAATATAGCTCCGTGGTATCAATCTTTTTATTCAGTTCCACCCAAAGCATAAAACCTCCTTGTGGAGTGATGATTTTAGTGTCTTCGGGAAAATAGTCGGTAATAGCTTGTGCCAAATGAAGACTATTGGAATGTAGCTCATGGCGCAACTTGCGTAAATGATTCTCATACCTGCCGTTCTCCATGAAGTTGGCAATGGCTTCTTGGTTGAGGGTAGGAGTGGATATTAAATGAATATGTTTCTGACGAATAATAGCATCCTTAAACTTACCGGGGGCAATCCAGCCTACCCGATAACCGGGAGCTAACGTCTTTGATACAGAACCACACCATAACACAAGTCCCTTTTCATCGAAAGCTTTGCATGGCTTAGGGCGTGAATGTCCGAAGAATACATCGCCGTATAAATCATCTTCAATCAGAGGAATATTGTGTTCCGCCAACATCTGTACTATCTCTTTCTTATGTTCATCGGGCATGCAACTCCCAAGCGGATTACTGAAATTACTGATAAGCAGGCATAGATTGATCTGCGGCAATACTTTTCTTAAAGCATCGGGTTCGATGCCTGTTACAGGATTGGTCGGCAGTTCCAGCACATGAAGCTCCATACTGTTGGCCAACTGTAATATCCCGAAATAAACAGGACTTTCAACAGCTATCGTGTCTCCTCTTTGAGCAATAACAGATAATGCTAAAGAGATGGAATTGGTTACTCCTGTGGTAGTAACAATATCATCTTCGGTCAGATTTCCATTCCAGCTATACGCAAAACGGGCAATATAGTTTCTCAAACGAATGTTTCCTTGAGGGTCTTCATACCTAGTGCCGTTCCCCGGAAGTGAATACATGGCCTTGGTCAGTTCTTTATTGAGTTTGGCAATAGGCAATAAAACATCTTCCGGTATTCCCAGCGAAAAACGGGTGATAGACGAATCTTCGATGGAATGATATACTTCCATGATTAAGTCTGCTTCTTCCTTTCCCGGAGATTGAGCGGAAGGCTGCGTTGTTGCCGGCGCAGACAAATTTAGTGGCTTATAATTGACAATGTACCCTGATTTGGGGCGGGAAATGATGAATCCTTCCTTTTCCAGTTCATAATATACCTGAATGGCTGTATTTAAACTTACGCCATATTCATTGCTGATAGTACGTAAAGAAGGTAATTTCTCGCCTGCTTTCCATATACCTGTTTTTATTTGCCAGGCGATAGTGCCGGCTATCTTTTGATATAGGATTTCTTTTTTCATGTTTATTCTGTATCCGGCAAAGATACAAAAATGATGTCTGTATCTGTTGTGTTTAATCTGTTTTGTGGGGTACTTCAGCGCATAAGAAGTAATTTGCCGCTATGCTGTTTTTAGTTGTTTTCCTTGAATGGAATATCTTTTTCGTTGCCTAATGAGTTTTCGTTTGACTTAAGTCAAGCGAAAGAATAACTTAAGTCAAGCGTTAGTTTGACTTAAGTTAAACGAAAACTGGAATGTATCTTCGATAGTTATTGATAGGAAGAAAGAAATAACTAGATGAAGAAAACATTCATAATAGTGGCATTTCTATTCTCGTCACCTGTTCTTCTTCGGGTACGTTAGGATTGCTGTAATAATATTCAATGGATGTTCCCGAAGGTTTGTAACCGTTGGCTTTTATCCATTCCATCATCTCGTTGTACAGGACAGCCAGTTCGCTGTAAGTTCCTCTATGCAGACAGGAAACTATTTTTCTTTCCGGTATCGTTATGGAGCGTATATCCCCTTCACCCTGTAATTCTTTGGATGACTTTAGACCAATAATCATTTTGATATTGTGTTCCGTCAGACTTTCAAAGTTGGGATATTCAACGTAGGGGATGTCGGTAGTGACTTCACCCTGTTCCTTAAATAAAGAGTCTATTTTTACAAAGTTCTTTCCGATAGCTTCCGACATTCCGTTCATATCTGTTTGTACTTCAACAGCCAAAGCGGGCTGTTTCGGTTGCTTCAATAGCATGATTTCTGAAATTTTTCCCATAATACATTGTTTTTAGAGGGTTGATAATTAATTATTTCTTGATGACCGGAATATAGATGTCGGTAATTAGTTCTGTTCTAAGGGTGGAGGCAGGGCGGTTCATATACATTTCAAAGCTAAAGGTGCTTTGAGGACGATATTTACTTTCCGGGAACCACTCTTCATAAATAGTCCGGTAGAATTTATGCAATAAAGAGTAGTCACCGATATGCCTGAATATAGCATAACGACCACCGGGAACTTCTATCACTCCCGGCTGGAAATCATTTTCTTTGTTATCGATTATGACCCCGAGATAGAAGCGACATTTATCTATTGGGGTGATGGCCGGGTCGTCCATACTAAGGCTGACAAACTTATCATTCGACTTTTCTTCATTGCGCTGTCTAGCATAGTTGGTGAGCCTGTCCCATATTAATTTGTATCGGAGTTCATCCTTATACTTTTCACCCACCTCGATACAAAATACTTTCATCGGCAGAATCGACCGGATTTCAGGAGTGATAACCGCATGCTGTTCGTCATACATCGGCTTATACTTCTCCCTATATTGAGAGGTTGACACTCCAAAATGTTTTTTGAAGGCTTTTGCCAGACTGAATTTAGTCTGATAGTTTGTTTGCTCCGAAATCTGATTTAATGTAAAGTCGGTGGATACTAACAGATGTGCTATATGTTCGAGGCGCAAACGTTGTATGTAGCTTCCAATATTTTCTCCGGCAACGGTTTGAAACACTCTTCTGAAGTGATATTTGGAAAGTCCGCTTATCGTACTAAGTATATCTGCATCTAAACTATCGAATAAATGATTGTTGATGTAAACGACTATATCCTGAATCTTTTGGTGATGGATATTACTGGTTTCCAACTTCTGTTTCCATCGGTTCAGTTTGGGGAGCCGTTCGTTGAGTATTCGTCTAAGTTCCTTCGGCGAATAAGCGGTATCTGCATATTCATTGTACTTATCGGTGTATTTTATCCAGATATTAATCATTTCCGACATCGGAATGTCGACGATATATTTTCCATCTTTCAGGCAGTAGTAGCAATATTCATCACTTCGGGAACCGTCGGAGTTAGTACCCAGATATTTCTCTATATCAAAGCGGAGAGGCATCCCGCAACTTTGACAATACCTTTTATTTATATCTGATTCAATCATCGGTTGGGTTTTCGTTTGATGGATAGCAGTCGCTCCATATCATTAAATAAATAAGTGTCTTTCAATTCGAACATAAGCCACTTCCCATCGTGGAAAGTCGTCGTCTCATCGTATATCTTTTGAGTCTCATTGGAGAATACTTCTCGCAGAGATTCAAATTTGGCACGCTCATCTTTACCTAAAATGACCATGAAGCCAATCGTTTGTTCTTTGGCGTATAGGGCACACAGCGTTTTTCCGCCTTTGCGATATTTATATTCGTATATCCATTTTTTCCCTCCATGGTTCCATAGTTGTTCCATATTGTACTTTTGCTCGATAAGCTGGCAAAGTGAAGTCCATATATCATAAAGTTCCTTACCTATCAAGGCTTCCAGTGTTTCGGGAGTGGGAATCTGCAAAGTTTCTTTCATGGTATTCTGTATTTACTTTTGATTATCCATATCACAAAGGTAGGCTGATTTTCTAATAGATCGTTGTCCAATATAGGCATTTTGTGTGTAGCTGGTGAACAATCTGCCCGGAAATTAATTTATTTTGTAAAAGCGAAATATTGGCTGTATAACCTTTATCTTTGCATTAATTTTAAAACAAAGCCCCAATTAAAGAAAATGAAAACAATATTATTAGCAGTAGGTACGCTCTGCCTCATGGCAGGTTGCTCGTCAAAAGTGGCAAGCTCAAAAGGAATCGTTAGTGATGCAACCATGAATACGGTAACGATTGTTACTGATAAGAATGATACCCTTTCGTTCAGTACGATGGATGCAAATAAAGATGAAGTCAACGGTTTGCTTCTGAATGATACGCTGGAAGTGTTCTATACCGGAAAATATACACCGGGAATGCCGGCTTCTAAATTAGTTCAGTATCCGCAATCTCCGATTGTGGGAGGTGATCGGGATGAACATGGCTGTATCGGTTCTGCCGGATATGTATGGTGTGAAGTGCAAAAAGACTGTATCCGCTTGTTTGAGAAAGGAATCCGCACGGAATCGGTGGACGATAGCAATGCTTCTGCCTTTATTGTGTTTAGTCCTGACTCTACGCAACTGGAACTTTTCTTTTCCAATAATCAGCCCAATGAAATATTGGAGAGACGTGGCCTGCCTTCAGGAGGTTATGCATGGAACGTGGAAGATGACGATACGAAAAATGTACGGCTAATAGATGGTTTGTGGACAATCAGCCAAAGAAATAAGTTAATTTATAGCCAAAAGGCCGGAAACTGATTTTAAAAGCTCCGGCTTTCTGACGCTCTGTTTGTAGAGTAATGTTCTAGGTAATTAAATTAATAAGTGGATATCAAAGATGCTGAATATATAAACTTCCATCATAATCTTTGTATTTAGCATCTTTGTATATATCAACCAGTTTGTTACTGTAATCAAGAATGGTATCTTTGGAGATTTGTGATAAATTTGTAGCCAAAATACCACTTCCCAAAATGCCCGGATTACATAATATACTGTCTTTTCTTATTGAATTCATAGTAAGCTCTACACCTATGTAATCCTTGATACCTGCCTTTTCCAGACTGGATACAATATAGTTGTCCAAAGATTCTTTATCATCTTCGGTCATGAATCCATACCATAATAAACACTTTATTCCTAATTGAGTAGCCTGTATCAGGATATCGAGATAGGTTACTCCTGAATCTCCTTTCTTGTCTATTTCGTAAGGATCGATATGAATGAAAGAGGATGAAGGAAGTGAAGGCAATAGCTCTATGGTACCTCTCGAAGAGTCGGCATGATGCATCTCTACAGATGCACTTAATCCGACTTGTTTGGCATAGGTACCCACATTTTCCAACGCACTCTTTTCTAAATCAAAGAATACAAACCTTTTTGCTTGCTTTCCTAATACATTCATTGCCAGGGCAGGAGAACCCAGATAATTTCCTTTTGCCATTTCTGTACTTTCCAGTTGGTAATAAATGGAATCTTTTAGAGATTTGTCATCATCTGCTTTCTCCAGGAAATGATAGATACCATATTGCTGCTCCGGAGTTTGCGTCATGGAGTAGATGGCACATGCGGAATTGGTTTCTACATATACTTGTGGGGCTTCATTTCTAAGAACTTCACAGAGTATCAGATGTTTCAGTACATCGGGTTGTTTTGCGAAATGAGTGTAAGTTGCCATGTGGGTACATCTTAATATTTATAGAATATAAAAGAACTGCAACCGCTATCCTTTTTAGGCATTCATTAATTCATGGATTTCATGAATATGCAGGTGCAAATGACTTAGATAACCTTCTATCATGTCTTGTAGCGTAACCTTTGTTCCTTCAAAATCACACCAGTAGCTATCCAGTTTTGTCTGGTCTACAGATTTTATAACCTGAATGATATGCAGGTTAAAAAACTTCCATAGTTGAATCAGGTTGTTCCAATCTTCATTTTGGTAATCTTGTAATGCTATCCACAGATCATTATCCTGACGGTAATCGGGAAAGAAAAGCAAATCTTTACTGTATTGCAATCTGACCATGCGTTGGTGATTGTTTGATGCCGAATCAATCAAATGTCCGAGAATCTGTTTGATGGTACGATTTTGTTTATTACGTTTCAACGTGATCGTATCATTTTGTAGCCCGGTTAGTATTTTCTCTTCAGTTTCTATCACATGATAGATTCCTTCTGTTATTTTGGAAAAATCGACGTTTGACATACCATTCTTTTCCTTTAGGTGTTTATAGCAAAATTGCTAATGGTACAAATATAGATAAATGTGTCGATATTTATAAATTAAACGGAACTTTTCAATTCTAATTTTATCCCTCTTTCTTAAACCACCTGTAAAACCATTTACCGACCTTTTCGTAATGTCGGGTTTCGGTATCAGTATATAGCTTAGAGAAGAAAGACGTATCCAATGGCTCTCCCGACTGATTGGGATACAACACGATAAAGCTATTGTTGGAGAAATATTTCCCGAGCTGTCTCGGTAACTTCTCAAAAGAACTGTCATACGAAAGAGTTCCTGGTCGTGCACTGATAATAACCAATAAATGATCGTAACTTACCTGTCCTGTCAATACCAGCAGGTCATTCCAGTCTTCTAAGAGAGAGAAATCGGTAAGCGTCTGTTTATGCCTTTTCTTTATCCACGCTTGTAGGCGGATGGTAGTCTTTTCATTGGCAAAGAAGTGTACGCGGCATCCAAGAGTGCTCCCCATGCGACAAAAGTGCTCCATCCAATGAGGAAAACCGGATTCATATTCGGCTTTAGGAGGGACGGCAACGACAATCCGTTTGATTGTATGGACCGGTATCAGAAATTTAGAGATAATTATTTCACAGTTTAATCCGTTCAATAAGTGTTCGGCAAGTATTCCAAAGTATGAATCTGTGATGTTTTTCTTGTGGTGCAGGCCGGTGATAATACTCGTAATCTCATTCTCCTTGACTGAATGGATAATACCGGAAGCTATATTCAAATCATACCGGGTGACCTTTTTGAGTGGTACATTTGCTTCCGTTGCTGTCATTTCGGCTTTTTCCAGATAATGTTTGCTTCGAATTCGTAGATTATCAGAGTTATTATCGTCGTTGATAACATTTAATGCCAGGAGATTGTCTTTCAATTTGGGGTCACGTATGACTAGAGAAAGATTTACCATGTCCTCGATAGTGTCCGGGTTGGCTATGGATATTAAAATCTTCTCTGTTTCTTTCGACGATTCATTTTCAGGTTGTGAATCATCCATCGCCATTTTTCTGGCTGCCCGTTCGGTAATCAGTGAACTCACTACGCAAGTAACCAGGATAAGCAAGACTGTTCCGTTCAGTACATCATCATTCAATAAACGTTCGCCGGTGGGCAGAATAATGTTGTATCCAACTAATACAGCCGCCAATGTGGCTGCCGCCTGTGCATTACTCAAACCATACATTAGATTTCGTTCAAGAACAGACATCTTATATATCTTTTGAGTGAGCCAGCAAGCAATCCATTTGCCTGTCAGCGCCATGGTTATCATCACGGCGGCAACTTTTAAGGCATCCCCCTCTCCGAAAATAACACGTAAGTTGATTAACATTCCCACTCCGATAAGGAAATAAGGAATAAAAAGTGCATTACCAACGAACTCTAAATGATCCATCAATGGAGAGACGTGGGGGATGAGCCGGTTAAGTACCAATCCTGCGAGGAAAGCTCCCAAGATACCTTCCATACCAACAAGCTCCATCAACCCTGCTCCTAAAAAGACCATCGCAAGCACGAAAATAAATTGCATCACGTTGTCATTGTACCGGTGAAAGAACCAACGACCGATGCGCGGAAAGAAATAAATAATTAGTGCCCCTAGAAAGATTACTTTTACCACCAGCCAAATCCAAAACAATCCTCCGGTTTCTCCTTTGAACAATCCGCCTATAACAGCCAGTACCAGCAGCGTGAGTGTATCCGTTACGGCCGTTCCTCCTACGGCAATACTTACGCTACGATGGCGTGATATGCCGAAGCGGGTGACGATGGGGTAGGCCACGAGCGTATGGGAGGCATACATGCTGGCTAATAATACAGAGGTGATTACACCATATTTCAGATAAGATACATTTGCCATGAATCCAATCCCGATAGGAACGATAAAAGCCAGTAATCCCAGTACCAATGCTTTGTTTCGCGTCTCTTTGAAATCTCCCATATTCATTTCCAGACCAGCCAGGAACATGATGTAATAGAGTCCGACTTTCCCGAATAACTGAAAGCTGCTGTCTCGTGCCAGGATATTAAATCCATGTTCGCCAATAGCCAGTCCTGCCAGGATCATACCGATAATATGAGGGATGCGCAGTTTATTCAATAATATCGGAGCAAACAATATAATCAAGAGTACAAGGAGAAATATCCATGTAGGGTCGGTGATAGGGAATGTTAAATCAAGGCCAATCCAATCCATAATTTGACGAGTTCGTGATATTTGTTCCGCAAAATAACCTAAAAAAATGCTTCTAAAAAAGCATTAGTTAATAAAATTAGTCATTTATTTTTTCTCCAGATTCATGATTGCCGGAATGAAGAATGCAAGTGTTCCTGGGACATACGTTTTTAAATATACGATGATTTTATCCGTGTGTGCGTTTTGGGGTGTATAGTGATTTTATCCGGCTCTACTTTTAGCAATAATAGTAGTGCCGGATATGTCTATTTTTCGAATCCTAAATCATGTTCTTGTATTCCTCTTGTTTTTTCTTGGGTAACTTCTTTATAACTTCTTCTACCGAGTGGCTAATCAACTCCTTTATGAGTTTATCGGGAACATCTCCTTCCAAGTAAACGGTTATCCAATGTTTCTTATCCGAAAAAGGTCCCCAAAAAATGTCTTCGTATTGTTCTATGAGCTCTTCTGATTTATCAGGATTACATTTCATATCCGCCCAGAATCTTCCGTTTTTAGGACGTAATGTAGCAAAAGTGAACATTTTATCCATAACCTTGAAAACCAAAGTATGTTCATCAAACGGCATACATTCTGTTGCTCCTTTGACTGACAGGCAATATTCTCTATAATCTTCGATATTCATGACTTCTCTTTTTTGATTCATTCGTTGTACAAATATATCACTTTCTGTTTGCTTTTGAAAAACATGTTTCTATCTCAAAGTACCCGTTTCAATTTCGCCCTTATCCGGCTTAAACTTACCGGAGTTATTCCCAGATAAGAAGCAAGACACTCCAATGGTATTCTCTGTAATAGCTCCGGATTATTTTGTATCAGCTTCATATACCGTTCGGACGCGGTGGTGAATAAGAGAGAAATAAGTCTTTCCTCTGCTTGCAGGAACTCTGATTCGGCAAACTTGCGCCCCCAGTTGGCAATATGGATATCTTCCTTGAATAATTCGTGTAAGTCTTTGCGCTTTAATAGATACAATACCGAGTTTTCCATCAGTTCCATTGACTCATACCCCTGTTGATTATTTACATAGCTTTTCAATGAGACAATGGTTGACCCTTCTTTCCCAATCCAGAACGTTACCTCTTTTCCGTCTACGGGAATATAAGCTCTGGCAATCCCTTTCTCGATGAAAAAGATATTCGTTTCAGTCTTGCCAGCCTCCAATATATGATAACCTTTGGGATATGTGACTTTTGACAGATGTTTGACCACCTTATCTGCTGAAGCCTCCGGCATCCGATATATCCTGTTTATAATCTCGTGTATATCCATATCGCATTGAATCATTATTCTGCAAAAATACAAAAAGTTATATTAGGAAAAGAAGAATTGATGATACTCTTACACTGTCATTTCTTATCAAATGTAAAGTGAAAGCTCCGGGCATCTTGTTAATTTTGCAGTCTAATATTAAAAATAGAAGGATATGAATTGGATTATATTGATTATTGCCGGACTGTTTGAGGTTGGTTTTACCTTTTGTCTAGGCAAGATTAAAGGAGCGACAGGCACCGTTTTTTATTTGTGGGGAGCGGGATTTGTAATCTCTGTAACCTTAAGCATGTTCCTGCTGGCAAAGGCTGCGCAAACATTGCCTATCGGCACTGCGTATCCTGTTTGGACAGGGATAGGAGCGGTGGGGACTGTATTGATCGGTATCCTGTTCTTTCATGAACCGGCAACTTTGGGTCGTTTGTTTTTTATGACGACTCTGATTATTTCAATCGTAGGGTTGAAACTGATATAATCAGACGAATAGGATTTAGTTTTAATAGATAGAAAAGTGTGATAAGGACTTTTTCAGTGTAAGTCATATATTGTTGAAAAGATTCCATCCGGTATAATATTGGGGAAATTTGGAACTGATGAGGCCGATTATGTAATATATGCTTTCGTAATTCTGCGATTATTAGGCATTTATAAGAAGTCGTTTTGATGGGAAAAAGTTTGGTTTCTAAAATAAATGTATATATTTGCAGAATGTGGGACGCATCTCGTCCGGATTCGAAACTAAACTAAAATTCTATTTACTGTTATCTATTAAACATGAAATCCACTGATTCTGAACCTCAAGGGGGCGGTATGGAACTGGAACAGTACCGTACCAGCCTCGAACAGATGGTTGAAGAGAAATCTAAAGACTTGATCGCTATTCAGGAGAATCTCGAAGCAACCAACCGACGGCAGGCATTATTTATCAAGGTACTGCAAATTTTGTAATTGGAACCGGATATACCTACTGCTATGAATATGGCACTGGCCGAAATTGGCCGTTATACTGGTGTCGACCGTTTGGCGACATGGGAAAACCACCTCGACGGAGTTACGTATGGCTGCACCAACGAATGGTGCAACGACGGTATAGAACCCGCTATCGATTACTTGCGGAGTATGACCATTGAAGCGGGAAAACCCTGGTTCGACATGCTGGAAGAAAACCATATCATTTGTACGTCCGATATTTATTCGCTTGATCCCTTTATTACTCAAATGCTCGAAGTGCAAGGCGTAAAAGCCATTGCTGTTTTTCCCCTGTCACAATTGGGAGTACATTTCGGCTTTCTTTCGTTCAACTTTTGCTGGAACAAACAATGGGATGAAAAAGATGTGGAACTGATGAGCCAGATATCGCAAATTGTATCTACTGCTACTAAACGCTGGCAAGTTGAAACATCGCTGCAACAGTCGCAGCGAACCATGCAAAAGGTATTGGACAATATCAATGCCAATATTTTTGTGAGTGATTACGATACGTTGAAAGTGATTTTTGCCAATAAGCCTTTCAGGGAAGAAGCAGGAGAAGTTCCGGAAAATGCGGAATGTTGGAGAATGTTGAATGCAGGTCTGGAAAATGGGTGTAAACACTGCCCGAAGCCGAAGTTGCTCGATGCCAACCGTAAGTTTACAGGCGTTCATTTTTGGGAAGACTATAATCCGGTCACCAAACGTTGGTATACCATCCAGAGCATGGCAATAAAATGGCTCGACGGACGTTGGGCAATCATGGAACTGGCTACCGATATCACCACCCGCAAACAGGTGGAACTGGAGCTGATTCAAGCTAAAGAAAAAGCGGAAGAATCGGACAGGCTCAAATCAGCATTCCTTGCCAATATGAGCCATGAAATACGTACTCCTTTGAATGCCATCGTCGGTTTTTCCAGTCTGCTTGCCGAAACCGATGAGGCGGAGCTGCGTCATGTATATATGTCTTTAGTGCAGGAGAACAATGAGCTGTTGCTCAACCTTATTTCCGACATTCTGGACATCTCCAAAATCGAAGCCGGTATGATAGATCTTGTTATGGGACGGGTGGATGTACCACAACTTTGCCGGGAAGTGATTGCTACCTTCTCACATAAAAAACGTGACACTGCGGTCGAACTGCGGTTTGATGAAAATTCACCGCAGATTGTGATTGATGCTGATAAAAACCGAATCGTGCAAGTACTCTCTAATTTTCTGACTAATGCCTTGAAGTTTACCACTAAAGGCTCAATCACACTTTCCTATTTATTGGAAGATGAGAGTCAGGTACGTTTTTGTGTAACGGATACGGGCAAAGGGATTCCCGACGAACAAAAACATGAAATTTTTAATCGTTTTGTAAAATTGGACTCATTTGTACAAGGTGCCGGATTGGGATTATCCATCTGTCAAAGCCTGGTCAAAAGGATGGGCGGAAAGATTGGAGTCGAATCCCGTGAGGGGGAAGGTTCGTGCTTCTGGTTCACTCATCCGTATGTTCCTGATGCTTTTTCTAATTCCAATTTTTCTACTGATTAATTTGCATCTTTCAATATATTATCCGAATATTGCAGAGCAGAAAAAATAGAATATGATTCCAATTGATGAAAAACACATTATAAAAAAGCTAAAGGCCGGAGATAATGAAGCATATAAATACATATATGATTATCATTATGTTGCTCTCTGCAAACTTAGTTATTATCTCTTGAAAGACAGAGTGCAGGCGGAAAGCATAGTGAACGATGTAATCTTTCATCTTTGGGAAGTCAGAGACAAATTGGAACTGGTGCCTCCTCTTCGCAACTATCTGATAATAGCCGTACGCAATAAATGTCTGAACTACTTAGCCCTCAAACAGCAGGAGACAGAGATACGTTTTTCTACCATTGAACAGGCTGGTATTCAATTGCAAAATATCGTTTCTGACAATGAGCATCCTTTAGGCAACCTGCTAAAAGAAGAATTGGAATCGAAAATCCACGAATCTATCAACAAATTACCGCCTGCCTGCAAACAGGTATTCACCATGAGCCGCTTCCGGGAAATGAGTTACGAAGAAATTTCTCGTGAACTTGGCATTTCTGTAAATACGGTTAAGTATCATATAAAGAGCGCATTAGTAATACTTAAAAAAGAACTGGGCACTTTTTTATGTATTATTTTTGCTTTTTATCCTACCCTGTTATTATAAAAAACTGTAGTATATATAAAGGCACTATCTTTTATGAATGAACAATCACCACATACGGATATAGTCAATGATTGGATAATCGGTTATCTGACAAACAGTCTGACACCGGAAGAGATGCAGTCGTTACAGAATTGGCTGAATGTTTCGGAAGAAAACCGGAAATATTTTTCCGATATGCAAGAAGTATGGATCGCTGCTTCTGATGAAGCAGATGAACAGCATTTCGACAAAGAGCGGGCTTATCAATTATTTTTAGAGCATACAGAAAACCTTGTGCAACCATCGGTAAAACGAAAAACACTCACTATCAGTCCGTGGATGTATGCCGCTGCAATGGTTGTAATTGTTTTTTTCTGTGGAACGATTGCCTTTCAGAGTGGAAAGAGAGTACTCCGGAATCAATTGACACAGATTACGGTGGAAGCTCCATACGGTTCAAAAACCAAACTGTATCTTCCTGATGGAACGTTGGTTTGGCTTAATGCGGGTTCCAAAATGAGCTATGCACAAGATTTTGGAATTAATGAACGTTCATTGAACTTGTCGGGAGAAGCCTATTTTGAAGTAACCAGAAATGAGGAGATACCTTTTAAAGTACATACGGAAGAACTAGACGTCAAAGTATTGGGAACTAAATTTAATTTCCGGAATTATAAAGACGATTTGGAAGCTAAAGTCTGTCTGCTGGAAGGAAAGGTAGCGCTGAATACCCGGCAAAAAGAGACCATACTTCATCCGGACCAACAGGCGCTGTTGGATAAAAAAACAGGAAAACTATCTGTATCCGATACCAAAGCCGCTTACAGTGCTGAATGGACAAACGACCGCCTTTACTTTGATGAAATTTTGCTTTCAGATATCATTAAAGAACTGGAAAGAAGCTATGACGTAAAAATAACCGTTGCAGATGACACGTTAAATACGATTCGTTTTTATGGAAACTTCCGTAAAAGAGAGCAAAGTATTCAGGAGATTATGAATGTATTGTCGTCTACAGACAAAATGACTTATACCATGAATGGAAAAAATATTGTGATCACACTTCCCAAATGAACAGATGTTAAACCTTTAAAACTTAAAGAAATATGAAAAGCCATTTAGTAAAAACATGATTCACCTCTCCTGATAGAAATATAAAAAGGTCAGGTTCCTTTTCCATCCCCTGACCTCTTGCCTTTCTATCTTAAAAGCCACAGTGACTTTAATTGATGAAAGCTTAGGCAAATATAAATAAAATCCTAAACTTCTCATCCTATTTATCAATTATTTATCCATTGACTTATGAAAAATAAGAAGAAAGTCTTTTTCATGGTCCTGCTCTTGCTATGCTCTTATCTAAGCTCATTTGCGCAGCTTATCAATTTGCAGTTGAAGAATGTAACAGTAAAGCAGGCTATTGAAACAATACAGAAGCAAAACGGATATTCATTTGCATTTGCAACAAACGATCTGAATACCAAAAAGATTGTGACAGTGCTAGCCAAAGATTTACCTATTGAGAAGGTGGTAGAACAGGTCTTGGCAGGACAAGATGTTAGCTACACTATCCAAGGGAAAGATATTATCATCAAGAAGAAAAGCGGCCAGTCCGCACAACAATCCTCCAGGAAATACACTATTAGCGGGATAGTGAAGGACATGTCAGGGGAGCCTGTCATCGGAGCCAATATAAAAGAGAAGAATGGCACGGCAGGTACAATCTCAGGTATGGACGGTAAGTTCCAGTTGACAGTCAGTGAAGGGAGTGTGGTACAAATATCCTACCTGGGGTTTTTGACGCAAGAGGTGAGCGTGAAAAATAAGAATTATCTGACAGTAGTGTTGAAAGATGATACACAGACGTTGGACGAAGTAGTGGTGGTCGGATTCAGTACCCAAAAAAAGATAAACTTGACAGGGGCGGTAGAAAATGTATCATCGGATGTATTTGAAAATCGTCCGGTGGCTAATGTCACACAGATGTTGCAAGGCGCTGTACCAAATCTGAATATTTCGTTAGTCGACGGTAAGCCCAATCAATCGGCTTCGTATAATATCCGTGGTGTAACGTCTATCGGAGCGGGCGGTAGTGCGCTGGTATTGATAGACGGTGTAGAAGGCGATCCGGCCATGCTGAACCCGAATGACATAGAAAGCGTGTCCGTATTGAAAGATGCGGCTTCGGCAGCCATCTACGGTTCACGTGCTCCGTATGGGGTTGTCCTGATTACAACAAAAGATCCGTCAAAGCAAAAAGATAAGTTTACGGTCAATTATACGGGAAATTTCTCCTATGAAACTCCGTATGCTGTGCCGGATGTCGTTGATGACGGTTATGTTTGGGCTTATCTGTTTCGTGAGGCGGAATACAATTACCGCGGGATAGAGCCTACCAGCATTAATAAGTCACAACCTTTCTCAAAAGAATGGCTGGAGACTTTCCGGCAACGGAAGTTGGCAGGAAATACGTTACAGACAGCAGTTGGCCCCGATGGGAAATATACATACTATGGAAATGAGGATTACTATGATGCGCTTTATAAGGATCATACGTTTGCACAGTCGCATAATGTATCTATCAGCGGTTCGAACGGAAAAATAAGTTACTACACTTCCGCACGGTTATACGATTATGACGGTCTGTTCAATTATAACTCAGACACCTACCGCACTATGAATATGCGTACCAAAATCAGCGCACAAGTGTTCAGCTGGCTGAAAATTTCCAATAATATAGACTATACTCATGATAAATATACACAACCATTGGGTTATGTAGAACAGAATGAGGGTCTGGTTTGGAAAGCCATCAACATGGAAGGGCATCCGTCCGAACCAATCTTCAATCCGGACGGAACCTTGACACACTCCGGAGCACGTTCTGTCGGTGGACTGGTAACAGGCAACAACTGGATAAAGCGTACGACTAAAACGCTGAAAAATACGACTACCCTGAATATAACCATGCTGGACAACAAATTGCGTTTTACCGGAGACTTCTCTTTCCGTACGAAAGATTTTATAGAAGACAAGAAGACTACCGCTGTTCCGTATAGCGATTACGAAGGGGTGATTAAATATCTCGGAGTACCGGAAACAGATGATAAGATGTTGGAGAAAGTGCAACAGACTACCTATATATCCACCAATGTATATGCCGAATATGAGAATACATTTGCAGGAAAACATTATATGAAAGCTTTGGCGGGATATAATTACGAACAGCAGGATTACAAGGCAATCTCTTCGGAGCGGAATGGTTTGTTGATGCCTGATGTGGAAAATATAAATTTTGCTATGGGAGATAATATGTCCATTAAGAGTGATGGTAACCGGTGGCGGTATGCCGGAGCATTCTTCCGTTTGAATTACTCCTATGACAACCGTTATCTATTTGAGGTGAACGGGCGTTATGACGGTTCTTCGAAGTTCCCCAACAATTCGCAATGGGGATTTTTCCCTTCAGCTTCGGCAGCATGGCGTTTCTCGGAAGAGAAGTTCTGGAAGGTAAATCCGGCTATTATCTCCAATGGAAAGCTGCGTGTCTCTTATGGTGCGCTGGGCAATAGTAATGTGAAGCCGTATTCTTATCTGGAAAAGTTCTCATTGAAGACTTATTCCACTACCGGCTCATCGAGCGAAGGCCGCTATCTCGACGGTAAGGCACAGTTACGCTACACGCTCAATCCTGCCCAAATTCCTGACAATATCGGTTGGGAAACCTCACGAACCATTGATGGCGGTATCGATTTGGGATTCTGGAACAACAAAATTACGTTATCCGCCGATTATTACGTACGTAAGACTGTTAATATGTATACGGTGGGACCGACGCTTCCCGATACATTCGGTGCATCGTCGCCCAAAGGG
Organism: Bacteroides sp. LFL-34; assembly: GCF_027257075.1. Taxonomy (NCBI): domain Bacteria; kingdom Pseudomonadati; phylum Bacteroidota; class Bacteroidia; order Bacteroidales; family Bacteroidaceae; genus Bacteroides; species Bacteroides sp. LFL-34. Next base: position 50,552 of record NZ_JAPQKZ010000012.1, on the reverse strand, counting down.
AACTATGCTGACATGAGTACCTATGGTTACGAGATTTCTTTGGGATATAACGACTCGTTCCGTTTGGCTGGCAAACCATTTAGCTTCGGCATCAAAGCAACCCTTGCCGATTATCATTCGGTGATAGACAAATATAATAACCCGAAACGTGACTTGGATGATTATTATGTAGGTCAGCGTATCGGTGAGATTTGGGGATTTGTTTGTAACGGACTGTTCCAGTCACAAGACGAAATCGATGCGGCTTTTGACGGAAAGGGTTACAAAAACAACCTGATGCAGACATCTGTCAATTACATCACTTATCCCGGTGATATGCGCTTCGAAGACTTGAACAATACAGGTACTATTGATAACGGAGCCAACACAGTAGACTCACCGGGCGACCGGAAAATCATAGGAAACTCCGAACCGCGCTACATCTATACCCTCTCATTTAGTGCCGACTGGAATAACTTCTTTCTGTCAGCCATGTTCGACGGTGTGGGAAAACAAGACTGGTATCCCAGTGGTGAGAGTTCTTTCTGGGGACAGTATAACCGTCCTTACAACCAAGTTCCGGTGTGGCACTTGAATAACTATTGGACCAAAGACCGCCCTGATGCTTATCTGCCGCGTTATTCGGGTTATTACAATCCTTTATATAAAGGCACGGCCAATACACGCTACTTGCAGGATGTATCTTACTTCCGGCTCAAAAATTTGCAGTTTGGTTACAATTTGCCAAAGAAATGGATAGCAAAAGCCGGGTTTTCTAAAGTATCTGTCTATTTCTCGGGCGAGAACTTATGGTCGTGGTCTCCACTCTACCGTCACACGAAAGATTACGATGTGACAGTGATAACAAAAGGTTCGGATAATGACCTGACTTCCGGTAATAAAGGAGACGGTTTCAACTATCCGACGATGCGGAATCTAAGTTTAGGAATCTCTATTACTTACTAAATAGAAACAAAGAAGATATGAAAAGATTAAGTACTATACGTAATATCCTGCTTCTGTGTGCAACGGTGCTGCTAGGTAGTTGCGATTTGACGGAGACGATGCAGGTAGAGGCTGACAAATCTATGGTTTTCGGCAGCGAGTCCGGATTGCGCCTTTATGCCTATTCCTTCTATCGGGCATTGCCTACACTTTCTACGGGCTATCAGCAGGATGAGATGTGTGATATTGCCGCTGTACGGCAGACGAATGTGTTTATTCAGCAAAATGCGTACAATTCGGAAACAGCTACCAGCTGGTCATGGGGAACCCTGCGGAACATCAATTATTTTATCGACGGTTGCTACTCAAAGGAGTGTACAGTGGATGCAGCTACCCGCGATAATTACTTGGGTATCGCCCGTTGGTTCCGCGCCTGGTTTTATTATGACAAGTTGACCCAATATGGCGAAGTTCCCTGGTTTGGCAGTGAAATCCAGTCTTACCAGTACGATGTCATGTATAAAGAGCGTGACAGCCGGGACGTCATTATCAAGAATATGATCGAAGATCTCGATTTTGCTTACGAACATATTCAGGCAACTTCTTCTGTCAATAGCTCTACACTCACCAAATGGGCTGCAGCCGCACTCAAATCACGTGTGTGCCTGTTCGAAGCCGCCTATCGCCGTTATCACAAACTGACAGGTCTGGAAATCACTCCGGAAGAACTTTACCGCCATGCTGCCAGTGCAGCCAAACTGGTGATGGACAACAGCGGACTTTCGCTGAATACGGCAACAGGTACCAAAGGGGCCTACCGTGATTTGTTCTATCTGGAAGCTCCCATTACCTCCGAAGTAATTCTGGCGGTATGTGCCAATAGCGCATCAGGTATTTACGGGACTCAAAATTACTGGTACAATTCGCTGTCGTACGGTAAAGGCTGGAGTCTGGTTCGTCCGTTTGTCAATACTTACTTGAAATTGGACGGTACCCCGTTCACTGCCGAAACAGGCTATGAAACCAAAAACTTCGTGGAAGAGATGAAGAATCGTGACCTGCGTTTGGCACAGACCATCCGCGGACTGGATTTCAAACGTGACGGAAAAGCCGTAGTAGCCGATATGACAGTTTGCCTGACCGGTTATCATGTAATCAAGTATTCTCTTGACGATACAAAATACGATAACAATGAAAAGAACAACAACAGTATCCCCCTGTTGCGTTACGCTGAAGTGCTGCTAAACTATGCCGAAGCACAAGCCGAACTGGGTGGGCTTACTGATGCTGACTGGAACACTACCATCGGCGCTTTGCGCCGACGTGCCGGAATTACAGGCGGAACGGAAAAACTCCCTACAACTGTTGATTCATATTTGCAGCAGGTCTTTTATCCGAATATCACTAATCCGGTTTTACTGGAAATCCGTCGGGAACGTGCCATTGAGTTGGTGGCTGAAGGAACGAGATTCAATGATTTGCGTCGTTGGAAATGTGGTGAACTGATAGAGGAACTACCGTGGACAGGTATGCACATCAGCGCATTGAATGTGGATATTGACCTGAATGGTGACGGAACTCCTGATTGCTACTTTACTGATAACGGTACGCAATCATCCAATAAAGACTGCAAAACGGTGAACGTAAAGAATGAAACAGGACTTTATGCCACAGCAAATGCCGCAGGCGGATACGATTTGAGATATAACCCCGGTTCGGGAAACCGCATCTGGTACGATGACGACCGCCAATATCTTTATCCTGTTCCTGCACAGGTGATCCGCGACTATGAGAGTGCCGGATATAAACTATCACAGAACCCCAATTGGAATTAAAATATAAAAGATTTAGTATGATGAAATTTAACCAGATATTGCCTGTAATTGCTATCTATGTTGTAGCGTTAGGCGGATGCAGTAATACTACTCCTGATTATTCAGAATTTTATAAGGACCCTGAAACAGTAAAAGAGGAAGACCCGTCACTGAATGATAACCAAATTAAAGTCATGTCGTTCAATATCCGGTATTATAATACCAAAGATACGGGAGAAAAGTCATGGGAAGCCCGTACGGCAGCTTTTATACCGATGATCGGAGAACATAAACCGACAGTGATCGGTATGCAGGAAGCGCGGCCACCACAACTGAAGTGGCTGGAAGAGAACTGGAAAGATTATGGATATGTCGGTAAGGGACGCCGTGCCAACAACGCTAACAATGATGAGTTTGTTCCTATCTTTTATAGAAAAAAGGCTGTTGAACTAATCAAGTGGGATTGTTTCTGGCTTTCTGAAACTCCGGATGTACCGGGTTCTCAAGGTTGGGACAGTACCGTTCCCCGTATAGCGACATGGGCTATTTTCAAACACATTGCTTCCGGTAAGAAATTCTTCTTCATCAATACTCACATCGATGTAGGTTCTACCATCGCTCCGGGCAAGTCGATGGAAGTGATTGTGAATAAAATGTCCGAGCTCAATCCGGAAGGATTGCCGATGTTACTGACCGCCGACTTTAACAAGCAGATTGACAGTGATATTTTTAACGGAGTTAAAACATTCATGACAAATGTCCGCTTATCGGCTCCGATCACAGACTCGAAATACTCTTATACAGGCTTTGGTACCGCCAATCCTTATATTGTAGATCACATCTTTTGTACAGGCTTTAAGGCTTTGAAGTTCGAGACAATAGATAAAGTTTATCAGAATATCACTTATATCTCCGATCATTATCCCATCATCGGTAAATTGGAATACGTGAAGTAATGAAACGATCATCTAAAATTACAGAAACGCAATGAAAAGAATCATATATTTATTGGTAGCTGCTATCGGTCTGTTGGTTGGGTGTACACCTGATGAAGAGACGTGGGTACAGGCGGGATTCACTACAGATAAAGAATCCTATGAGATTGGTGATCTGATTACCCTGACAAATACGTCGACGGCGGAGAATGCCCAGATTGCAGTCTGCAAATGGGAATTTATGGGTAAAGTTTCCTACGAACTGACTGCTCCCGAACCATTTAGCGTGGAAGAGGGCGGAGACTATCTTTTTCGTCTGACTGTCACTTCGGATCGCGGTGCGATGAAATCAGTTTTTGAAAAGACAATTAAAATAATAGATGACGGTGTCCGTCCTACGGCAGACTTCAGCTGGTTGCCCGAACGAATTGTAGCGGGAGAAGAGGTTGCTTTTACGGATCAATCGAAAGCAGCGGAAGGGTCTGAGATTGTCAAAAGAGAATGGACATTCGGTGCTATCCTCTCTACAGAGGAAAACCCGAAAATCACTTTCGGTTCGCATGGAAAAATAAACGTATCACTGACTGTGACGGACAATAAAAAAAGGAAAGATACGAAGACTGTCACAATGGATATAGCAAAGGGAGCCGGTAGTCTTGGCGTGTTATGGTCTCATTCCTACGATGAGCAGGGAGTGGTGTACGGCACTTCTCCGGCAACAAGCACAGATGGTCAGTATATATATGTTTCTTCCAGCAATTATAACCTGGTTTGTTTCACGAAACTCGGTGAACGGACTTGGGGATTTGATTGCGGACAGAATAATGAACCGAACCGAGGTTCTGACTATCAGCACCCGACTCCTACGGTGGATTCCGACGGAACGGTGTATGTGGCTGTCGGAGACAATACTACCAAGGCGGGAGCAGATGCATCCAAGTCTGCCAGTCTCTATGCTGTTAAAGGCGGTGCAGACGGTGGTACGCAGATGTGGTTTACAGCGATTGGTGCAAAATCGAGTATGCGTCCTTTCGGTGCTCCGGCTGTCACGGATCAATATGTGATGATCCTAACGAATTCGGCGCCAAGCACAGATGGAAAACATTTCCGTATTTATGATAAGGTATCCGGGGTACTTAAATATTCGGAAAAAACGTCTTCCGGAAGTTATGGTGGTTGTGTAGGATTGAAAGATGGTAGGATACTTGTTAACACGGGTCAGAGTAGTGGACGATCGTATGGTACACACATATTCTTCCCGGAAGGCAATAGCTGGAGCAAGTCGACCAATGAGCAGAATTATGCTCCAAATGACCAGCCTAATGGCAGCCAGATCGCTATTGGTGCAGATGGCAAAGCATATATCCTTTGCCTTAATTTAGGAGCCCGCATATCTACCAATGAGACAAAAGCATTAGTCTATTGCTATGATACCAAGAAGACTACCAAGGGGCAAGTTTCGACTCCAGAATGGTATACTGCCGTGAAAGGGGAAAATAAACAAACCGGTTATGGCTTGGTGGTTGATGGAAATGGGGTTGTGTATGTAGCTACTGACAAATATATTACTGCCATATCTTCTACAGGTTCCGTTTTGTGGGCAACGGAAGTAGCGGGTACTGCTTATGGCGTTCCTGCTATAGATAATGAAGGGTATATCTACTATAATGATGCAGAAAAAGGTTCCTTGGTGAAACTCGAACCGGCTACAGGAAAAGCTATCGCTTCACTCCAGCTTGGAACCGAACTGAAATCGTCGCCCACCATATCTGCTGACGGCACAATCTATGTGACCGGTATGCTGGAAGGAAAACCGACTCTATTTGCTGTTGAAGGAGCGGCGACAGGCTATGCAGCCAATGCCTGGTCGCAGATGGGCGGTAATCCGGGTAAGAGCGGATATATGTATTAGTTTTTTATCCATACAAACTTTTAGTTAGCATGTCTCTTTTTTTGTCGGAGCAGGCGTTGCCCTGCTCCGATGAGAAAAGACTGACTGTACATTTACAAAAGGCTTATAAATAGAGATAAGATGAGAAAAAGGAACTTTTTAATATTACTGCTGTTGAGCAGGTTATGGCCTGTCATTGGTGTATCTGCGCAAGATGCCTGGAAAATAACTGCCGAACAGATTGAACCCTCGTCCTATTATGGAATAACGGTAGCCAATGGTATGCTGGGATTAGTTTCTTCCCCCGATCCTTTGAAGATTTCCCGTGTCGTGTTGGGAGGACTTTATGATATCTATGGAAAGGGAAGAGTGAATAATTTCTTGCATGGCATCAATATGCTGGATACGGAATTGCAGATAAACGGAACTACGGTGAAAGCTTCCCAAATATCCGGTTATAAACAGACTTTGGATATGCGTCAGGGATTGTTTTGCGGAGAATTTGATTATCAATCGCTTGCACATATTGAATATCAATATACGGCATTACGTCATTTACCTTATTCGTGTTTACTGCGTGTGCGGATCGTTCCGAAAGAAAATATAGAAGTAGCTGTGGCGAATATACTGACGGTGCATGAATCGTTGCGTAGTCCGCAGGAGTCTTTCAACCGCATCTTCAATGGAAAAACAGCGATTGATTTCTGCACATCAATCGCAAAATCTCCGACCCGGGAACTTGAAATCGGTGCTTGTTCATCGTTTGTTTTCGACGATTCTTTTCCCCGTCCGGAAGTATGCCATCGGAGTGCACGCGGAGTCGGGGTACATACACAAGAATTTACGGTCCGTTTGCAGGCAGGCCAGCCTTACACTTTTTCGATTGTCGGGACGACACTTTCCGCTGCTACTCATGCTGACGTCAAGAATGAAGTGGAACGGTTGACGGCATTTGCAGCAGTAGAGGGTGTTGAACGATTATGGAGCAAACATATCGCTGCATGGGACAAGCTTTGGGAAAGCGATATTGTGATTGAGGGTGATCTTCAGTCGCAACAAGACATTCACAGTATGCTTTATCACACGTATGCTTTTGTGCGGGAAGGTTCGGGATTATCCTGTTCTCCGATGGGGCTTTCGGGCTTCGGTTACAACGGGCATGTATTCTGGGATGCTGACACGTGGATTTTTCCGGCTTTATTATTGCTGCATCCCGAATTGGCGGAATCAATGATAGAGTACCGCTATCAGCGTTTGGATGCAGCCAGGCATAACGCTTTCATGCATGGGTATAAAGGAGCCATGTACCCGTGGGAAAGTAGTGGTAAAGGAAACGAAGATAATACAGTTACCAACATTTACGGCCCTTTTGAAAATCATATTACGGGAGATGTAGCTATGGCAGCCTGGCAATATTATGCTGTGACGCAGGATTTGGAATGGCTTCGTCAAAAGGGATTTCCCATTCTTAGTGCTGCTGCCGAATACTGGGTAAGCCGTTCGGAACCGAATGAAGCGGGAGAGTATGAAATCAGGAATGTAATAGGAGCGGATGAATGGAATCAGAACCCTCAAGGAGGAAAGAACGTGAACAATAATGCTTATACAAACGGCGTTGCGAAATCCACTCTGGAAGCTGCCTGTAAGGCTGCCAAACTGTTGAATGTAAAATCAGACCCTATGTGGACGACTGTGGCAGAGAAACTTCGTTTCCGGAAACTAGCCAATGGAGTAACGGCAGAGCATGATACGTATGATGGAGCTATAACCAAACAAGCGGATGTCTGCCTGTTGGCTTTCCCGTTAAAACTTGTTACGGATAAAGAACAGATCTGGAGGGATTTGGAATACTATCTACAGACTGTTCCGAGAAAGAAGACACCTGCCATGTCGAAGTCTATCTACTCTATTTTGTTTACCCGTTTGGGAGACCGTGAACGTGCATGGCATTACTTTAGAGATTCCTATCTTCCCAATCTGAATCCGCCCTTCCGGGTTATAGCCGAGTTTGACGGTGGTACAAATCCTTATTTTCTGACAGGGGCAGGTGGTGTATTACAGTCCGTATTGATGGGATTCGGTGGATTGGATATTACGGATAAGGGAATTGTTGCCGGAAAAGGAGCAATCCCTGATGCATGGAAATCTTTGACTCTGAAAGGAATAGGAAAAGAGAAAAAGAACTATATCATTAAATGAATTGACGGGATATGAGATTTCTTGTTTTGCTCAAAAGAGTTCGGATACCTTTTATTTAAGTTCGTTTATTTATTGCTTTTTTATTTGTTACTCTTTGATTATTATTCTGCGCCATTATGCTTTTTACAATACAAATGCCGCTATTTCAGATGACAGAGCAATAGTCTTGTCTTTCTAAAGATATATCTGCAACTAAAATAACCCATATTTTGTTGTCTTTATACAGTATTGAGTTTTTAGCGAATAAATATATAAATAATGATGAAGATGACAAAGAACTTATTGTTAGGGATTGCTGCCGTATGTGGCAGCACTTTTCAGGCTGTAGCTTGTACGGGAATCTCGCTGACGTCCCGTGACGGCAGTTATGTGCAAGCCCGTACGATTGAATGGGCGCGCGGTGTGTTGCAAAGCGAGTATGTGATTATTCCACGTGGTCAACAGCTCACGTCATTCACTCCTACGGGTGTCAATGGACTAACGTTTACGGCAAAATATGGAGTGGTCGGTCTGGCTGTTGTACAAAAAGAGTTTATTGCCGAAGGAATCAATGAGGCAGGACTTTCGGCTGGACTATTTTTCTTTCCTCATTATGGGGGATATGAAACGTATGATGCTGCACAGAACCAGCGGACACTGGCAGACCTTCAAGTGACGGAGTGGCTGTTGTCGCAGTTTTCCACTATTGACGAGGTGAAGGCAGCCCTTTCTTCTGTACGTGTTGTAGGACTGGAAAAGACAGCGGTAGTACATTGGCGTATCGGTGAACCGTCGGGGCGTCAGGTTGTATTGGAAATTGTAGGTGGCGTACCGCATTTTTATGAGAATACAGTAGGAGTGTTGACGAATGCCCCCGGTTTTGAATGGCAACTTACAAATTTGAACAACTACGTCAATCTTCATCCGGGTGACGCTTCCGTGCAAAAATTGAGCGGTATTACGTTGCAACCTACTGGTGGCAACTCCGGTTTTCTCGGCATTCCGGGTGATGCCACGCCTCCTTCGCGGTTTGTGCGTGCGGCCTTTTACCGGGGGACAGCTCCGCAACGTGCCACAGGCTTTGATACCGTGCAGCAATGTTTCCACTTGCTTAATAATTTTGATATTCCTATTGGTATAGAACATTCACAGGGTGATATTCCGGATATTCCCAGTGCTACGCAATGGACCTCAGCTATCGACCTCACGAACCGGAAGGTTTATTATAAAACAGCTTATAACAATTCGATACGTTGCATTGACTTAAAAGCTATTGATTTCTCAAAGGTAAAATATCAATCACAACCGTTGGATAAGATACAGGAGCAGCCGGTTGAAATGGTTAAGATTCCCCGGTAAAATATGGAACGGTATGGAGGTGCTCTTGTATAATAGTTGCTCGCATTAAGAATGCTCTCAAATAAATGTTGGTGACGTTTTACCCTCACACCCTCACCCTTTGTGCTCAATCCATTTATTCATCGGGGTTACAGGCGTGAGGGTAAAGGTGAGAGTAGGTGAGGGTAACTTTTTACTCTCACTCTGTCTCGTCCTGATTTGAGTTGACCAATCTTATTCCGTTTTTACACTAACTTCTTTATTATTACCATAATATCCACTTCCCGGCACATAAATCGGCTGCATGGTTCCACCCATATTTTTCAGTTTACCCTCGTCGCGCAGGCGCCGGATATGTCGCATGGCTGTACTTCTTGCCATTCCGCAAAGATATTGGAAGTCATGTCTTCGCATAAATGGATGAGTACGGAAGTACTTAGTCAGTTGCAGGTCAATTTCTTCGTTTGTCAGTTGGGTGAAATCCAGTCCTCCTTTGAGGCTTTTCACTTTAAGCACACCGAACTCGTTTTTCAATGTTTGGTCAGCGCGAAACTGAATTGCTTTCAGTTTCACTTTAGTTGCTTTCCGTTTGGTACTTATCGTTACGGGTTCCGTAGTGGTCAGGCACGGATGGAAATAACCGATGCCGTTCAGATGAACTTGGCGTCCTTCCGCCAATTCCTGTCCCATGATGTGCGAAAGCGCATCAAGTACGGCTGTGACGTCTGTTTCTGTCAGTGAACAACGTTCTTGAATACGTCGGCGCAGTACGTCGGTCCCTGTGGAACCGTTGTATTTGATGCGCGGATGCAGGGTGTTTCCGTTTTCTCCCTGCTGTTTGTTTGAAGGCTTCGGGTCTTCATACCAATCGAATAATATTGCCATAGCTCTATATTTGTTTTAAATGAACTCTTCTTGTTATGTATTCTCTTAGATAGTAATACATTAATGCTTAATGTTTCTTTTGTTAAACTCTAATGATTTGCAAGGGCTCACCCATGTGAATAAGGCTGTTTACGTCTGTAGACGTTTTTATTTACAATTGATAGCCTGTTTGTTCACACGGGTGAGCCCTTGACAACTACTAAGCAAAGATACATAAATAATAAGGCAAATGCAAATAATATGCAGGTATTTATCGGATAAAATGCTTGTTTACCGGAGGATAAAAGCGTATCTTTACAGGAATTAAATATGTAGATGTGATTGTAGAAAAAATAGACAAAAATAGGATGAAAGTTACTTTAATCAGACAAGACAACGGGAGCGGAAAAGAAACTCTTAGCATTTGTGAGACAGGCACACTATTCGACAAAATGAAGACGGAAACTAAAGCGGGACATATCACGGCTTTGCGGGAGATTATACCGTTGCTGGAAGGTACGTATGCCCGATACGAACATATTGATAAATTGCCATACATTTATTCTGCTGTGGAATATACCCGTACCAAAGAGGGCGAACGGAAAATGAAGCAGTACAACGGTTTGGTACAGTTGGAAGTGAGCCGGTTGGCCGGTGGCTCGGAAGCGGAGTTTGTGAAACGGCAAGCGGCACTTCTGCCACAGACTTTTGCCGCTTTTTGTGGCTCCAGCGGGCGTAGCGTGAAAATATGGGTGCGTTTCGCTTTGCCGGATGACGGAGGGTTGCCGGTCAAGGAAGCGGAGGCGGAATTATTTCATGTTCATGCTTATTGGCTGGCTGTGAAATGTTATCAGCCGATGTTGCCTTTCGATATTGATTTGAAAGAACCTGTTTTGGCACAGAGATGCCGTATGACGCTGGACGAATCTCCTTATTATAATCCGGATGCGGTGCCGTTCTGCCTGGAACAACCGCTTACGATGCTGGGAGAAGAGACTTTCCGCCAGCGGAAACAGGGAGAGAAAAATCCGTTATTACGGTTGCAGCCGGGATATGAGTCGGCGCAAACATTCACGAAGATTTATGAAGCGGCCTTGAACAGGGCACTTCAGGAAATGGAGGATTGGAAACGTGGGGACGACTTGCAGCCTTTATTGGTTCGCCTTGCCGAGCATTGTTTCAAAGCGGGGCTTCCCGAAGAGGAAGCGATACGACAGACGATGATTCATTATTATCGCGAGGAAGAAGAGCAGGTGATCCGTTCGATACTGCATAATCTTTATCAGGAGTGTAAGGGATTCGGCAAGAAAAGCAGTATCAATAAAGAGCAGGAGACGGCTTTTCTGTTGGAAGAGTTTATGAAACGTCGGTATGAATTCCGTTACAATACGGTGCAGGACGATTTGGAATATCGGCAACGCGATTCTGTTCACTTTTGCTTTAAGCCGGTGGATAAACGGGTGCGCAACAGTATTGCGATCAATGCTTTGAAGGAAGGCATCAGTGCGTGGGACCGTGATGTGGATCGTTTTCTGAATTCGGAATGTGTTCCTTTGTATAATCCTGTGGAGGAATATCTTTATGAGACAGGTCGCTGGGACGGGAAGGATCGTATCCGTGCATTGGCTGGTCTGGTGCCTTGTGATAATCCGCATTGGCAGGAATTATTTTACCGCTGGTTTCTTAGTATGGTGGCGCATTGGAGGGGAGTCGATCGGCAGCATGGTAATAATACTTCGCCTTTGCTGGTTGGTTCGCAGGGGTATCGTAAGTCTACATTCTGTCGCATTATTCTGCCGCCGGAGTTGCGTTTCGGCTATACGGACAGTATTGATTTTAAAAGTAAACAGGAGGCGGAACGCTATTTGGGACGTTTTTTTCTGATAAATATTGATGAGTTCGATCAGATTAATGTCAGTCAGCAGGGGTTCTTGAAGCATTTGTTGCAGAAGCCTGTGGCGAATCTGCGCAAACCATACGGTAATACGATTCGGGAAATGAGGCGTTATGCTTCTTTTATCGGTACCAGCAATCAGAAAGATTTGCTTACTGATCCTAGCGGTAGCCGCCGTTTTATTTGCATTGAGGTGACGGCTCCTATTAATACGAATGTTACGATTAATTACAAGCAGCTTTATGCTCAAGCGATGGAGGCTATTTATAAAGGTGAACGTTATTGGCTGAATGATGAGGATGAAAACATATTAAAACAGACTAACCGTGAGTTTGAACAGGCGAGTCCGCTGGAACAGCTGTTCCACTGCTATCTTAATCCCGTAGAAGAGGAAATGGAAGGCGAATGGCTGACTGCCATGCAGATTTTGAGTTATTTACAGACGAAAACACGGGATAAACTGGCTATTAATAAGGTAGGACAGTTTGGGCGTGCACTTCAAAAACTGAATATTCCTTGTCGTAAGTCTCGTAAAGGGACGCTTTATCATTTGATGAAAGTGAAGTAATTGATAAAGGTGGTGTGAAAGGGGGCTTTGTCAACCCAATCAGGACGAGACAGGGTGAGGGCAAAAAGTTACCCTCACCTACCCTCACTCTTACCCTCATCACTGAAAGGATGATGAATAGGGGGATGCAGGGAAAGTGTGAGGGTGTGAGAGTAAATCATGTATAAAAAATAATTGGATATTGAATCGGATGGTAAAGAATTGTGTGGCGGTCGGCAGTCCTTGCCGGGTGATAAAGTATATTGAGAACGATTGATTGTATGGAGGAGTGGGAGGGGGATTGTCTTTTCTACGTAAAAACAGCAATTTTCGGGTCGTTTATCAGTGATGCGTGTAGTAATTTTGCGGCATTGGAAATGAGAGTGCGAGTGTAAAAACGAAAATATTATTAGCTGTTATTTCAACTGTAAATATAATAAACGTATCTTTGGAAGTATGGAAGATAAAACGAATGTAATTAAGATACAGCGTTATCATTCTCCTTGTGGTGATTTGATGCTTGGCTCGTTTGAGGATAAGCTTTGTCTTTGTGACTGGGCGGCTGAAAGTCATAGGGATATCGTAGACAGGAGATTGCGGAAAGTGCTGAAAGCTGGTTATGAGAAAAGTACATCAGATGTGATACTGGAGGCGATGAGCCAGTTGGATGAATATTTCAATGGCGAGCGGACTGTGTTTGAGGTGCCTTTGCTTTTTGTTGGTACGGAGTTTCAGAAGAGTGTATGGTATAAGTTGTTGGAGATTCCATACGGTTCGACTGTGTCATACGGTGAGCTGGCAAAACAACTCGATTTGCCGAAAGCTGTCCGTGCTGTTGCTGCAGCTAATGGGGCGAACGCTATTTCTATTTTTGCTCCGTGCCATCGTGTCATCGGTAGTAACCGCACGCTTGTTGGGTATGGAGGCGGATTGCCTGCCAAAAAGCGGTTGCTGGATTTGGAATTAAATGGCAAACCTCTGTTATGAATGAGCAAAAGATGCTTGACTATGCATGCATTGCGCAGGCAATCGGGTATATAAGGGAGAATTTTAAAAGGCAACCGGGATTGGATGAGATTGCCGGGGAAGTGGCGTTGAGTACGGCGCATTTCCAACGTATGTTTACGGAGTGGGCGGGAGTTAGTCCTAAGAAGTTCTTGCAATATACCAGTATTGAATATGCCAAGAGAATCTTGAATGAAACTCATGCGTCTTTATTCGATGCGGCACAGGAAACAGGGCTTTCCGGTACGGGCAGATTGTATGACTTGTTTGTAAATATAGAAGGGATGACGCCGGGCGAATATAAAAACGGAGGTGAAAGTCTTTCTATCAATTACAGTTTTGCCAAAAGTCCTTTCGGTGAAATCTTCATTGCGTCTACCGATAAAGGTATTTGTTGTATGGAGTTTGCAGACGATCATGACGCGGCTTTTAACTCTTTACGGAAGAAGTTTCCTAATGCAAAGTTTACCTCGATTGTGGATGAAGTGCAGCAAAATGCTTTATTTATCTTCACGCAGGACTGGAGTAAACTCAAAGAAATAAAATTGCATCTGAAAGGTACCGACTTTCAACTAAAGGTATGGGAAACCTTACTGAAAATTCCTGTCGGTGGCTTGACTACTTACGGAGATATAGCCGTAGGAATCAATAATCCGAGAGCTTGCCGGGCTGTTGGAACGGCTGTCGGTGAGAATCCCGTAGCTTTCCTTATTCCGTGTCATCGGGTCATTCGTGCTTCCGGTGAGTTGGGAAATTACCATTGGGGAGAGATTCGCAAGACTGCAATGATTGGTTGGGAGGCTGCAAAAGGTGAGGTAAAGAGGGGATTATAGGAAAGAATGAAGGTGATTTTAGTTCACATTCTTTTTAGTGCAATGCTGTTTCTTATATTATTAATATATAACTAATTTGATTATGAAATTATTGGTATTCCTTGCTAAAGGGTTTGAAACGATTGAGTTTAGTGCTTTTATAGATGTTATGGGATGGGCAAAGACGGATTTTGATTGTAAAATAGATGTTGTGACCTGTGGCTTGAATCAAAAAGTGATTAGTTCTTTCAATGTTCCTGTTTTGGTGGATAAAGTCATGGATGAAGTGTCTGCAGATGAATATGACGCGCTTGCGATACCCGGCGGATTTGAAGAATTCGGATTCTATGAGGAGGCATATAATGAACAACTTCTGGAATTGATACGACTGTTTGACTCACAAAAGAAATGGATCGCAACAGTCTGCGTGGGAGCTTTGCCTGTTGGGAAAAGTGGAGTGTTGAACGGTCGGAAAGCAACAACTTATCATCTTAGAGGTGCTCATAAACAGAAAGTGCTTCAGGGATTTGGAGCAACTATCGTAAATTCTCCCATCGTGGTGGATGATAATATCATAACTTCTTATTGTCCTCAAACATCATACGGGGTTGCATTGCTTTTATTAGAGAAGTTGACCTCTCATAAAGAAATGGTTTTAGTGAAAGATGCTATGGGATTTTAATAAGTTGCATTTAAGCACTGCACTCGGTTTTGAGTTCGCTATGGATGATGCTTCTCACTGCTTTTTCATGTTTGAATAAATAATAATAAGTGCTTGCGGTAAGAAAAGCCAGAAACCGGATATTGGTTCGACTATGCAACCGATTATGGTGAACAGTAGAATGAAGTAACCTAAAAATAAAGGTGCCGGTTTTTGTTCTTTTCTGATATAGTATTGAAGTGTCTCTCCCCAAAGAATAAGTATTATTCCGCAGATTAGGAACCAGAAAGCAAAGCCCAGGTTATGATTTTCTCCAATAGAGTCTATTAATCCATTGTTAAGCATTTCCGTAAAAGCTTCTTTTCCAAGAAATAACGCATAAATGGTATGAATGACTCCTGTTGCTGTTAAA
Source organism: Bacteroides sp. LFL-34 (assembly GCF_027257075.1). Lineage (NCBI taxonomy): Bacteria > Pseudomonadati > Bacteroidota > Bacteroidia > Bacteroidales > Bacteroidaceae > Bacteroides > Bacteroides sp. LFL-34. The sequence goes on along the minus strand of NZ_JAPQKZ010000012.1, from coordinate 35,277 downwards.
AGTGTTCCACTATATTTCCAAAGTTTCATGTTCTTGCCTTTTTAGTATTTTATTGGGATGTACACTTCTACAGAATTTGAAATTTAATCCGTTTTAACATATCATCCGGTTCTTAATAAGTTGCTCGATAACGCAAATATAAGTAATCATGTACGATTCCCAACGTATGATTTCGACATTTGTGTTTGTTTTAGATTCTTTATACTTGGTCATTCGTTTTCTTGTTGTGATATCTGTGGACATGAGTTGCTTTATAAATATCCTTTAGTTCTTCTTTATTGTATTGAAAATTATATCTTTGTATTTCAGATAGTTGGATTTATGGAGTTTATAAAAGAGGCTGGCGTCTCACCACAAAAAAGTATGGATATTAAGAATGATAAGATCACAATAAAGCCTTTGCGTGATAAGGATGTAGACATTTTCAGTAAATGGTTGGCTAAAGAATATATTTATAAATGGTTCTGCCCTGACGGAGAAGAACATAAAATGGCTTGGTTGGATGAGGTAAATAATAGAAATACCCAATATCATTATATGAAACATTTCATTGTTTATTATAATGATAAAGCCATTGGCTTTTGTTTATACTTGGATTGTTATTTTGAAAAAGAATATATACCGGAACATTACGGAAAAACTGTCGATGAGAAAGAGACAGTCTTTGAAATAGGTTATCTCATAGGCGAAGAGGAATATTTGGGTAAGGGCATCGGGAAGATTATTGTAAAGAAGCTGATCGGGGAAATTGCCGAAATAGGAGGGAAAGAGATATTGGCTGACCCTGATGAGGCTAATGTTTTATCCATAAGAACATTGTTAAGTAATGGATTCGTAAAAGTAAAAGATTGCGATTATAGGTATTGTCTTAAATAGATAAGAAAACTTCTTTTGAAAGAAGTTTTCTTATACGGCCATTCTATTTTTTATGCATATAGATGCTTTCCCGAAAAGCTTAAATTAATATCTCTTTGGTCATAACATCCATGTGCCTGTTTTGTGCATTTGGTAACTCTTTTCTATCTGCTCGGGCGTGTCGACATCCAAAGCATAGAGAACCTCACGGCTAAATTCAAGGGTATTCAGCCCTCCGGAAGTAACGATATTTCCGTCTCTTACACCTTGTTGATCTATGTAGTTTGCATCTCCGGTATAATTAATACCAGCATATTGTTTCAGATACTCCAGACCGTTACTGGTATGCTTCACATTGTTGAGGAAGCCGTGTGCTCCCAAAAAGACAGAGGCGTTGCAGATGCCTGCCACTACTTTTTGGTTTTCAATGGCAGTTTTGACCAGTGAAACGAGTTGTTCGGCCTCCGGGGTGAACCAGCTCATGCCTCCGATTAAAACTAACCCTGCATAGTCATCGGGAACATCCTGCAAGTCGTAATCAGGCAGTACTCTGAAGCCGCCCATAGACACGATCGGTTCTTTGGTAACTGACAAGGTTTTAACCGTATATTTTGCTTTGCCCGGTTCGAGGCCAAAGTTTAGAAGTGAAGCAATATATGCACTTTCCGTGTCTGCAAACTCGTTGAGCAATACAAATAGAATTTCTTTTTTCATTGTTAGCATAATTTTATATGATTTTTTCTAACCAGTTATTAAGTGAAGCAAGCTCAGTTGGGGTATGGAAATAGTGTCCTGCCTCTTTTGTTATATTCAACTTGCACGAAAATCGTTCGGCAAATTGAAAAACAACATTTGATTCACACAAATCGTCGTTGTCTCCTTTTAAATATAGGTTGGCACACTCCATTTGATGATTGGAGGTTCCTTTACGAAACAATAATAATCCCAATATAGATCTTGCCCTATGGGTGTCGATACGATTTGCTGACGTTCTAATTGCCTTGTTTGACTGATTACCATGAATTGCAATGATGACTCTATCAGAATCATCGCCCCATATGATGGCGGGAATATTATTTATGGTAATAGCTCGTTTCATCATTATGTCTTTTGTTTTTTAGTTTATATGAAATGTGATAGCCTTACTCCACAGTTACCTTGAAACGACATTTTTCTGCGCCACCCAAAACGGTTTCGATAATTTCCACGCTGATATTTTTATCGGGCAACAAATTCCCGATAATATACAATACGCTTTGGCGTGAACATTCGCAATGTGATGCGTCTTTTACTTTTCCGCTTGCTACCTCCGGACAGACACACGCCGGGTAGCCAATTTCATAAATATGTCCTTCTTCAATTGTCTTTGCGGAGAGCCATTCTGTATTCCCGTATCGTTTGTACTGTTCGTCTAAACAGCGGCCACATTCTTCAAATTGCTCTCTTTGCATTGGCAATATCGTATCCTTGACACAATGTATTGCCTTGTCTCTATAATTCATTTTATTTTCTTATTTAGATTCGCTTTCTAGTTCTTGATTCAAGTATTTCGCTTTTTTGTTATAGGCATATAAATATCTGTTTGAAAAACCATATAGCTAAACGCCATTTTTCAGGCAGTAGTCGCCATATTCTTCATTTCGACCTTCCTTAAGATTAGCATAATCTATGTCTAAAGGTATACTATAGGTTTGGTAATATTTTATTTTAGTATTAATTTCCATAAACTTCCTATTATTTGAATACAAAGTTGCTCAATAGATTACTCAGGAAGTTACCATAAATGATTATCTTTTATCTGAGTTGTAAACTCATTTATAGCATCATATCTCAGCTTCGAAACGGAAGAATTTACTTTCGCTATTTTCTTCGTCAAAAATCTTTCGATGAAATTCATTTTGTCAAACTGAAACTCGCCACCTAAAATGGCTTTGGGAATCGATAATCTCTGCAAGAACTCCGGGAAAGCCTTATTCATTTCTTCCGCTTCTTGCTCTTCGTTCATACAACAGATGAATAACCCTATTACTTTTTGCTCTAATAATAGTTGATTATTGTGACAGAATTGAGTAATTTTTCGGTTTGGAGAGCCCGCATAAATGGCTGTTCCGAGAATTATTCGATCGTAAGTTCGAATATCAGGTCTCGGACACTCTTTTAATGAGATGTAGTCAACTTTATTGGTCAACTTATCTCCGATAAGGCGTGTTACTCGCTCGGTAGTTCCATATTTTGAATAATATATTATAGCTGTTTTCATTCTTTTTCTATTAAATTTGCAGTGCAGCCTATTTCTGAATTTCCTCCAAGTAGATAAATCACACTTTTGCATAACACGTTCATCAACCTTTGTGGATCAATGTCCTTAATCGCAGAAATAGGATGTGTTTCAACCTGACAACTTTGAGTCAATATCAAATCACGTTCGATGCCGTCAGTAGATACTGCTGTAAATGCGAACATATTCTCAACAGGCATAAGCGGTTTAAAATAGCCGCTAATAAGTGGCATGGTTATCCTTTGTAAAGGTAGAGACTTTATTCTGACTAGCAAACAGTTTTCGATATAATTAATCTATATCTTGTTTTTCTCATATTTGAAAAGTATGTTCCCCATCTCAAAACGAGACAAAGAGCATTTCTTAATTTATAATAATGTACAGGTGCCAAGATTGATTCCATAATACCTGTACATATTGAAATTCCTACTTAAGATCCCGGATTTTGATACTCGCTGCCATTGGTGATTGTTGCAGTAAATGTAGTTGAAATGGGACGTAATACATAATTCGGGTGAAAGAATTGTGCTAAGTCTGGATGAGTATTGGCTCAGTTGTAATTCTTGGGGGATTTGGTTCAGGACACAGCCATATCCCTAAAAATTAATTCATTCCTGCACAGATTTGGATTAAAGCTGAATTCAAGTTATAAATGCGACAGTTGATTGAGAAGATAGTTTAGAAAACTATTTTTAGAGAGAAGCAGATGAAAAAACTCTTCATCTTGCTTCTCCCTTGGAATAAAGTTTCTATCTTGCTCCCTCAATCTCCTACCAAATCAGTCGCATAATGAAACAATTAACCGAAGGACAAAGATACGAATTGCAAGCGTATTTGCAAGCAGGAATTAAAAAAGATGAAATAGCTCATTTATTGGGCATTCATCGTAGTACCCTTTATCGAGAGTTATGTCGCAATAAATGGAATCCTACAGACTCTTATGATGCTGACTATGCCCAGTATCGTTACGAACGTCGTAAAGAGCAGCGCATTCGTCCAAAGAAATTCACAATGTGTGTTAAGGCTAGAGCCGAAGCCATGCTGGTTCAGTTGAATTATAGTCCGGAACAGATAGTAGGCAGATGTAAGGGACTAGGCTTCCCAATGGTTTCTGTGGAGAGGCTTTATCAGTGGATATGGGAGGATAAACGAAAAGGCGGAGACTTATATCGGTCACTTAGAAGAAAGGGGCGGAAGCATGGAAAGAGAGGTTCCGCGCATAATAGTAGAGGATGCATTCCCAATCGCAAGGATATTTCGGAAAGACCTGCTATTGTGGAGAAAAAAACGATGGGGAGATTTGGAAATGGATACTATTATTGGAAAGAATAATAAAGGGGCTATTCTTACAATTAATGAAAGAAAAACCGGGTGGCTATGGACATACAAGTTGCCAAGTAAGGAAGCTAAATATGTGGCGGCAGCAACCGTGCAACTATTGAGACCTTATAAGGGGCGAATACATACAATTACCTCCGACAATGGATCCGAATTTGCAGACCACCAATATATTGCGAAAGAATTAGGTATCGATTTTTACTTTGCAAAACCACATCACCCATGGGAAAGAGGAGCAAATGAAAATTTAAATGGATTAATCAGGCAATATATACCGAAAGGAATTTCGTTCGAATATATTACACACCAATATATAGAGGAAATGACATTGGAAATTAATCAAAGACCAAGAAAAAGACTGGGATTTTTATCCCCGAAAGAGGCACAAACTTTTAGAAAAATTAAGCAACTCAAGAAAAAATTGAACTTGTAAAATAAGGAGGTGTCGCATTTACAACTTGAATTCAGCTTTAATTCAAATCCGCACCGGAATGAATCTTTTTTTTTAAGGATGTGATTGCCCTGAATCAAATCCCCCAAATTTTCAGACTGAGCCCCTTTTTTGTCTTTTAAGCAAGACTGAAACAATAAAAAAAGTTCTACAATACGTTAATATTGTAGGACTTGTCTCTTTTTTGTCACCGTTTGGCTTTGTTCTTATGTGATCCGCCTGGGATTCTCCTAAGAGAGTTACCATGCTGATATTTAAAACGTTATATTTTTAGTTTCAAGCATATCCCATGAATTATCCCATTAATTTGCTACGTGCTTTTGCGGTAGTTTGCTCATGGAGAATACTGAAGACAAAGATAGTTACTTTATTTTATAAAATCATATTTGAGAGATAAATTTTAAACAAAAGGATACAAACTGAATTAGCCAATAGATTTAGCGAATTAACAACTGTGTGTATTTGGGTCTTTACACTGTATATCTTCAAGAAACTTGCTATAAAGCTAAACAATTTCCTCTACCCAAAGACTCATGTTTTTTTATTGAAATACATTTTATTTGTATAGGTAATATAAAAAACATTTGCGGCTTGACATTGGATTTTATTGCAGGAACTTATAGATTAAATTACAATTGATTACAAGCACACAAACTGAGATCTATTTGCAACAGAACAGGTGATTTTCTTTCCTTTTCTTGCAGATTCTCTTTTTTCTATAATCCTTTTCCCATCGATTCAATATCTAATAAGTTAATTTCATCTATTTTGTCTTTATGTATGATGATAGTTAATTTTGCAGGATATTTGAATCTGTATTCGCTTAACTTAAATGTCCAAAGCATTATTTTTAATAAATCTTCATCAGTTATATTTTTATGTTCCTTTATTCGAGTAATACCTGATCCAAAAATAGGTACAGAAACGCTTTTTTGAGCATAAATTCTATTAACCCTATCCCAAAAATTGATAAGAAATTCGACATATTCAGGCATAGTTAAATAAGCCCTATTCTTATCGTCGAATTTAGAAAAAGCTGTTAATAAATATTCTTTGTAAACAATAATAGTACTCAATTTGTATTTAATCGCTTTTCCTCCATTTTTTCTATTAACCCCTTTCTCTATAATATCATCATCATCGCATTGTTCAGTTATATACTTGTCAAGTTCTTTTGTCTTGTTGGCGCATATGGTATTTATAAAAATACCATTTAAGGAATGTTCTGAAATTATTCTATTATCAACTTGAGTGTCAAAATATTCATTAAATCCTATAGCTTTATATCCTTCTTCTTCAAATAAATCTCCCTCCTTGATAATTACACTGCTCCCATCAATTTGTATCTTCACATTCTTTAATTTGTTAACACAAATCCATATTGAAAGATAAATAAAAACAAGAAGAATTAGACATAAAAGACCTACCCATAGATTGCATTTCTCACATGCGTCGGGAAAGAAATTAAATAAATAGACAAAAGATATTATACCTGAAATTATAGAAAAATACCCCCAGAATTTCGTTAAGATTCTTTTATCAAATAGAGTAACCTTTTTCATATTTAATTTATTAAAAAAAATAATCACCTGGATCGCATTTGCTATTTATCATTAAATCTGGATCATTAAGAGCCTGTTCAATAAGCTCTTTGTTTAGAGGGATGTGTAAAACAGGAACTACTGATTTTGAATCCCTGAAAATTGGGAGATTATTCCAAAGGGCTTCCACAGTACTATTTAATGCTTTCCCTGTAGATGTTAACAATGATGATTTGTCTTTAAGCTCAGGATATATTACAATTACAGGAAGCCCAAGCGTGTTAATTCCATAATCAATTTCTTCTCTCAATGCTTTTGAATTTTTCGTTACGGAACTTAGAAAGAGGATAATATTTTTGGAACAATTTAATCTTTCTCTTAGTCTTGGTTTTAGTGTCTTCTCCCAATCACTTCCATCACGAACATTATATGTTTTATTATGCGAATCATTGAAAAGAAACGAACTATCCCTGCCCTTCCATGCTCTTAGCAAATTATAATACTGAAAATCTTTTGCAGCATAAGCACCTAGTGATGATTCGCTAAAAGGTTCACTGACATAAAATGCAGAATAATTACCATTTTTATATCCCATAACTATAATATTATAATGATACTATTAACCTAAAGCAGATTTAACAGTCTGATAATCCCAGTAGTATTGTCCATTTTGATAATAACACATTGCTTTATGAGTACCAACATATTTTACAGCATCTGGACATTTAGATTTATCTACTGTAGCAGCATTATACAATACTACAATTTTTAGTCCATCTCGAACAGCTTTTTCACATTCATATTCGCTATAACTACGATTATCCACAAAATTTCCTCGTGCGCAAACTCCTGTCCAACTATTTTTACTACCGCAGTATTGACAACTACCACTTCGTACACTTTTTGTATTGCTACCAACAATAAGTACAAATGTTTTAGATGCATCAAGCCTTTCCGCAAGAGAACGTTTTATACTGCAATTTAGACTACCATCTCTTGATTGCTGTAAATCGTGGGCATCAGTAAACGACAAACTAAAATGGTTACTATCATTCCATTTATGTAATTGCTGGACGGCATCACTATCTCCATCCCATTCAGCAGCAATGTAAGTTCTTGTCCTGTAAGTCATAACTATATCATTTGTTATTTAGATGTGTTAATTTCATGTAATCGTCTTCTTATTAAAGCTGTAATAAGGAGTATTTAAATTATTATGCAATAATACACATAAAAAGGAATATGGCAAAATGTTTATTGATTGTTTTTCAGCATGTTGTTCAAAATCGCTTATTTGTTAATAATGAATTATTACTAAAACTTAGTATACTCAAATTTTATCTTGCGTGATAAAATCAATTAAATCTACATTTGAATATGCTGTACTAAAAGAAGGCTTCAGATAGGGTGAATATCTGGAATATCGAGAATATCGGCTATATTTTGAGTATTTTGAATATTCAGAGTAAACTGAGTAAGGACATTTTTCCTTTATAGAACCTACTCTATATCCTTTCAAATCATAAATGATCCCTTCGCAATACCATCCAATATGTTTACCTCGCCAACCATAAATTTTATCTTCATGCAAATAGGCTACTGCATGTCCTTCCCACGTGTAAAAAGAATTGTCATAGTCTGTTGACAAATAAATTTGTGGCTTTCCTGTTTTATTATAAAAAGTTGTTTCCATTTTAATTTTCTTTATTTATAAATATATGTATAAAAGACCTGAAACATTTCAGGTCTTTTATAGCAACAGCTAGAATCCCAACCTGCAAATACATAAGGGCTTATTTTAATCTCCCTTTTTGTGTTTATGCGGTTTCAGAGAAGGCGTATTGCCTGGGGTTTCCTTATTATCCCTCTGACGCTTGTCTGGCTTTCCTGTCGTTTTAGCAATTCTTTTAGGTCCGGGTTTGATTCCCATAATTTTTTATTTTACAGATTAAACAATTGATTGAATGTCAAAATTATATACGACAATTAGTGTGCCAAAATATAGATTTCAAGTAACTTTAAGATGATACACCTAAAATGTGACTGACAAGAGGTGTCATTCTGGCAGAGTCAGCTCTTCTCTATTTTCTGGGACGAAAATATTCTATTGGTAAAACAGAAGTTGGACATTTAGTACAATGGCTTCTCCCAACCAACAGATTTTTCCCTTTTATTCTTGGAATATATTTTTGTGTTTAGAGAAAGAAAGTATTATAATTGTTTTTCCATTGAACAAATAAGATTTTAGTTTATCCACTATTATGGAATAGTTTTCACCATCTATTGAATCAAATTCTGACTTTTTGACAAATGAGCTGCTTTTAGCATTGGCACATTCAATGCCAATATGATTAAAACTATATTTCCGGACTAGCCCTATCAGCAATCAGATAAAGTGTGCTCCGTGTCCTATCTTCTCTTTGCTGAAACCCAATTGGGCTATAGTAAAAAGCCCATGGAAATAGGTTTTCAAACTTCCTGATACGTATATACAAGTCTATAGGGCTATTCCTGAGGTGTGGTAATATTATTCACCGCCAAGCTGACAAGTACGATACTTAGAACGCTCCATTAGGTAGCGGTCTGTATCATTCCTGGGTTCTTCATATTCAATTATCGTCTTATTCCTTTCTTCTTTTTCTTTTTATGCTTTTGTACCTGTAAATTCTCTGCCTGCGTTGCATCGTAATTATTGCTGTCTCCTAACGAAAAAATAGATAGCAAAGAATCATCGCCACTATTTTTTGGCTGATTGTAAGAATGTTTGTTATCTTCCTTGCTATCAAGATTGCAAGAAAACATGTTTTCTTTTTCACTGGATTGATATGTTTCTTTTTTCTTTTCTCCAGTAATTTTTTGTTCTTGTAATTCAAGTTGTTCAGAGATAGAACCGTTCTTCATCGTGTTGTGGTAATCAAACGATTCAGATTGTTGCCGTTTATAGCCGAATAGCTTATCAAAGCCCTGTTCTGCTTGTTGGAATAGGTTCACACGGTCAAAACCACTCGTTACCGTCCCTTTTTGGGTGTTCTTGTGATTGGTAAGCGGTGATAGCTTTTTCTTATTGGTTTGGTCTTTACGGCTCACAATCAAATGACAGTGCATATTCAACTCATTGTCTGAACCGTTGCGGTCAAAATGAATCTTACCGTAAAACTTTATATCGGCTTCGGATAGTCCTTTATTGAAGTTCTTAGCATATTCAGGAACAAATACTTCACGGATATAGTGTTTCATTGCTTCTGCTTGTTCCTGTTCTGTATTACCCATCGCTCGGAGTTCCTTTTCCGATGGGCTGACATGGATAGCGTAAAACTTAGCATCAGTTTTTAGGAGTTGTCCGATATTGCTATCTATATCTTTTATCACGGCTGATTTATATATGTTATCTTCCGTCAGATTGAAAAAGCCTTCGGTATAGATGCCCTTAACCATCCGTTCTAAATCCTCGTGTTCCATATAATTAGCTAACTGTCGGCAACTTCCAGCATTATTATATGTTCCGTTTGATGGCGGGGCAAAGTCTATGTGCATAATCCTATGTATTTATCAGATTGCTGATTTCAGTTTTCAGATTCTCTTTCCTTTTGCTATCCATCACACCACAAGCAGAAAGTTCGGAATAGAGTTGTATTAGGTGAAGCAACTTTTTATAATCCCGTTGGTGTATCTGGTAGAGTGCGTTAATCTGTTTCGATTGGTTGTTTATCACATCGGCATGATTACCGAACTGTTCGCTTAACTTTTTCAGCACGGCTGTTTGTCTCTCCTGACTGGCTTCCAGTTGAGAGAGAATAAGAGCTTCCAGAGCTTTGCCGATAGCATCGAAGCGTAAAGCGATTGAATTTGTAGCCCGTATCATGGGATTTAGCTGTTCTTCCTCATAGTGACGAATGAACCGGATAATATCGTCCTGTCTTTTATTTATTTTCGCCAGTTCCGATTTTACGGATTCAGGGGCTTCAGATGGGTTGATATGTGCCTTATCTATATACCCAAACGCCAACTTTACAACTTCACTCTTTTTCAGTGAATAGCGTTTGCATATCTTCTCTACCAAAGCTGCCGTTTCCTTGTCTATGGAAATGGTAGTGAATATCGTTTTCCGACTGCTGTGTGGCATGATAATTACTTTTTTATAGAAATTTGAATAGATAAATACTTGATAATAAGTGTTTCAAAGAAAATGCTTATTACAGGTGTCATTACAGCGTGTTCTTGTAACACGCTAAAGCCGAAGGCTTTGCCCCGCAGGGCAAGAGGGAAGAACAGGACTTGTCCAGTTCCCTCTTGCTCAATTTAGCGAAATGAGCGAAGCCGGAAGGCGTAGCTGTTTCTGCTAAATTGGGGTGGTAGTGTAGAGGAATAGCCTAAATATAGACTTCTTTTCTCTGCTACATTTTGCTTTCAAGATTTATTCTCTAATTGATTAGCTTTTTCAAACTGCTTGTAAGTTTGAGAGTCGGCACGTTCACGAACAAAAGTCCGAATATCGTTCGCTCGATAGTAGGTTTTCTTTCCGATGGTAAAGTAGGGTAGTTGTCCGCTCACTCTGTAACGTTGGAGAGTTCGGAACGATACTTTCAGGAGAAAAGCCAAATCTTGGTTATCTAACAGCTTCTCATTATCATCGAGAACATTGTCCGTATTGATAAGTGACTTTAGGTCTTTACCTATTTCGATCAGTTTCTTGGAAAGCTGCTCCATCCACTTCTCGAAGTTTTCATTGTCTATATACATTTTGCTCCATTTTTAGTTCAACATTATTGTTTTCAATCGATTGATGAAGCAAAGTTCGGCAAATAGATGCAAATAAGTTAGGGGAGTAGATATACTACACCCCTAACAATTATTGATAAGTATCTGATTTATAGATAGCCTTTCTTTTTGCTTTCTTCGAAAATGGCTTTACGAAGTAAATCCAAAAACTCCGTGCGTTTATTGGCTTTCCGGCAAATTACATTCTCGTGTTTTTTGTGGATGTCCCCCAACTTGATATTGAACAGGTATTCAAAAGCTCGTCCAATTTCCGTAAGTGGTGATTTTGTTCCATTGTGGGTTACAACTCTTTCAGATAGGAATATTCCGCTAACAAGTTCCATGATTTCTACAAGATATGTTTCATCAGTAAGATATAGAGGTGAGCGTAAAAAAATATTTTCCCGATTTTGGAACTGAACCGGATATTTGATTCGCCATTTTACAATGCATATTTCATTATTTATCAGCTCTATTGCTTCATCAAGAAGTAATAGAAAAGCATTTTTTTCCCTGCTCAAATTGTACTCGATACGATTTGAGCTTATTTACTCCAAAGGAAAAATAGCGCAATAATACTGCATAATCCTGTTCGTTTATACTAAAATTGGCTAAATGTATAGCCAATTCCTCAATAGCTTCTGCAAATTCAGATACAGAAACTTTACGTTGCGAGTATTCCGACAATAGACGGAAAAATCTCTGTTCTAATAATTGTTTCATACTTACCTCATTCTAATGTTTATAGGATTTTCCTTATTGTAAAGAACTGATTTAGCCTTGAAGGCATAGAATAAGGTTAATATCGTCGATAGTAAGTCTGCCACCATTGGCGTATACAGCACGCCACGCAGCCCCCAATAAGTAGGCAGTATCAATATGATAGGAATAAATATAATTCCTTGCCTACTGACATTGAGCAGGAGGCTATGCAGACCCATGCCGGCGGACATGTAGAACGCAGCATAGACGAATTGAAAACCTAGTGTAAAGAACATGATTGTATTGATATTCAATGCTTCTGCTGCTGTTTTCTGCATGTTCACATCTTCCCCAAACCATCCGATAATAGAAGTTGAAAATGAGAAGATAACAACAGTCCATAGGATGCAATAGGAAGTGGTAAGTACGAGCGACCACCGTATAGCTTGCTTTAGTCTTGGATAGTTTCCCGCACTATAATTATATCCGGCAATGGGCTGAAATCCTTTGACGAATCCGTAAACTATATTTGACCCAAGTGTGACTATTTTTAGAACGATGCCTATGGCGGCAACAGCTTCATTGCCATACTTGGCACTTGCTTTCTGCATCAAACTAATAGACATAGCCTGAAAAACTTGCAGGAAGAGCATTGCTATCCCGATTTTTAAGACTTCGGCATAAATGGCTAAAGTTGGCTTAAACAACCGTGGAGATACCTTGATGATAGTTTTCCGGCTATAATGCCAACAATATATGAGGGCTGTTATTAGTTGGGAAGCAATGTTTGCATACGTCGATCCATTCACTCCTAAACCAAAGATATAGATAAATAAGGGCACAAGTCCCATATTGACGACAGCGCCCGTAATCATTGCCGTAGCAGAGACTTTGGAAGCCCCTTGCGACACGAAAATATTCGCTGATGCCACATTGAAAACTCCTATTGCGCAGCAGACGGTGAATAGACGTCCATATCCAATCGCAATGTTAATACTTGCATCGTCCGCACCCATATAACAGAGGATTCGGTGTATGAACAAGTTGCAGAATGTCATGATGAAAATGCCTGACATAAACGCTGTCAACACGGAAACGGAAGCCACAACGCTTGCTTCATCCAGCTTCTTTTTTCCCAACAGTCGGGAGACAAATACTCCACCGCCTACACCGAAAGTCAGTCCGACCCCCGTAAATATTAACGCAAAAGGGAAAACAATGGAAACAGCTGCGATAGGAATCGTACCTAAATGAGATACCCAGAATGTATCTGCAATATTGTAAACTGCCATGATTAACATGGAAATGACCATTGGCAACCCCATTTTAACAAGGGACTTCATCATGTTTCCATCTCGTAAAACATTGATTGTAGCTGAATTATTTTTCATCATAACCTTTACACCTTTTTTGGGGTGCAAAGGTAATATGGGAATAATGGAGAAATTGTGTATAAATTCGACATTAACGCTTGCGGCGATGCACCTCCGAAGCGTTTGAACTCGCGTATCAAATGACTGTGGTCATAATATCCGCAGTCCAAGGCGACCGAAAACAGACTTTCATTAGGATGAAGCCTCAAGTATTTCTCGGATAAAGAAAATCGAGTGATGCTACTGAACATCTTCGGCGTCATTCCCGTCAGATTCTTAAACTGTCTTTCAAATTGGCGTTGGCTCAAACAGACCTTATCCAACAGTTTATTAACGGGAACCATACCATTTGTCATTCGTATGTATTCTGCCACATAGATGAATTGTTTATCAATATTGTTCAGACAATTCAGTTTTCCCAGCAGATATTCTTCTATATAATTCAGTCGTTCTATTTCATCTTCTTTTTCAGCCAACCGTTCCGAATTAAAATCTGCAAAAAGCGACAAGAACAGACTTGTGTCTACTCGGCAATTATTAAATTCATATACAGGTACTTTTGTGTAAGCGGAGATGGCACATGGACGAAAGCGCACACCTATCATCCGGTCTGCCCTCTCATGCACCACATTGGAAAATGTTGTCTTTGTACCAATGATATAGGGAATGAAAGGCTTTATGATGTCTACTTCATTCTCTGCCAAATTAAACAGCACATTTATGCCTCCATCAGGTAGGATACGTAAAGTCTGTCTACCCGATAAACTCTCGTCCGTAGCCCAATAAGTTTCAATATATGGCGCAAGTAATATGTTTGGTTTATATTCTCTGTACATTTATACAATTGGCTAATTGGGAATATTGATAACGAAGATAGGGATTTTCAACAAAAAGGAAGTCTTTTTACAAGAAATTTAATTCATATTCGTAAGTTAGTTGAAATGTTACAGATTCAAGGGGGCATAGGTTGATAGCAAATATCAATATATTCAATTCGTATCTCCTTAAATATTTGCTACTATTTTGATCATTTTAGAGGTTTGTCAATCTTTGTATTATGAGTTTCAAATAGTAGAGAAATAAGGCTGATTAAAGAATTGCGTTCGTTGCTATATCGTTACCCATTATTATACTATTCTTTTTCAAAAGTCTATTATTCAGTAGATTAAATTCACATTTCTTGTTTACTAGAATTTACTTTGCATAGTTGTGTTTTCATCCACTTCAGATGGATTAGTGAGTAAATAGATAGACAATGCTAACCACTTCATACCACTTTTGGACAGTTTTGAAAACGGCTCTTGATTCTTCTTTCATTTGCTGGTGAATTTTAATCAACACGTTTTATAAACTATTTAAAATTAAAAGTATGGAAGTAGTAACCATGGAAAAGAGAACCTTTTCGTATGTCTGCGAACGGTTCACTGAGTTTGCCAAACGGATAGAAAGTTTGTGTAGCACTCATACGCAGAAAGTAGAAAACTGGCTGGATAGTCAAGAAGTGTGCCTGTTGTTAGGTTTTAGCAAACGAACACTGCAATATTACCGAAGTCGTGGACGGCTGGCTTATTCTCAAATCGGAAGCAAGATTTATTATAAGTCTTCCGATATTGAAAGAATTATTGCGGACAGTGAAACACAAAATTAATCACTCAAACAAACCACATTTTATGAAAAGAGCTAAAGAAGATTACCCGTCCTTCAATCTGTTTTCCATTGTTGGCACATGGGAAAGCGTTAATCTGAATCCTACGATAATCCTTTATCGGAGCGATAAAGAGTACCTTCTTTCTATTATATATGTATCGGAAACCACTAAACAGGCTTCACCCGCTACTTATGAGATACAGCAAGATGGTAGCCAGTATTTTATTGCCACTGCATCCAAACGGCTCTATGTAGATTATGATTCGGCAAAAGATGTACTTAGCATTTCATCGCTGGGTGACTATCTGCGTAACTAGCCAGCTATCTAGCCATCTTGAAATCAATATTTCAATAAAACAATCTTTCAATCATGGAACTAATAAATAAAGATACCCCGCAAGTTAAAGAGTTTATTTCTTCGCTTGATTCGATGCTGAACGGTATTGAATCCATTGTAAAGCATTACAAACCCCACCTGAACGGGGAACGCTTTCTTTCCAACCATGAAGTTTCCAAGAAACTGAATGTCAGTTTGCGAACCCTGCAAGAATGGCGAGATACAGGGCTAATCCCCTTTATCCAGATAAAAGGTAAAATCATCTACCGTCAGAGTGATATTGATAAACTGCTTCAAAAACACTACTTTGAAAGTTGGAAAGAGTAATCTGTCAAGCCTAAAACATTGTTTTTCGGAATTTAATTTGAATCATTGACTTTTCCAGTGAAGTATTTAGTCTGTGCAAGTCTTTGGATAAAAATACGCTCGGAATGAAATGGAGAGGAAGATTTTTATTCAAACCGAAGGCTCGGACTTGAACAGGCTAAATGCGGAACTTACCTTTGTCAATGCTTCATATTAAGTTTTGGAAAACTTACCTTAAAAGAAAAGGATTGAGAAAATGAAATTCATTCTTCCCAATCCTTTTTCTATATTGCCTATTACTTTTATTATATAGTTAATTCTGATAAACAGCTATTTACTTTTTGCATATCCTTGAAAATATTCTGATCCAATACCCTTGCATAGTGTTTTGTTACGCTTGTATCTGTATGACCTAACATCTTAGCAACATTCTCCATACTCACGCCATTTGCAAGGCAAATGCTTGTGGCATAGCTATGACGGGCGGTATGTGTGCTAAGATTTTTATGAATTCCGCACACATCGGCAATTTCCTTCAAATAACTGTTCATGCGTTGATTACACAATACAGGTAAAAGTTTTCCGGTACACTCTGCCACATCCTTATATTTATCAAGTATGGAAGCTGCCACAGGTAACACAGGAATGTTACACATGATTTTGGTCTTTTGGCGGTTCTTCCTTATCCAAAGTTCTCCTTTATTGTCTTTTACCAAGTGTTCGGGTGATAAATCTTTCACATCGCTGAACGCCAAGCCAGTAAAAATGCAAAAGACAAAAACGTCACGTACCTGTTCTACTCGTTTAATTGTGAACTCTTTAGCGAGAATGATTTTAATCTCGTCCATTGTCAGAAATTCAGGATCTGTTTCTTCCAGTTTGAAGCGATAGTAAGCAAACGGATCTTTCTTTATCCAGTCGTTTTCCAAAGCAATGCGGATAATCTTCTTCAAATTCTTCAATCGGGTGATAGCGGAGTTCTGCGCACAACCTTTTTCAATCTTCAAAAAAGCATCGAACTTAGAAATGAAGTTGGCTTCCAAGTTATTCAGGGCAATATCCGGTAATTGATATTCTTTCTTAATGAATTCTTCTAAATATCGGGTAGTGGTTTCATACCGCTGGACGGTCTTACTTACAAAGTCTTTTCCAATCAGCTTACGGCTTTGTTCATTATGCTCTCTGAATACCTGCAATAGCGTTTTGTTATCTTCGTCCACACCATAATACAGTTTTCTAACAAGATCAACAGTGATAACCTTACCGGAAGTTTCCAGTTCTCTATAAATTTGGTGTACGTGGGAACGTGTGATTTCTAAGTAGTGGTTCAGCTCCACCGACATGCGGTCTTTGCCTTTTGAATTCTCTTTTGCCTGATTCCATAGGTTTACGGGACAACTTCTTTTGATAGAAATATCTACCATACAGCCGTTTACGGTGATTCTCATGCACACGGGTGCTTCTCCGTTCTTTAATAATTTGCCTTTCTTGATGAAGAACAATACAGAAAATGATTTTCGAGCCATTTTTACATCGTTTTTAAAGTTACAAAACTATGTATTCTCTTCCAAAGTAAGTCTATGCAAAATACTATGAATCAGTGAGAAAGATGCAAATTCGTGGGACTTTTTTGAACTAAATTTTAGTCCCACGATTTATCCACCGATAATATGCTTGAAACGGCTGTTTTCTGCTATCTGCCAGAAAAAAGAAATCCCTGATAATGTCTGATTATCAGGGATTTGCTTGATTTTTCTTTTGTTTTCAGTGATCCGCCTGGGGCTCGAACCCAGGACCCCAACATTAAAAGTGTTGTGCTCTACCTGCTGAGCTAGCGAATCAATCCTTATTTGCGAATCAGTTATTTCCTGATTGCGGGTGCAAAGGTAGTTACTTTTATTTAATTTGCAAGCATTCCGTAGAAAAAAGTTTCAATTATTTTTCCTAGTTATGGCTTGTTTCTTGATTATCAGTAGTTTCGGCTTCATCATATTTTATCTTTTCTTTGTTGATAATAAAGCGTTGGTAGTAGGAGAGCATTAAAGTTGTTAGTGGTAAGGCGATGATCATACCGAGCATTCCCATTAATGAACCCCAGATGGAAAGAGATAAAAGGATGATGGCAGGATTCAGTCCGGTAATCTTTCCCATGATTTTGGGGACAAGGAAGGTATCCTGTATGATTTGTACGATTGCAAAGACTGCTAATGCACATGCAATGATAATCCAGAAGTTCTGTCCGGTGTCGGCAGCTTTGAGGATTGCTAATAAAATAGTGGGAAGGAAGCCGATGATTTGCAAGTAGGGAACCATATTCAATGCTCCGATGAAAAGTCCCAAAGCGATAGCCATGGGGAAATCGATAATCAGGAAACCAATGCTGAAAAGAATACCTACGCAGAAAGCAACCAAAGCCTGTCCACGGAAATATCTGTTCATACCATCCTGTACGTCGTGAACCAGATTGGAGGCAAACGTACGGTATTTATTGGGTAGCAGATGCAACCATCCTTCAGCTATCGCTTCGTAATCCAATAATATAAAGATTACATATAATAATATAATGAAGGAGGCAAGAATGCTGAATAGAATGTTGAGAGATTCTGCAAGCAAAGTCCACACTCTGGGGACGGTATCCTTGATTGCCGCCAGGATATTCTCTTCACTTAATACACGGTTCAGTGCTTGAAGATCGATATTTTCGTGGATAAATTCAGAAAGACTCTTAGGCACATTGTTTCCGGCTCCATTGGTGAGGTAAGTCACCAGCAAGTCGTTCATTCTGCCTATTTCCGAAATCATCGGCGGCACTAATAGGTAGAATAAAGTGACTCCGATAACCGTAATAAGGAATAAGGAACAGAAGATGGAAATAATGCGGCTTTTCAATCGTAGCTTATACTGGAAGAATTTGACTAATGGATAGACCATATAAGCTATCAGCCACGCAATAAAGAAAGGTAATAACACTCCGCTAAGGCGTTCTACAAGCATTAATATTCCTACAACTAACACACATCCGATAGAACCGCGTATAAAACTGTCGAATGTTATCTTTTTCCTTTCCATAATCTTTTTCTTTTATAGAGTTTATACTTTCTGCTCATCTTCCCCTCGTGCACGGAGATAACATTCCCTGCACAGAGGCTCGTATTCGGCTGTTTCGCCTAAAAGAACCTGTTTCTCATTCTTGACAGTACGATGTGAGAAAGAAGCCAGCTGGCCACATTTCACACAGATTGCATGAACTTTGGAGACTTCATCGGCAATGGCGCACAATTGCGGCATTGGTCCGAATGGATTTCCTTTGAAGTCCATATCCAACCCTGCAATGATAACACGGATTCCATTATTGGCGAGCTGGTTGCATACATCAATCAAACCACTGTCGAAGAACTGTGCTTCGTCAATGCCTACTACATCTATCTCGGAAGTAAAGAGTAGGATACTGGCTGACGAATCGATGGGAGTGGAGGCGATAGAATGGCTGTCGTGAGAGACTACATCTTCTTCTGAATAACGGGTGTCGATAGCTGGTTTGAATATCTCTACACGTTGTTTCGCAAATTTCGCTCTCTTCATTCTACGAATCAATTCCTCTGTTTTTCCGGAGAACATGGAACCGCAGATTACTTCGATCCGGCCTCTTCTTCTAGTCTCCTGTATGTGGTCTTCTGAAAATAATACCATGAGATTTTGTGTTTTCTTGATTAAGTAAATATGTGGACAAAGGTAAGCAATTCAATGTGCAAGAACTGTTAAATTATCCATTATTTTAAGTTATTGCATAAATTATTCCTACATTCGCACCGTATAAACAATGGACTGACATGAAACAGAAGCTATTAACAGATATTGAGTTGGATGTTCATGAGTTGAAGTATCTCATGGATTCATTTACCAAGGAGCCGACTCCGACTTTGTCTGAACTGTTGAAGCGGAGCATTACACGGATGCAGGGACGTTTGGACGAACTGCAACAGGAGGTGGATGCTGTTCAGGTAATTTCTCCGTCAGCTGTGGAAGAGACAGCGGGAGAGGAGGATGAAGTTGCCGGGTCTGAAGTAGATTCACCTAGTATTATACAATCTCTTGAATCTGTTGTTGTGAAAGAAGATGAGGAAGAAGAGATTATTGTTGCGGAAGAGACCCCTGTAGTAATAGCAGAAGAGGAACCGGCAATTGTTGCGGAACCTGTCGTTGAAACTGTTGTGAAAGAGGAAGAACCTAAATCGGCTGTGTTGGGAGAAAGTCTCAAACTGTCTGCTGGCTTGCGACATGCTATCAGCTTGAATGATTCTTTCCGTTTTTCTCGTGAACTGTTCGGAGGCGACACTGATTTGATGAATCGGGTTATCGAACAGATATCAGTAATGAGTTCCTACAAGACTGCAGTCGCATTTCTGTCCTCGAAAGTCGAATTGAATGAAGAAAAGGAGGCGGTGAACGACTTTCTGGAACTACTAAAGAAATTTTTTAATCAATCAGCATAAAACAAAAACAAGATGGGAAAGCTATATGTGGTGCCTACGCCGGTAGGGAATCTGGAGGACATGACTTTTCGGGCTATCAAAGTCCTGAAAGAGGTCGATCTGATTTTGGCGGAGGATACACGTACTTCCGGTATTTTGCTGAAACACTTTGAAATAAAGAATGCAATGCAATCTCACCACAAATTTAATGAACATAAAACGGTGGAAAGTGTTGTTAATAGAATAAAGGCAGGTGAAACGGTGGCACTAATTTCGGATGCCGGAACGCCTGGAATTTCCGATCCCGGATTTCTGGTTGTTCGTGAGTGTGTACGCAACGGCATTGAAGTGCAGTGCTTGCCGGGAGCAACCGCTTTTGTTCCGGCACTCGTTGCATCGGGATTGCCGAACGAGAAGTTCTGCTTCGAGGGGTTTCTCCCCCAGAAGAAAGGACGGCAGACACGACTGAAGACATTGGCGGAAGAACACCGTACGATGGTGTTTTATGAATCACCCCACCGTCTGTTGAAGACGTTAACACAGTTTGCCGAATATTTCGGTGCTGAACGTCAGGCAACCGTGTCGCGTGAAATATCCAAGCTCCACGAAGAAACAGTTCGGGGCAGTTTGGCTGAATTGATAGAACACTTTACCGCTACCGAACCCCGGGGCGAGATTGTGATAGTATTAGCAGGAATAGATGATTAAATAATTTCATTAAAAAACGTAAAACGTAAACGTATGAAAAAGTTAGCTGTTTTATTTGTATGCGTAGCCATGTTAGCTTCGTGTGATAGCTTTAAAGGTGGAAGTAAAGACCTGAAAGCTGAAAATGATTCTCTTTTGATGGAACTGAACCAGCGCAATGCTGAACTGGATGATATGATGGGTACTTTCAATGAAGTTCAGGAAGGTTTCCGTAAGATCAATGCTGCCGAAAGTCGTGTTGACTTGCAACGTGGAACCATCACTGAAAACTCTGCCAGCGCCAAGCAACAGATTGCTTCTGACATCGAATTCATCTCTAAACAGATGGAAGAAAACAAAGCGCAGATTGCAAAGTTGCAGGCACAGTTGAAGAACAGCAATTACAATTCTGCACAGATGAAAAAAGCTGTTGCTGCTTTGACTGCTGAATTGAACGCTAAACAACAACGTATCGAAGAACTTCAAACAGAACTGGCTTCCAAGAATATCCGTATCCAGGAATTGGATGCTGCTGTCAGCGACTTGTCTGCTGCTAAAGAAACGTTGGCTGCAGAAAACGAAGCGAAAGCTAAAACCGTTGCTGAACAGGAAAAGAGCTTGAATGCTGCCTGGTTCGTATTCGGTACTAAATCTGAATTGAAAGCTCAAAAGATTCTTCAGAGCGGAGATGTATTGAAGAGCGCTGATTTCAATAAGGATTATTTCACTCAAATCGATATCCGTACAACCAAAGAAATCAAGTTGTACTCTAAACGTGCTGAGTTACTGACTACTCATCCGTCCGGTTCTTATGAATTGGTAAAAGATGACAAAGGCCAGTTGACATTGAAGATTACTAATCCTACTGAATTCTGGAGTGTATCCAGATACTTGGTTATTCAAGTAAAATAAGGTAGACATCCCTTTTTGAATTGCCAATGTGCTGATTCCTGGATTCAAGAAATTAGCACATTGGCTTTTTTGTTTCTTATTATACGCATAACTACTGATGAAATATAAAAATCTTTTTTTTGATCTTGATGATACCATCTGGGCTTTCTCTCAAAATGCCCGTGATACTTTTGAAGAAGTATATCAGAAATATTCATTCGACCGTTATTTTGATTCGTTCGATCATTATTATACCCTTTATCAGCAAAGAAATACCGAACTTTGGATTGAGTACGGCGAAGGAAAAATAACGAAAGATGAATTGAACCGTCAACGTTTCTTTTATCCTTTACAGGCTGTGGGAGTGGAAGATGAAGCGCTTGCCGAACAGTTCTCGAAAGATTTTTTCGCGATTATTCCCACTAAAAGTACTTTGATGCCTCATGCAAAGGAGGTATTGGAATATCTTGCTCCTAAATATAACCTCTATATCCTTTCCAATGGATTCCGTGAATTGCAATCATGCAAGATGCGGTCGGCAGGAGTGGACGGGTATTTCAAAAAAGTGATTCTTTCGGAAGATCTCGGAGTGTTGAAGCCTTGGCCGGCAATATTTAATTTTGCCTTGTCTGCCACTCAATCCGAATTGCGCGAATCCTTGATGATTGGTGACAGTTGGGAAGCGGATATAACCGGAGCGCACGGAGTAGGGATGCATCAGGCTTTTTACAATGTGACGGAACGGACTACTTTCCCTTTTCTTCCCACTTATCACATACATTCCTTGAAAGAATTAATGGATTTATTATAGGTTTTCTGGATTAAGTCGTATTTTTGTTGCGTTTTAATTTTGCATAAAATACGATATAATCATGGATAGTACGCTTCTGCCTTTTGCCTTACTTTGTTTCACTTCATTCTTTACATTGACCAACCCATTGGGAACGATGCCTGTCTTCCTTACCATGACTCATGGTATGACGGATAAGGAACGTCAGTCTATCGTACGTCGCGCCACCATTGTGTCGTTTATTACAATAATGGTATTTGTCTTTGCCGGGCAGTTTCTTTTTAAGTTTTTCGGTATTTCTACCAATGGCTTCCGTATTGCCGGTGGGGTGATTATCTTCAAGATCGGCTTTGATATGCTTCAAGCCCGTTATACACCAATGAAACTGAAAGATGAAGAAATCAAAACGTATGCGGATGATATCTCCATTACTCCTCTCGGCATTCCTATGTTATGCGGTCCCGGAGCGATTGCCAATGCTATTGTCTTGATGCAGGATGCACATTCTTATGAAATGAAGGGAATTTTGATCGGCACTATTGCCCTGATTTATCTGCTGACTTTCTTTATTCTTCGTGCTTCTACGAAATTGGTAAACGTATTGGGCGAGACGGGAAACAATGTAATGATGCGCCTCATGGGATTGATTCTGATGGTAATTGCGGTGGAATGTTTCGTCAGCGGATTGAAACCGATTTTGGTGGATATTGTGAGAGAGGGGATGCTTCCTTGATGATAAAAGATAGAAGGGTTGAAGAGTCCTTAAAATGAAATTTATCTTTGCTGTAAAAAATGAACTACCCTTATAGAAGTTAATAAGATATATATAAATAAAGCCGTAAATGGATGACAACTATCAGGAATATTTTATTTTAAATTACTTTTGTAAAAAATAGATTCCCGAGTTTTTTTATAACCCCCTTAATAGAAATGAGACTAAAACTCCAAGGCTTGCCAAAGAGTTTAGTCTCATTTTTACCTTTATAAATCAGTATCTTTTTTATATCTTGGAATTGGATATATTGTATCTACTCTTTTTTATTTCATTAAAAAGAAGTGAATTGTTTATGGATTCTGATCAGTGGCAATATTTAAGCTTTCATTACCGTCGAACTCTGTCATTGGAATCATCATCGTCATTTCCCAGTCTTCCGGATCAATATAACGTCTGTAGTCTAATAGACGTGCTCCTTCTCCCCATTATTCGATACGATGTTGAAGTAAATGTTTCTTACGTAAAACTATTTATGTATATATTTATAAATAATAAGACCTGCAATTTCGATTAATTCTAAAATTGCAGGTCTCATCTACTTATTTAAAACTTATCCTTATATGGAGGCAATATTAAAAAATGTTTTATCGAGGTAGATTATCACTCCATCCCTCTGTTTGTATAACTCCAAAACCTGAATTAACTTCAAAAGAAGGTATTGGGTACACAAATTTGGCAATGTTGAAATTAGTATACGCTCCATCTGCCACACTAATAATTTTGCCTAATCTTCTTGCATCAAAGAAGCGATGTCCTTCTTGAACCAGTTCTAATTTTCTTTCTTTGTCAATCACATCAATAATCGTCTGATCCTCTGCAATTTCACTATCATCCAAATCCGGGTTTCTTTTTGCCGCTACTTCCAACAGTTTTTCTTTAGCTTTACCATAATCAGGAGTTGATTGTTTTGCATATGCTTCTGCCTGTATTAAATACATTTCAGGCAGTCTGAAAACCGGCAAGTTAGAAATCTGATTATTGGTTGTGATACCACGCATTTTTCCACCAGTCCACGTACCGCCAAGAAGTGCCAGACGAATATCATTAGATGAATATTCTGCTATTGTTGCGCTGTTAATAGACAAACCGTATTTATTCCATAAAGTATTCAGAGCATTAGCAGATAAATAATCATCTTCGGCTTTTGCTATAAAGAAAATGTCTTCTGTCGAAACAGCCAATGTCGTGTACATATTCTTATAGTCTTCTTTGGTTGATACAATTGTACCACCACTTAGGGTTATTGCCTCTTGAGCCGCCGTAATAGCCCCTTCGTAATTTTTCATATAGAGTTTTACGCGAGCTTCAAGTGCAGCAACTGCAGCCGTATTCATATACTGTTTACCTACATTTTCAACACCTTCTTTAGCATAATATTCTTTAGCCTTCGTTATATCATCAAGAATCAGGCTATAATTTTGTTCTACACTAACTCTTGACACCTGTGAATAGGCAGGGACGGGCTCAGTAACGTTTACGATACCTAATGTCGTTTTGTTGGCTTCCGAATATGGCAAACCAAACATGTTAGTCAAATAGAAAGAACAGAGGGCTTTAATTGCATAGGCTTGAGCGATGCATCCTTCCACTTCTGTCAGATCCCCCTTTGTTACTTCTTTAAATGAAGCACCTTCTTTAATGATACGTGCACAACGGTCGATAGCCCAATATCCGTATGCCCATATTTCTTCTATGTATGAATTAGTATCCAGTATCTGATAGCGGAAGATGTCATAGAAATGGGACGTTGCAACGGAATGTGAAGTGATATCCGTTGGCGCATCTCCAATTGCTAATACATCACGTCCCAGAAAACGATATGAACCTAATGTGTAATATACACCATTTAAAGCATTCTGAAAATCTTGGGTAGTAACCAAGGCTTCTTCTGTCGGAACAGAAGTTGATGGCGTTTCTGTCAAGAAGTCATCGCATGCGGTGAATGAAATTGCCATCCAACCGGTTAATAAAGCAAATAATATTTTCTTCATTGTCATAAATTTCTAAAGTTATTTTTTAGAAGCTAAGATTAAGACCGAACATGATATTTCTAGGTACAGGATATGCCCAAGACTGCATACCGGTAGATCTAGTTTGTGGATCAAATCCTATAAAATCTTTAGCAGTGATAGTGAACAAATTGTCAGCAGAGATATAAACTCTTAAATTGTCAATAGCCACTTTATTCATAAGGTTCTTCGGAAGAGTATATCCTAAAACCATGGATTTCATTCTCAAATAAGAACCGTTCATTAAGAAACGGCTGGAATTAGTTTCTGCTCCCGAGTTGTCTCCAGCTACAAATTTGGGTACGTCGGTTATATCTCCCGGCTTTTGCCAGCGGTTGTCATAAACATAGTTAGATACCGGACCTAAGAAATAATGTCCAACCTGCATATCAAATGCAAATCCGGAGTTATATACTTTATTTCCCAAGGTGAAACTGGTATCAAAAGAGAAGTCAAAACCTTTGTATTTGAAATTCATTCCAAAGCCACCATAAAATTTAGGATCGGCAGAACCTACAATTCGCTGACCGGCCTCATTTACATTTTTTGTTTTCTCATCCCCTTCTTGTCCTTTATACCACATTGCTTCTCCTGTTTCAGGATCCACTCCTGCATATTCCGGCATATAGAATGTATTATACGCCTCGCCAACTTTTCTGATAGTTAGAGTATTCTCAATTGGTTTTTCTGTGGCAAGTTTTATGATTTTATTTTTATTTGCCGTACCAGTGAAACGAACATCCCAACTGAAATCCTTATTTCTAAGTACGTTAGCGTTAATCAAGAATTCTATACCTTTGTTTTCCATCTCACCTACATTTTTTAGGATAGACCCGAATCCAGTTGTGTAAGAAAGTGGTACATCAAATATCATATCTTTTGTCCGTTGGTTATAATAATCTACTTCGAGTGTCAGTCTTTCAAAGAAAACAGCATGGATACCGATATCGGCTTTTGCAACAGTCTCCCATTTTAGATCCGGATTGGCTATTTGGTAAGGAATAGCTCCTGGTTTACCATTATAAGAATATCCATAATTATATAATCCCATTGCTGCATAATAACCAATATCCTGATTACCTACAGTTCCATAACTACCTCTGATAGTCAAATCTGTCAACCAACTTTTGGTATTTTCCATAAAGCTTTCGTTAGAGATGCGGTATTTTGCTCCTATAGACCAGAAAGAAGCCCATTTGTTGTTTACACCAAATCTTGACGAGCCGTCATAACGGAAACTGCCTGACAGATAATATTTATCATTCAAGTTATATTCTGCATTCATAAAGAACGAAGAAAGAGTGCTTGCTTTGGTTGAAGATCCCGCCCCTGTTGGCTTGGAAGCATTGTCCAATTCAAAAACAGCATCACTAGGATATCCACTGGCAGCTGCATAAATTGTTCTATAAGATATTTTCTGTGCTTCTTGTCCCAACAATACATTCAAATGATGCATGTCTTTGAAAGTGCGGTTGAAGTTTACGGTATTGGTAATGGTCAAGGTTGTTGCCCTTTCCTGATTTCTTTGACCAAGCATACCGCTACCGGAATATTGAGGATTATAAATTGAACTGTAAAAGAACTCGTCCAAGTCAATTAAGCTCAATCCTGCATTTGTCTTCCATGTTAAGCCATCAATAATATTATAAGTAAAATATGGATTCACAACCAATGTAATCTGCTTTTGATTGCGTTTATCACCTTTTTCTTTATCGTTAATGGCTACAGGATTATAATTAACATTTGTATTATATGTTCCATCTTCATTGCGCACCTGTTCAAACGGACGGATGTCATATACTGCTACAATAGGATTAGTATATTGGCTTTCAGTCATAGTATTGTTTATATCGGAGAGTGCTCCATTCACAGAAAGTCCATATCCTATCCGCCCGCTTTTTCCATCTAAACTAATACGTCCGCTATAGCGTTTCATTCCAGTTCCGATGACGATACCTGTATTCTGAAAATATCCTCCACTAATATAATAGCGCAAATTTTCATTCCCACCTTGAGCACTGATATCATATTCTTGTGAAAAACCATTTTGCAGAATCTCCTTCAGCCAATCCACACTCTTGATATTTTGCGTCAAGTCCACATTATACCAATCCATAACATAGGCATTCAGCCATTCAGCAGAAGTCATGCCATCCTCACCGTCATATCCTGCATTTGTTAGTCCTTCGGTCCAGATCTCTTTGTATTTATCCAGATTTGTCGTACGATAATTATGATCTATCTTACCTACAAAACTAGTTCCGACTTTTGCATTCACATTAAAACGCGCTTTTCCCAGACTACCTTTTTTAGTAGTAACTACAATTACTCCATTCGCTGCACGAGCTCCATAAATAGCTGTAGCTGTAGCATCTTTCAAAACTGTGATGGACTCAATGTCGTTAGGATTGATATTAGCCATCGGACTTGCCGCCATATCCCCTGTCCCGGCTTTGTTATAAGCCCCCATTTTGTCTGTGTAAATGGCAATACCATCAATTACGTATAAAGGTTCGGTTCCAGAATTCATTGAACCAACTCCACGAATAGTAGTAGAAGCGTATGCACCAGGTTGTCCAGTCAAGCTATTTACTTGTAAACCAGCTACTGATCCTTCCAAAGACTTCATAAAGTTTGCATCTGTTTTTTTCATCAAGTCCTTATTATCCACCGTTTGGGCAGATCCCGTAAATGCCGCTTTTTTAGTTACCCCATATCCGGTTACCACAACCTCATCTATTAGCTGTGCATCAGATTTGAGAACCACTCGCAAATTGGGCTTTATCGCCACTTCCTGCGTCTGCATACCGATGTACGAAATCTGCAAAGTCTTTGCAGAACTTGGTACATTCGACAAATTAAAATTACCATCTACATCTGTGATTGTACCCAGAGTGGTACCTTTTACCAACACAGAAGCGCCAACAACTGGCTGCCCGTCTTCTTCAGAAATCACAACGCCTGTGACCTTTTGAGTCTGGGCAGTTACTAGGCCTATGCCCACAAAAAGGCATGCCAATAACAGCATTAATTTTCTTTTCATAAATTCTCTCTTAAAGTTTAACTTTACATTATTTGTATCTTTACTCTAACAATTTGCAAATATATTAATAAAACTGAAACTAGCAATTATATTAATAAAAAAAGGTTGCAAATATAACATTTTGTTATTTTACAAGCTGTATTTATGCCGATAAGCATATTTTTTTCAACCAAAAGCTTTGATTGCTAAAACAGCAATTGACACTTTGCATAAGCAAAATGCCTCTTTTAATATTTCTTTTACTCGTTTTTAGTCATAAAACACCTTTAAAAGCCATTCTTTTTGCTTTTTTCGTGAAAAAGCGAATAAAAAAGTGGCATTTAATTTAAAGTTTTGTGAATACCAAGTGATTTGAAGATTTATTTTTTAGAGATATTAATGCTTATTCGCCTCTGATATAGCACAGAATTACGTCTAATTTGTTCTATTATTAATTAAAAAATGAAAGTATGGAAAAGATCAGTTACAACCTTGTGTTTAACAGAAAGAAGAGATTGAATAAAAGAGGAATGGCATTAGTTCAGGTAGAAGCCTATCTGAACAGGAAAAAGATGTATTTCTCCACCAAAATATATCTCAAACCGGAACAGTGGGATGCCAAACGAAAAATGGTGAAGAATCATCCTAATGCGAATGTTTTGAATCGTATGTTATATGAAAATATAGCAGCTATTGAGCAAACAGAACTTGGACTATGGCAACAGGGAAAGTCCATATCGTTAGATTTATTAAAAAATTCTATTGATAAACCTCTAAGCAATGGAAGGTCGTTTTTGACTTTTTTTAAAGAGGAGATAGCCAATTCTTCTTTGAAAGAAAGTACCCGTCAAAATCACCTTTCCACGCTTGAATTACTTCAGGAGTTCAAGAAAGAGGTATTATTTACCGATTTGACATTTGAGTTTGTGTCTTCATTTGATAATTATCTGCAATCTAAAGGTTATCACCTTAATACTATTGCCAAGCACATGAAGCATCTGAAACGATATATTAATGTTGCAATAAATAAGGAGTATATGGATATACAGAAGTATGCCTTTAGAAAATATAAAATTAAAAGTATAGAAGGAAGCCATACACACTTAGCTCCGGAAGAGTTACACAAATTTGAGAATTTGCAGCTGACTGGAAGATATACGAGACTGCAAAAAACAAAAGATGCTTTTTTATTTTGCTGTTATGCTGGATTACGATATTCTGATTTCACTAATCTGACCTCTGCAAATATTGTTGAGTTCCATCAGGAGACTTGGATAATATACAAATCTGTCAAAACAGGTATGGAGGTACGCCTTCCTTTATATTTATTATTTGAGGGTAAAGGAATCCAGATATTGCAACGCTATAAAGATGACTTCAATAGTTTTTTCAAGTTGAAAGACAATTCTAATATTAATAAGGAATTAAACATATTGGCAGGCTTGGCTAAAATTGATAAACGTGTATCGTTTCACACCGCCCGTCATACAAATGCTACCTTATTATTATATAATGGTGCCAATATAACTACTGTACAAAAACTGTTAGGACATAAAAGTGTAAAGACCACGCAGGTATATGCGAATATAATGGATATTACAGTGGTGCGTGATCTTGAGAAAACTGCCTCATCAAAAAAATAATAATAAGCACAAAAACTAAACGAAAGTGTTCTGTTTTTAAGATTTGGTTATAGAAATGGAAGGTATAATTTTCTCTAATAGAAGAAAGTGTGTATAATTAAATGAAAGAATATGCAATATAAGTTCCGAAAACGCATATATATAATCTAAAGATACATCATAATTACGAATATTATCACTCGTCCCATTTAAAGGAATAAAGCGTTCCTTTAAAAGGAACGAGTCATTGGTCGTAGAGAAGCCCTTGCTTTCTTTAAAAGGAAAGGATTAAAAGCTAATTTATAAACTTGACAGCCTCTAATAGCTATTAAAATCCGGCATTTGGGGTTCTTTCATTTTAGCATCAGATAAATGATAAATACCTCTTTTTGCATAATTAGATGTAATTACACAATCTCTTTGATACAGAAAAAGCATATAACCATCCAATATAAATATTCATCAATCATATTCTCTGCGATTTTGGAGGATATTTGAATCCACCCCTGCATATTTTAAAATATACAGTAATAAAATATGCATTTTTTCATCTGGAGTTTTTCTTTTTCTTAGATTACCGTTTGCTAATGAATATATTATTATAGTCAATAATTATTGGATATAATTTAGAACAAGAAAACCATCTTCAACAGTTAAGATGGAAATAAGTTTTAGCTTATATCATATAAGATAAGAACTTAAATAATTAATTAATAGATGGTTATGCCCTATTTTTGATAGAAATCTGGTATCATAAATCAGTAAACTAATATGTTTGGTAGGTGCTTAATATATTGATAATCTGTATAATAACTACAACAAAAAAATATTTCCAAAGGAAAGCAAACATCATATATATTGTTAGTAATCAACATATTATAGTTGTATTTAGTTCTGCAAAGACTTTGCAGATTTCGTATATTGGTATGCAGACACAAGAAGTGGTGATCAAACCAACTTTAAAAGTTGTGCTAAAGTCTGATTCCCAAAATCTAGATGAGGTTGTAGTGACAGCTATGGGGATTAAGCGATCGGAAAAATCCCTAGGTTATGCCGTATCTAGTGTGAAGGGAGATGAAATAACTAAAGCACGTGAAAGTAATGTACTTAATTCATTGTCTGGTAAGATTGCGGGACTGCAAATAGCCCAATCATCTGGTACGGTAGGTGGTAGTTCAAGTATACAGATTCGTGGAGCTTCGTCTATTGGTACCGTTTCTTCTCCTTTATTTATTATTGACGGGCTTCCAATTGACAATGGTTCCTATAACCCTGACAGAACTAATGGTATAGTTGATGTCGGTAATCGTGCAGGGGATATTAATTCAGATGATATTGAATCTATCAATGTATTGAAGGGAGCAGCTGCAACAGCATTGTATGGAGCGCGTGCAAAGGATGGTGCTATCGTTATTACTACTAAGAAGGGAAAGAAGAACTCACCGGTGTTTGTAACAGTAAACTCTTCTACACGATTTGAAAATGTACTAAAGTTACCTGACTTTCAAAATGAATATGCACAAGGCAGTTATGGTGTATATAATGTGAAAATGTTGAATGGTTGGGGACCGAAGATCTCATCGGTACAAGATCAGCAGTTTACAGATTACAAAGGTGATAAAGTGACTTTGAAGGCAAATCCTGATAATGTAAAGGATTTCTATGAAACGGGAATGAGTTATATTAATAATGTATCAGTTGCGGGGGGTGGTGAAAAGGCGGACTTCCGTTTGAGCTTTACTTCTACTAATCAGACTGGTGTTGTACCTGGATCTGACTATAATAAATACGCTTTTTCTGTCAATGCGGGTATGAATTTTACTAAGAACTTCACAGGTCGTATTTCTGCTCAATATATACGTTCCGACTCTGAAGGTCGTCCAGCGCAAGGTGCAAATGATAGTAACCTACTGATTCCATTGATTAATGGATTGCCGAGAACTATTGATATACATGATATTCAAAAGAATTGGGTGGATGAGAATGGAAAGCAAATCACATTAGATCCGGAAGGTAAAAGTAATAATCCATATTGGATTATTAATAAGAATAAGTTTACCAATAATTTAGATCGTATGATTGGTAATATCACATTGACTTATAAACCGATTGAAGGACTGACTATCACCAATAATGCCGGAACAGATTTTTACACAGAAGGAAGGCGTAAGGTATATGCAAAAGGTACTGTAGGAGCCTTGAACGGAAAGTTCCAGACTTGGAATTTGTATAAAAGAATTATAAATAATGACTTAATGGTTTCTTACGAGAAGACTTTTGCAAATGACTATCATTTTAAGGTAATGATGGGGCATAATCTCTATCAGGAGGAATGGAAGAATGAAAATGTGCAGGCGCAGAATCTGGTTGTTGATGGGCTATACACATATACTAATGCGAAGTCTACTACTCCGGTAAATTATTATGAAAAGAAACGTCTTGTTGGTTTATATGGAGATATTAGTTTGGGATACAAAGATATGCTTTTCGTAAATGTAACAGAACGTAATGACTGGTCGTCTACTCTACCGATCAATAATCGTTCCTATTTCTATCCTTCCATAAGTGGTAGTTTTATTTTTACGGAGTTGATGGAAAACAAAGATATTCTGAATTTTGGTAAGGTTCGTTTGAGTTATGCTAATGTGGGTAGTGATGAAGATCCGTACAATTTGGCATTTAAATATACTCCCGCTAGTACTTACTTTTTGCAATATCTGGGTAATGTTAACACTTTCCCCCATATGGGATTAGTTGGCTTTACGGGACCTCGTGTCTTACCAAATGAGAATTTGAAGCCGCAAAATCAAAGTTCTTTTGAAGTTGGAGCTGATTTGCGTTTCTTCGGTGGAAAAATTAGGTTAGATATGACTTATTATAGCAATATTACAAAGAATCAGATTGTAAGTATTGATGTCCCATTGTCAACAGGCTACTTTGCCAATAATATTAATGCCGGGAAGATTGCCAATAAAGGTGTTGAAGTAACTTTGGGGTTGACTCCTGTGGAAACACGTGATTTTAAATGGGACCTGGATGCAACATTTGCTTCAAATAAGCAGACAGTGGAGGAGTTAGCTGAAGGACTTGATGAATATACGTTAACGAGTGGACTGAGCGGTTTACAAATTAAGGCTGCTAAAGGAGATTCGTTTGGCTTGTATGGCACGGGTTGGAAACGTGATGACCAAGGAAATTATGTGATTAATTCTAAAACAGGTTTGAGAGAAACTGTTAATAACGTGCGTTTAGGAGATGTATATCCTGATTTTACGATGGGAATCAACAATACATTTACTTATAAGGGAGTTACCTTGAGTTTCTTGATTGATATCCGTCATGGAGGTTCTTTGTATTCAGAGACTGTAGCTAATTTAAGAAGTAGCGGTTTGGCTGCTGAAACAATAGCTCACCGTGAAGATGCTTCCTTTATTGAGCCGGGTGTAATCCTTCAGGATGATGGAACATATAGACCTAATGATGTTCCTGTGAAAAGTATGCAGGATTATTGGCAGCATATATCCAATTCTAGTAATAATGAAGGGAATATCTATAATGCATCATTTGTAAAACTCAGAGAGGTACAGTTGTCTTATAGCTTCCCACGCAAATGGTTCAAGAGCTTTTTTGTTAAATCATTGGATTTAGGTTTTGAGGCACGTAACTTATGGATTATTAAAGATCATGTGCCACATATTGATCCGGAAGCTAACTTCTTCGGTCCTTCTCAGATTGGGGGTGGTGTAGAGTTTAACAGCATACCTTCTACCAGAAGTTTTGGATTTAATGTCAGATTAACATTGTAAGATTTAAACGAATATGATAATGAAAAAGAAAATATTAACATACGCATTGAGCGCTTTGGCATGTTTAACTTCATGTAGCGATTGGCTCGATATTAACCATGATCCCAATACTGCCGAGAAAGTTGATCCCGGGTATTTGTTTAACTATGTAGCTGTAAACTGGGCTGGAACACGCACTGGTGGTGACTTTTATATTCCTTTATCTATGAGTTCACAGTGTCAAGTTGATGGTGGACTTGATTACGGTGGCTGGGATGAATCTGTATATACTATTTCTCCTTATAGTACAGGGAATGTCTGGAAACATTATTATTCTGTAGGTGGCAATAATTTGATGTTAGCTATTAAAAATGCAGAAGAGTCAGAACCGGTGAATCACAATGCTATTGCGCAGTGTAAGATTCTTTTGGCTGAGCATATGTATGAGGCAACGATGTTGTGGGGAGATATTCCTTTCACAGAATCCTGGAACGGAACAATTAAATATCCGAAATTTGATTCTCAGGAAAGTGTATTGAATGGTGTTTTGTCATTACTTGATGAGGCATTACAGCTTATAGATCTGAATGATGCTAATGCAATTGATGAGTACGATATCTATTACAAAGGTGATATGAACAAATGGATGACTTTGGCAAAGTCTTTAAAATTCAGAACATTGATGGTTATGGTAGATAAAGACCCTTCTAAGGCTGCTGCTATTGGTACGTTGCTGCAGGCTGGAGGAATGGTTGCATCAGCAGCGGACAATTTGGTATTTCCTTACTCTACAGATCCGGGTAACCAGAACCCTAAATATGAACTTATAGAATTGGTTGGGGGGACACAAATATTGTTCTTTGCCAGCAATTATATGTTGAAACCGATGCAAGAACGTAATGATCCCCGTATTCCCTGTTATTTTGAACCGGGTGCGGATGGTGTATACCGGGGGTTGGGTAATAGAGAGGCTGCAAAGACGGATGATGAAGAAAATCTACTGTCATCTGTTGTAAGCAACTACCTTTTCAGAAGAGACGCTCCGGAATTGATTTATTCTTGTCAAGAACAGCTACTTTTGGAAGCAGAAGCTTATGCGCGCGGATTAGGAGTTGCTCAAAATCTGTCGAAAGCTAATGAACTGTACCTGAAAGGAATTCGTGAAGCATGTGCTTTTTATGGAGTTGCGGAATCCGATATTGATACATATGTTACAGGTTTACCGGAATTGACAACGATGACCCAGGAAAAAGCTCTGTATGAGATTCATATGCAGCAATGGATTGATTTGATGGATCGTCCGTTTGAGGAGTTTGTACAATGGAGGCGATCTGGTACTGCCGGAAACGAGGTCCCGACATTGCAAGTCCCGGAAGATGCAACTTCAAAAGAATTGATCAGAAGATGGGAATATAGTCCTGAAGAAATGACAGCTAATATTAATGCACCGAAAGAATCTCCGAAAATCTGGGAAAAACTATGGTTTGATTTATAATTGAATTACCATAAATGATACGAAAGAGGTTGTGTCAAAACGCTGACACAGCCTTTTTTTATGCGCAAAGCCCAGACTTTCTCAAGCCCGGGCTTTGTTATTACCCAAAGTTTTCGTATCTTTAGGTATAAAGTTTTTCGTTA
>NZ_JAPQKZ010000011.1:0-157920 GCF_027257075.1 Bacteroides sp. LFL-34 | reverse complement strand
GGTTCATCCTAGGATCTTCTATTTGTTTACAAAGGTCAATTATGCCAATTTTCATGTTAGTTTATGTTTTAATATATCTTATAAAGATAAGGAAAATAATCGACATTAGCAAATGATAATATGTTAATAACCAACAATATAGTAAGGAAATTACAAACGAGAATATAGTAAAAAATATAATGTGTCTGCCCTGCTTTTTGAGTTGTACTATATACAAACAATAGATATGCTATGAAAATAAATTATGTCATTGGAGCTTTTCTGTGTGTGCTGGGATGTTACGGGTGTAGCAGTCCGAAAACGGAAGTGAAATCGCCGGACGGTCATATCAAAATGGCTTTAACAGTAGATGACAACGGTAAACCGTTGTATAACATTTTAGTAGATGACTCATTGTTGATTGAAAATTCGACATTGGGATTTACGGAGAAAAACGGTATCAACCTGGGCGGAGGATTTCAGATAAAAAACACGACTTTCGACAGTAAAGATGAAACATGGACGCAACCATGGGGTGAAAATAAAACCAATAGGAATCATTATAATGAGATGGCGGTAAATTTGGTCAATAAAGATCAGGTGGAGTTAACTCTCCGTTTCCGTGTGTTTGATGATGGGGTAGGGTTCCGTTATGAATATAATGTGCCCGCAGCGGATTCCCTATTGATTACGGATGAACTGACAACTTTCCGTTTTCGCCAAGACGGTACATCATGGTCTATTCCTGCCAGTGCCGAAACTTATGAATTGCTTTATGCGCAACGTCCCATTTCCGAGGTGGAGACAGCCAATACTCCTTTCACCTTTAAAACTGCCGATGGCGTCTACGGAAGTATTCATGAAGCGGCATTGTACGATTTCTCGGAAATGACTTTGAAGCAGGCAGGAAACTATACGTTGAAAGCTGAACTTGCTCCATGGCCTGATGGTGTGAAAGTGCGTAAAGGTAATCATTTCACTACTTCCTGGCGTACTATTCAGATTGTTCCGGATGCCGTTAGTCTGATTAATTCGGCTATGATTTTAAATCTGAATGAACCAAGTAAAATAGAAACGACCGATTGGATTCGTCCGATGAAATATGTAGGTGTATGGTGGGGGATGCATCTCGGCGTAGAAACCTGGAAGATGGATGAACGTCATGGAGCCACTACTGTCAATGCCAAGAAATACATTGATTTTGCCGCTACCAATCAGATTGAAGGCGTTTTGTTTGAAGGTTGGAATGAAGGCTGGGAAAGCTGGGGTGGTATGCAAAACTTTGACTTTACGAAACCGTATGCTGACTTTGACATTGATGAAGTGGTTCGTTATGCAAAGGAAAAAGGAGTTGAAGTTATCGGCCATCACGAGACCGGAGGGAATATTCCCAACTATGAGCGCCAGATGGATCATGCTATGCAATGGTACACAGACCACGGTATCCATGTCCTTAAGACAGGATATGCGGGAGCTTTCCCGAATGGTTATCTTCATCACAGCCAATATGGGGTCAACCACTATCAGAAAGTGGTGGAAACAGCTGCCCGTCACAAAATGACGCTGGATGCGCACGAACCTATTAAAGATACCGGTATCCGTCGTACATGGCCTAATATGATGACACGTGAAGGAGTGAGAGGGATGGAATGGAATGCATGGAGCGAAGGAAATCCTCCGTCTCATCATGTCATGTTGCCGTTCACCCGTATGCTGTCCGGTCCGCTGGATTATACACCGGGTACGTTTGATATTTTGTTTCTGAACACCAAAGATTCTCCCCGTCGCCAGAAATGGAACGATCAGGATAAAGGAAACAGCCGTGTGAATACAACATTGGCGAAACAGCTTGCTAACTGGGTGATTTTGTATTCTCCCTTGCAGATGGCATCTGATATGATTGAAAATTATGAAGGCCATCCGGCTTTCCAGTTCTTCCGCGATTTCGATCCGGATTGTGACGAATCGAAAGCATTGGCAGGAGAACCGGGGGAATTTGTAGCCATCGTGCGTAAAGCAAAAGGCAACTATTTCTTGGGAGCGGCAACGAACGAGAAACCCCGTACACTGGAAATAAAACTGGATTTCCTGGAACCGGGCAAACAGTATAAAGCTGTCATCTATGCGGATGGAGAGAATGCGGATTGGAAATCAAATCCTACGGATTACCGGATAACGGAACAAACGGTTACTTCTGAAAATACGTTGAACATACGAATGGCTGCCGGAGGCGGACAGGCTATTTCATTTATGGCACTTTAAAAAGATCGATTGATTATAAAGTTAGACTGTTAATAATGGAAATAGGATTCGTTTTTAGGTAGGAAGATAGAAAAATAGGTAGTATAAATAAAGTTAGTTAGAGGTTAGAAAAAACGGTGGACAGTGTTGAGGCTGTTCACCGTTTTTATTATTAAGCATGTTCTCATTATCAGTTTATATAATCCGTGCCTAATACTATGAGAATTATTGCAAGGATACTCATTGTGTTATCCGGGATAATTATCCCTTTGCTTCCTGATACATAAAGCGCTTGATTGACTTTTTCGCAGTCTTTTCAAATTCTTCAAAATGGATTTTAATCTTGCTTATTTGAGAATAGTTAGGAAGCTGTTGATTCAATTCGATACGGTTTTGCTCCATTACTTTCTGAATATCCGTCTGCTGCAATCCATGAGCGAAAGCATCGTCGAAATCCGGGTAGATCAGGGCTACCAGTTTTTCGTGCTGTAAGACGATCAGTGACTCCGAAACATACGGCATGTTGTTCAGCTTGCTTTCAATTTCTTCGGGATAGATATTCTGTCCGCTAGAGGTGAGAAGCAGGTTCTTACTACGTCCGCGGACTGTCACATAACCCTCTTCATCCAACGTACCGAGGTCACCGGTATGCAGCCAACCGTTAGCATCAATAATTTGCGCCGTAGCTTCCGGATTTTTATAATATCCCAGCATCATATTCATTCCTCTGCATACGATTTCTCCGGCATGTGTTTTCGGGTCCGGTGAGTCAATACGGACTTCCATTCGGCTGGTTGCCTTTCCGCAGGAAGCAAGTTTCAGTGTTTCCCAACGGCTGGAACAAATAATCGGACCACATTCCGTCATACCGTAAGCGATGGTGTAGGGGAACCCTATCTTTTTAAGGAAAGCCTCTACTTCCGCATTGAAAGGAGCACCTCCGATAATAATCTCGTCAAAGTTTCCACCGAAGATTTCCATGGCAGCCTGTCGTGCCAGCGATTTGATTTTATCGTTCACAATAGGCACTTTCAGCAATAACTTGCCGATTTTGCTGTCTACTTTAGGAAGAATATCTTTCTTGATAATCTTTTCCACAATCAACGGTACACAAGAAATCACTTTGGGTTTGATTTCGGAGAAAGATTGGGAAATGATTTTTGGAGACGGCATACGCGTCAGGAAATAGATGTGTGCACCTGCAGAGAATCCGTAAAGGAAATCATATACCATACCGAACACGTGTCCCATAGGCAACATGGAAACGATATGATCTCCCGGTTTAACGGGAAGCATTTCGAAGCAATAAGCCACGTTTGACCAAAGACTGCGATAGGGGAGCATCACTCCTTTAGAGTAACCCGTGGTACCGGAAGTATAGTTGATGATAGCCAGTTCTTCCGGACGATCTTTCCGGTAACAAATATGTTCCGGTCGAAAGTTCTTGGGATACTGTTGACCGTAAATAGCGTTCCGGTGTTCAAAAGCGTAAGTGAGTTTTTCGTTCCGGGACACTAATGCCGAGAAATCAGCCAGCGAAGCGATGCCCTCTAACAAAGGCATGGCATCTTCATTCAGGTTCTCCCATGCCTGGTCGCCGACGAAAAGTAATTTGGCTTCGGAATGGTTGACGATATTATGAATATTATCTGCCTTGAATTCATGCAAAATGGGAACAATAACAGCTCCGTAAGTGATAGTCGCCAGGAAAGTAACTGCCCAGTGAGCACTGTTACGTCCGCAAACGGCTATTTTATCTCCCGGCTGGATGCCGGCACTCTCCAAGACGATGTGAAATTTAGCGATTTTACGCGCTACATCCTTATATTGGAGGGTAATTCCTTTATAGTCAGTTAAGGCATCTTTGTCCCAGTTTTTGATGATGCTTTGCTCAATATAATCAATGAACTGATGTTCTTGTTCCATTCGATTTTTGCACATTTAGTTTAAAACTGCGCAAAATTAATACTTCGTAGATGTAAACCGAATTTTAAATTCAAGTTTTACGGTTAATTAACGGAGGGGGAGCGAACAATTTTATCAGCCGGATAAAGGTCATTCGTGTTTCTTCCTTAGAACTAGTTCATTGGCCTATATAAAACATTTCGTCTCCACGCATGAAGATGAAACGAATGTCTTGCCAAGGCAAGAGGTTCCATGCGTGGAGACGAATCAGTTATAGTGTACTGAATAACTCTTTTCAGATGTTATTCTGAATCAGTATCTTCTTCTTTGGATTTTTCGGAAATAAGTAATAGTTTATCTCCTTCGTGCAGTTTCAGTGTTCCGTTGGGAATCAGGAACTCATCTCCGCGCTTCACGATCATTACCAGCGTGCCTTTCGGAAGATTCATATCTTTCAATGTGTCTGCTTCTTCCAGCATACTTTTGGTGATAGTCATGTCACTAAGATCAGAGTCTATTTCTTCCGGAAGTTCCACTCCGAAGTCGTTACCGGTTTTTTCCAGCGGTTTGGAAAGATTCAAAATCCGGGCGACGAAAGAAATGGTTGTTCCCTGTACGACCAATGAGACAATGGTAATAAAGAATACAATGTTGAAAATGAGGTTCGAACCTTCTACGCCCGCCACTACCGGATAGGTAGCAAAGATGATAGGAACTGCACCGCGTAATCCTACCCAAGATACGAAAATACGTGATTTCATCGTGATTTTCCGGAATGGAAGCAGACAAAGGAACACGCTTAACGGGCGCCCGATAATAATCATGAAAACACCAATCAACAATGCCACGGCAGCTACTTCGAGCATTTCGTGCGGGTTGACAAGCAATCCCAGGCAAAGGAACATGATGATTTGCGACAACCAGGTCAGTCCGTCCATAAAGGTGTAGATATCCTTACGGTGCATGATTTTATTGTTTCCCACCATGATACCGGCGATATATACGGCAAGGTATCCGTTACCTTTCAGTAAGTCGGTGATGGAGAAAGTGAAAAACACAAATGCCAGTAATAAGATGGGATACAAGGCTTGATTATCAATATTGAGCTTATTTAACATCCGGATAGCTAGCTTTCCAAGTACATATCCGGCAGCCGCGCCGACGATAAACTGGATGACGAAAGAGCCTACGATAGCTCCGACTCCCATACCTGACGATTGAATAAACTGTATCAGGACAATGGTAAGCATATAGGCCATCGGGTCATTACTTCCGCTCTCCAGTTCCAGCATGGGACGAAGGTTGTGTTTCAAGTTCATCTTCTGTGAACGGAGAATGGCGAACACCGAAGCCGAATCCGTAGATGACATGGTGGAGGCCAAAAGCAGGGAAGTAGTGATAGGTAAATAAATATTTGACCAGCTCATACCTGATATCCACCAGATAAAGAGTCCGGTGAAAAGAGCTGTAAGTAGTACTCCGACAGTGGAAAGC
This sequence comes from Bacteroides sp. LFL-34, assembly GCF_027257075.1. NCBI lineage: Bacteria > Pseudomonadati > Bacteroidota > Bacteroidia > Bacteroidales > Bacteroidaceae > Bacteroides > Bacteroides sp. LFL-34. The sequence continues at coordinate 152,301 of NZ_JAPQKZ010000011.1, read as the reverse complement.
ACGATACCGGGACCTAGAATAGGTTTGATTTCTCTGAATTTCGTATCCATACCTCCCGAGAAAAGGATAATACTAAGGGCCACCATACCGATAAATTGGGCGTCTTTCGCGTCGTGGAACTGCAGGCCGAGGCCGTCACTTCCAAACAACATTCCTACTACGAGGAACAATAATAAGGTAGGTACTCCAAAGCGGTATCCGGTTTTTCCAACAACGATGCTGACGAAAAGTAAGATAGAACCGATAAGTAGGGTGTTTTCTGCTGTAAATATCATAGGCAATATATTATAAAGTTATAAAATTGTCGTATTAATTCTCACCGTGCGAAGTTACACATTATTAACAACAAATAAAAACTCTTTTTGGATGTATTTTTGTGAAAAAAGGGAGTTAAATTGTCTAAAAAGACTAATTTTGCAAAGAATAATCTACATTATACTTATGGATTCAAATAATCTTACACCTTTGAGGAAAGGGGTGGTGGGGGTACAATTCTTGTTTGTAGCTTTCGGTGCTACGGTACTCGTACCGTTATTGGTAGGGCTTGACCCTTCTACAGCTCTGTTTACAGCAGGTATTGGTACGCTTATCTTTCATGCGGTTACGCGTGGAAAGGTTCCTGTCTTTCTGGGGAGTAGTTTCGCATTTATTGCGCCTATCATTAAAGCGACAGAACTTTATGGGTTGCCCGGCACCTTATCCGGCATGGTTGGAGTAGCATTAGTTTACTTTGTGATGAGTGCGCTTGTCAAATGGCAGGGAGTGAGGGTGATTGAGCGGCTGTTTCCTCCTGTTGTCATAGGACCTGTCATCATTCTGATAGGTTTGTCACTGGCGGGAACAGGAGTGAATATGGCAAAAGAGAACTGGGTACTGGCACTGCTTTCGTTGGTTACCGCAGTCGTTGTTTCAATGAAAGCCAAAGGGCTTTTGAAACTGATTCCTATCTTCTGTGGAATTGTAGTAGGGTATCTGGCTGCATGGCTTTTCTACGATTTGGATTTGTCCGGTGTCAGGGATGCTGCCTGGATTGGATTGCCGCAGTTTGTCTTTCCTAAATTCTCATGGGAACCTGTGTTGTTTATGATTCCGGTAGCCATTGCTCCGGTGATAGAACATATTGGTGATATTTATGTCGTTAATACGGTCACCGGAAAAGATTTCGTGAAAGATCCGGGGTTGCACCGCACCTTATTGGGTGATGGTCTGGCCTGTTTCTGTGCCGGATTGCTGGGTGGGCCTCCTGTGACTACCTATTCGGAAGTGACAGGAGCCATGTCACTGACAAAGATTACTAATCCGCAAGTGATCCGAATAGCTGCCATTTCCGCTATCTTATTCTCCGTTATCGGTAAAATCAGTGCATTATTAAGATCCATTCCAAGTGCGGTACTGGGCGGCATCATGTTATTGCTTTTCGGAACGATTGCTTGTGCGGGTATTGGTAATCTTGTGAATAATTGCATTGATTTGAGCCGTACCAGAAATATAATCATTGTATCTTTGACACTGACTGTCGGCATTGGTGGCGCTGCTTTTAATTGGGGCGATTTTTCATTGTCCGGCATTGGACTGGCAGCTTTGGTGGGAGTAGTTCTCAATTTAATATTACCCAGAGAGGATTGAAATTCTATTCAAAAAAACATCCACTATGCGGGAGTAAATGCAGGACTCCTGATTAAGCAGGAGTCCTCCTAATATAGAAAAAAAGATAGTGACGGTATATGATGGAAATAGTGACGGTATGGTTGTTGTATACCGTCACTATCCTTATCAAATACCGTCACTATTTTGTAGAAGAGAATCTGCTTGTAAAATACCCTTCTGTTTCCTTATCATTTATGATAGAAACTTCACAATATCTTCATCCACTGTACTGATACCTCCGATCCCGAATTGTTCGATCAATACGTTCCTGACATTCGGTGAAAGGAAAGCGGGAAGTGTAGGACCCAAATGAATGTGTTTCACTCCCAAAGCCAGTAATGCCAATAAAACAATGACCGCCTTTTGTTCGTACCAAGCGATGTTGTATACGATAGGCAACTGATTCACATCATCCAATCCGAAGATTTCTTTCAGTTTTAAAGCGATGACGGCCAATGAGTAACTGTCGTTACATTGTCCTGCATCCAACACTCTCGGAATGCCGTTGATATCACCTAAAGCCAGTTTATTATATCTGTACTTGGCACAACCGGCAGTAAGAATCACGGTGTCACCAGGTAATTTTTGAGCAAATTCCGTATAGTATTCACGGCTCTTCATACGTCCGTCGCATCCTGCCATTACAAAGAATTTACGGATAGCTCCGCTTTTCACGGCGTCCACCACTTTATCTGCCAGGGCTGTCACCTGTGCATGAGCGAATCCTCCGATAATCGTTCCGTTTTCAATGGCTACCGGTGGCTGACATTGTTTAGCATGAGCAATCAGTGCAGAAAAATCTTTCGGTTTTCCGTCTTTACGTTCGGGGATGTAATGTGCCCCGTCCAAGCCGCAGGCTCCTGTGATGTAAATACGATCCTTGTAGCTGGCATTTGCACGTGGCGGAACGATACAGTTACTTGTGAACAAGATAGGACCGTTGAAACTTTCAAATTCCTCTTTCTGCTTCCACCAGGCGTTTCCGTAGTTTCCTGCCAGATGCTTGTACTTCTTTAGTTGAGGATAATAATGTGCAGGCAACATTTCGCTGTGAGTATATACATCTACTCCTGTACCCTCTGTTTGTTCCAATAACTCTTCCAGGTCTTTCAAGTCATGTCCGCTGATTAATATACCCGGATTATTGCGTACACCGAGACTCACTTGTGAGATTTCCGGATTTCCGTAGCTGCTGGTATTCGCTTTATCCAGCTGTGCCATTGCCGATACTCCATACTTTCCTGTTTCCAAAGTCAGCTGAACCAGTTCTTCCACTGTAATATCATTGCGGGTCAGTTCAGACAAGGCATGTTGCATGAAAGCAAATATTTCCGGTGACTCGTAGCCCAGGTTATGCGCATGCTCTACGTAGGCAGCCATTCCTTTCAGGCCATAGTGTACAAGTTCTTTCAGTGAGCGGATATCCTCGTTGGGAGTGCGAAGCACACCGACAGTTTTTGATTTCTCTTCAAACTCATCTTCGCTTCCATTCCAAAGACATTCGTCGGGAGCATTTTCGATCTTTACCTTGTTGGCAAGTTCATTTTTCAGTTTCAGTCCTTCTTTGATTTTTTCAGTGATAGCCACTTTATCAAAATTGGCGTTGGTGATGGTAATGAACAAAGCATCATAGATAAATTTGTCTGCTTGTTCGGAAGGATGTCCATCTTTACGCAGATGTTCGTTGTAGACAGCAATTCCACGTACTACGAAGAGTAGTAAATCTTGCAGGTTAGCCACTTCAGACGTTTTACCGCACACACCTTTCAAGGTACAGCCGGTACCCATTGCGGTTTCTTGACATTGATAACAGAACATACTCATAACTTTTACGTTTTTAATTAGTCCAATATTTTATTTATTGAACGCAAAAGTAGAGGAAAAGTTTCAGGTGATTCTGTAACCAATGTTACAACAATGAATATTTTTTATCTAAAACACTCATTATTCGATTCATAAATCTTTAAACTGCTCCTATTATTGAATAAGCCGTACCAGTTGTTCTTTCTGTAAAATAGTGATATGCTTGCGATCGGCTATCAATAATCCATCTTCCTGCATGTGCGCCAGTTCACGGGCGAGGGAAGGACGGGATACTCCGAAATAATCACTCAATTCCTGTTGTGAACGGTCGAGGGTGATATGCGTCTGTTGTTGCTGTTTGTATAATCGGAGCAAGTACGAAGCAAGTTTCTGACGAATCGTTTTAAACGACATAAAGAAAAGCTTATCCGATAAAGTCCGTGCATAATTGGCAGAAAGATTCATATAGTTTTCCAAAAACTGCTCGTTCTTACGGAATAAACTCAATACACTTGATTTAGGAAGTTCGATAACCTCTGTCGGTTCGTTGGCAGTCACTTCCACCGGATAGCGGTTCTCCTCACCGAACAGAAACAGAGGGGCAATCGCTCTTGGAGCAGCGATGTCTTCCACTTTGATAAGACGCCCCGAATAATCAATCATCTCTCCACGTACGCTTCCTTTGGTCAGGATGACGAGGCGATTGCACACAGCTCCCTGTTGAGCCAGGATTTCCCCTTTCTTATAAGAACGTGTATGGAAACTGATCTCTTCCAGATCGGCAAAAAGTCTTTCCGGAGTGATCCCTCGGAATAAGGGGTTGTTGACGAGTGCAGGTATCATATATCAATAGTTATTTGAATTTTAAAATAAACGTTGTTTCTTTCTCCCGCAGCAAAGTGAGACTCCCGCCCGAAAGGCGCATGATCTGTCGTGAAATACTAAGCCCGATTCCGCTACCATTTTCTTTGGTGGTGAAGAAAGGAATAAAGATATGCTCTGCTATTTCCGACGGGATTTCAGGACCGTTGTTTTTGATCTCGATCCATATTTCTTCCATATCATTGCAATAAGCCCGAAGCTCGATTCTACCATCCGGCTGGCTGCCGATTGCCTGGATGGCATTCTTCAGAAGATTGATAACCACCTGGGCGATGAGGTTTTCATCCGCATACAGAATTAAGTCCGCAGGAGAAATCTCCGTGTGGAAACAAATGGTGTCACACGGATTCTGATGGCGGGCAAGTTCAATCATCCTTTCTATGAACGCTTTCACGTAGAACAATGACGGTTCCGGTGCAGGTATGCGTGTAAACTGCCGGTAAGATTCTACAAAAGAGAGCAACCCTTTTCCTGTGGTGCTGATGGTCTGCAACCCGTGACTGATCTCTTCGTCTTTATCCTCGGACATGGAAAGAAGAGTGTCACAAAGAGAAGTGATAGGAGTGACCGAATTCATGATTTCATGCGTCAGAACCCGTGTCAGGCGAATCCATGAATCTATTTCCTTTTCATCGAGTTCGGTATTGATGTCGTTCAGAGCCAGAATACGCAGATGCTCTTTGCGCACATTGATTTCCGATACACGTATGGATAGATTAACGGTTCCCCGTTCGTTGTGAAATATCACTTGCAGTTTGTCTCCGGGACGGCAGTTCTCTATTTTCTCCATGAGCGTAGTGTCTACTTTACTCAACTGATGGATATGCGTGAATATATTCAGCCCCAAAAGACGGAGTGCCTCCTTGTTCTTCTGATAAACAGCCCCATTGTCATTGAGTACCAGCAATCCTGTACTGACAAAATCCAGAATCAGCTCGTAATATTTCTCTTGTTGTGCGGTTTCCGCTTTTACATTATATAAGATATGTCCCACCCGGTTGAGTGCCCGGTTGATCTTTTGGCTTTCGGGAGTACCGTTTTCTTCGGGAAAATGAAAAGTGTTATCATTATTTTCAAGCGCGTTAATCATGAAAAGCACCTGCTTGGTGTGAAGCTGGTACAGGCGGATTTGCCAGATGATGCTAAGTACCAGCAGACAAAGACTGACGCCCAGCCAACCGTATGATTGATGAATACCGAACCAGACGGTCGATATACAGAAAAGTACAGTCAGCAAAACTCTGAACCAGTACCGAATCCCCAGTTGTTGGATCAGTGAGCTCATAATCCGAATTTTTTCATCTTGTTATAGAGCGTCTGCCGGGTTATTCCCAGTTGAGCGGCCACTGCCGATAGATTTCCCGCACAGGCATCGAGCGCTTTCCGTATCATCTGCACTTCCATTTCTTCCAGGGTGGAGATACTCTGTTCCTGAATGGCTATCCGTGGTACGGATAATTGGAATAATTCAGCAGGAATCAGCGGACTGTCATTGATGATAACCGCCTTTTCGATGACGTGCTCCAATTCGCGGATATTACCATACCAGGGATGCGCAGTCAATTTATCCTTTGCTTCGGGAGTGAACTTCATCAACGACTTGTCATATTGCTTGCAGAAGTGAACCATAAATCGTTCGGCCAATGGGATAATATCCTCTTTCCGTTCGCGCAGGGGAGGAATTTCCACATGAATGGTATTGATGCGGTAGAGCAAGTCTTCCCGGAATTCGCCTTTCGCTACCATCTCCTGCAGGTTCCGGTTCGTGGCACATATCAGTCGGATATCAATAGGAATTGGCGTGTTACTTCCCACTTTCACAATGCTTCGCCGTTGGATGGCGGTTAGTAGCTTTGCTTGCAGATGGTAGGGCAAGTTTCCTATTTCGTCGAGAAACAGCGTACTCTTTTCGGCAGCCTCGAACTTACCTGTCCGGTCGGCGTGTGCATCAGTGAACGACCCTTTTATATGTCCGAAAAGCTCACTCTCGAATAAAGATTCGGTGATGGTTCCCATATCCACAGCAATCATTTCTTTATATTTGCGGTTGGAAAGCGCATGGATTTCCCGTGCCAGCATCTCTTTTCCCGTTCCGTTTTCACCCGTTATCAAGAGGTTGGCATCGGTGACGGCAACCTTTTTAATCAAAGCCCGTAGTTGTTGCATAACCTTGCTTTCTCCCCAGTACATAGGCGAGTGAACAGGCTTTTCTTTACTTGCCGTTTTCCTATCGTTGTGCGTAGAGGTTGCTGCAGTTTGCAGCGTTTCCACCAGTTTCTGGTTGTCCCAGGGTTTGACGATAAAGTCCGTTGCTCCTTCTTTAATACCCCGGATAGCCAGTTCAATATCGGCATAAGCCGTAAAAAGTACGACCGGAAGATCCGGACGTACTTTTTTTATTTCATGTAACCAGAATAATCCCTCATTGCCGGTATTGATGCCCGATGTGAAATTCATGTCCAGCAATACCACTTCCGGCATTTCCTCCCGCAGGACGCTCGTCAGGGTGACAGGCGAGGAGAGTGCAACGACCTTTGAAAAATAACTTTTTAAAAGGATTTGTATGGCAGTCAGCACCCCTTTATTGTCGTCTACAATGATGATTGTTCCAGATTTACTCATTTTCGTTCAAGTTTGTAAAGCGCAAACTTACGAAAAAAGGATGTGATAATTCAAGAATCGTAATTCAAAATTGATTTTATCCCCCTTGTGTCTCCAATCATAACCACTGGAACTTCAATCCGAATGATAAACTAAGGTAGTCACGTGGACGGAGATAACTATTGTTTACCGCACTAATCACATAAAGGTCACACGTACTTATTTCATAGAAAAAGGTTACAGACTTGGCCATAAATCTACGTTGCGGGTCAATGTCATAGGTCAGGCGTTGTCCCATAAAGACATGGAAACGCACTTTGCTTGAGAAACCATAATACCCTTTCGGATAACGTTCCGGTTCGTTCACCCAGAACTGATTTCCAAATACGGTATTCACATAAAGACCACAGGCAAGAGGCTCTGTCGAGAATCCTTTTCCAATATTAATGCTCCAGGGCATATAGTTCTGCTTGAGCGTCATGGTCACTTTTGCTTTCTTCGAAGAATATTTCGGAATGAATCCGAGCAATACATCCGTTTCCCACTGATTACGTTTTCCATAATCCCATCCTGTACCGAAAGAGAGCAATCCCATATTTCCGGCATATTGTATTTTGGAATGAGTCGGGATAATCCGTTCCCAGTTTCTGCGGAAACGGTGAACCCGATTATCGTAGCGGGTATGTTTGGTGTGCTTCGGTGTGGCAGGCAACACGGAGTCCGCTTTGATAATGGTGAATGAAGACTCCCCGTTACGAAAGGTGATAATTGAATCATCCTTGATGATAAAACGGAGCGAATCATCCTTGTAGTTGTTGATGATTGTATCCCTCTTGCAGGTAGCAGACATCAGACCGGGAAGCAGGAGAAGCACGGACAGTACTCCCGCGCGTAAGATATAATTAGTATTTAACCAGCTCATATTCGTATTTTTCCGGAGTTATTGTAAATACCAGATAAGTACGGTAATCCATACAATCACTGGTAACATAATGTATTCCATCATCAAAAATCACATCGTCCTGATGGTGATGGGTATGGGCGGCCGTGCAGAACTGTATTCCTGCATACTGTTTGACATAGTGTTGGAATACTTTTGCCACATTATCATTGAACACATCCGTATAGGGACGCGCGTGCATACAAATGACCGTTTTTTCAAACTCATCCCGCCTGTTCGTTATCTCATTTTCCATAAAGGTAAAGTCCGGTACAGGTTCGGAGTAATCATACTCCAAAGCGTTGGTATTCAGGCAGACAAACTTCACATCTCCTGCGATGAAAGAGAAGTTTGTGGGGCCGAATACAGCCTTGTAGGTTTCCGCTCCCGTTCCCAGACAGTCATGATTTCCGATCAGAGCCACATAAGGCACATGAAGTCCGTTCATGATATCCCTTTGCCAAAGAAATTCCTTAGTCAGTCCGAAGTCACTCATATCCCCTCCGTGGATAACGAAGTCAATATCATTTCGTTGATTGATTGCTTTTACAAAATCTTTCGTTTCGTCATACCATCGTTGTGAGTCGCCCATTGTCACGAACCGTATCGTAGTTTTACCCTGGCAATTTGCTTCTATTCTTTCCATATTGTGGGCGTTGACCTCTGTTTCTCCGCTGATGCGGACGTCATACGGATGATAGTCTATCATACCGCATCCCGAAAGGAACAGGCACGAAAACAGTGCATATAAATTCTTCCTCTTCATCATTACTTTAATAGTTTAGAAAACTAGATGCAAAGATAAAGTTTTCTATCGGGATGGACAATCTCCCCATGGATAATAGAGACTGTTGGAACAATTTAAAGGAGAAATGGAATAGTCTCCCGGTTGTCTAAAAATTAGACGGTACTGTCTAATTTTTAGACAATATTCAGAAAGGTTGAAATGATAAACACTTGATAATGAATTGTTATTCTTTTTTGGCATGCTTTCTGCATTCTTGAAAATAGAAAAAACAGAAATAAAATATAATATGAAACAAATCTATTATGTGATCCGTACTTTATTGCGGGGGCATGGTTCCAACGTTATCAAAATCCTCTCTTTGGCGTTGGGGCTGACGATGAGCATCCTGTTGTTTGCCCGCGTGGCTTTCGAACAGAGCTTTGACAAATGCTTCAAAGATTATGATAACCTGTATCAGATCTTCTCCGTCTTTTCCGCCAATGGCCAAACCTTTGAGCCGCAGGAAATGAACTGCGGACCGGTGGCGGGTGCCATACAGGAGAACTTTCCTAAAGAAGTGGAAGCAGCCACCAGCTATTGTGTCTGGATGAGTGCCCCTCTTTATTATGGAAGTGTCCGTTTTGAAGCTAACAAAGTGACAGCCGATTCACTATTCTTTCAAACTATGGGTATCGATGTTTTGAGCGGTGTTCCGGAAAAAGAACTGATGCAGAAAGATGTTGTCTTTCTTAGTGACCGGTTGGCGCGTAAGATGTTCGACCAAGAAAACCCGATAGGCAAAGTAATCTCCTATAATAAAGAAATAGAACTGACAGTGAAAGGCACGTACGCCGACATACCCGAAAATGCTACCGTCAGACCGGATGCAGTGATTTCTCTGCCTACCGTATGGAGCCGTGGATGGGGAAATTACTCCTGGAGGGGAGGCGATAGCTGGATCGCATTTATCCGTTTTCGTCCCGGAGCAGACAAATCCGTGGTGAATGCACGGTTGAATGACCTGATAAAGAAATATCGTCCTGCGGAAGACCAGAAAGTGGTAGGTTATACCGCTTTTGTAAAGCCGATCCGTGATGTATACAGGGAAGAACCGGACGTGAAGCGGATGCGGAACATCATGTCTATCTTGGGAATAATCATCCTTTTTATCGCTACCTTGAACTACGTACTGATCTCCATCTCTTCACTCTCATACCGTGCCAAAGCCATCGGCGTACATAAGTGTAGCGGTGCAGGCAGCGGCAAAATCCTGGGAATGTTCCTATTGGAAACAGCTATCATTATTCTCTTCGCCTTGCTATTGATGGGATTAATCTTACTGAACTTCCGCGACTTTATAGAAGACACAACCGCCGTTGAACTCGGAGCCCTGTTCTCTTTAGACCGTCTTTGGGTACCCCTGCTGACGGTAGCTATCCTGTTCCTCATAGGAGGAGCACTGCCCGGACGCATCTTTGCCAGAATCCCCGTTTCACAAGTCTTCCGCCGCTACACAGAAGGAAAAAAAGGATGGAAACGCCCGCTATTATTCGTGCAGTTTGCCGGCGTAGCTTTCATCTGCGGATTGATGTATGTGGTGATGCTGCAATACTACTATGTCTTGAACAAAGACCTGGGATACAATCCGAAGCGCGTTGTCGTAGCCAATACTGATTTCGGCAATAAAGAAAACCAGGACTATGCCCTGACTTTCTTCCGTGGCCTGCCTTATGTAGAGTCCGTGTCCAGTGCCGATTCCCATCCCGTCTATAGTTATAGTGGAACGATGATTCAGGATGAAAGTGGACAATCACTTTTCTCCTCCCGTTTTTGCGAAATGATGGAAGACTATCCAAAGATGATGGGTATGGTGATGAAGGAGGGGCGTATGCCACGGAATGAAAACGAAGTAGCCATCAATGAAACATACGGCGAATGGATGCATTGGGGAACAGAGCTATTGAACCGTACTGTCTATAATTCAGGCTACGTATGTAAAGTAGTGGGAGTGATTAAAGACTTCCGGATCGGTAATTTCACCAACCCGCAAGCACCCTTCATCCTGATGAGTACCAAGAATTTCGGAAACTGTGTTCATGTCCGGCTGAAAGAACCTTTTGCAGAGAATCTTCAGAAACTGAATAAAGTATCGGCAGACGCTTTCCCCGATAAAACGGTCGATTTCCGTTCGATGGAGCAGATGATAAAAGAGAGTTATAACTCCATCCGCGTCTTCAGCAATGCTACCATACTGGCGGCGGTTACCATGTTCTTTGTGATGATGATGGGATTGATAGGCTACACAACCGATGAAGTCCGCCACCGTTCCAAAGAGATTGCCATACGTAAAGTCAATGGTGCCGAAGCCTCCGGCATTCTGGAAATGTTGGTGAAAGATGTGCTCTATGTAGCCGTTGCAGCCGTTGTGATCGGTGTAGCGGCATCATGGTACGTCAATGATATGTGGATGGATATGTTTGCCGAGCACGTGCCTGTCAGTTGGGCGGCGTATGTACTGATAGCGATTGTAAATCTTCTCGTTATCGTAGCCTGCGTACTTTGGAAATCGTGGCGGATTGCCAATGAAAATCCGGTGAATAGCCTTAAAAGTGAATAATTAAAAACATAAATAAAAAGAGTATGATTGAAATAAACAACATCAGTAAAGTATTCCGTACTTCCGAAGTAGAGACAGTTGCCTTGAATCACGTAAACCTTGAAGTAAAAGAGGGAGAGTTTGTAGCCATTATGGGCCCCTCCGGTTGTGGTAAATCCACTTTGTTGAATATTCTGGGTTTGCTCGATAACCCCACCGAAGGTTCCTACCGCTTGATGGGTGAAGAAGTGGGCGGATTGAAAGAGAAAGAACGTACCCATGTGCGTAAGGGCAAACTCGGATTCGTATTCCAGAGCTTTAACCTGATCGACGAGCTGAATGTTTACGAGAATGTAGAACTTCCTCTGACATACCTGGGCTTTAAAGCATCCGAACGCCGCCGCATGGTAGAAGACATTCTGAAACGGATGAACATCAGCCATCGTGCCAAACACTTTCCGCAACAACTTTCCGGTGGTCAGCAACAACGTGTCGCCATTGCCCGTGCCGTAGTGACCAACCCGAAACTGATTCTCGCCGATGAGCCGACCGGTAACCTCGACTCAAAGAATGGGGCAGAAGTGATGAACCTGTTGACCGAACTGAATAAAGAAGGAACAACCATCATCATGGTGACACACTCACAACACGACGCATCCTTTGCCCATCGTACAGTTCATTTGTTCGACGGCAGCCTGGTAGCCAGTGTGATAGCATAAACCAGATCAGAAGCAAGTATGAGACAAATCTATTATAGCATACGTACATTACTGCATGAGCGTACTTTGAATATCGTAAGAGTGCTCTCCCTTTCTTTAGGACTAACAGTTGGCATCTTGCTTTTCTCGCAAATAGCTTTTGAGATGAGCTATGAGAAATGTTACCCGGAAGCGGAGAATCTGATAATGGCGAGAATAGCGGCACAGAATATGACGACCGGCGAAGTGCAGGGTGATGACGGAATGAATTATGACTATACCGTCTGTGATCCGGTAGCTTTTACCTTGGCGCAGGATATGCCTGAAGAAATAGAATCAGCCACCTGTGTACTTCCTTCCCAGTTTTATCATATTTATAAGGAAGACAAACTGCTGTCAAAAGCAAATTACATGATGGTCGACACCTGTTTCTTTGAAACGATGGGTATACCCGTACTAAAAGGGAACGCGAAAGATCTCATCATCTCGAATAGCATATTTGTATCAGAACATTTTGCCCGTGAAACATTCGGTAGCGCAGACCCTATTGGGAAAACCCTTTCGGCCGACAAGCAGTTGGAGCTCACAATTCGCGGCGTCTATAAAGACATACCCGAAAATTCGATGCTCTCCCGTGACTTTGTGATTACCATCCACCGCGATGGTCGCTATGCGAGTGGTAACGGTTGGAATGGGAATGATATCTTTTATGCCTTTGCACGCTTGCGTCATGCGTCGGATATAGACAAGGTGAACAGCAAAATTCAACAAGTAATGGCAAAATACAGCCCCTTGCAATGGGATGACTGGAAGTTGGAATACAGCGTTGTTCCTCTTTCGAAACGCCATCTGGATTCTGCCGATACCCAGAAACGTTTGATGATATTCGGCTTCCTCGGCTTTTCAGTGTTTTTTGTAGCCATCATGAATTATATGTTGATTTCAATAGCCACTATCAGTCGTCGTGCAAAAAGCGTAGGAGTGCATAAATGCAGTGGAGCCAGTTCCGGAAACATCTTTGGCATGTTTCTGGCAGAAACCGGAGTATTGGTTCTACTATCCGTCCTGTTTAGCTTCCTGTTGATAATCAACATGGGCGAATTGATCGAAGACCTGTTGGGAACCAGCCTTGCCTCACTGTTTGCCTGGGACATCATTTGGATACCCTTGCTCACTGTAGTAGTCCTTTTCCTCCTGGCAGGAGGCATACCGGGAAAACTGTTCTCACGTATTCCCGTCACGCAGGTATTCCGGCACTATACGGATGGAAAAAGAGGATGGAAACGTTCATTACTATTTGTCCAGTTCACGGGTACCTCCTTTGTACTCGGATTATTGCTGGTTACCCTGTTACAATATTCTCACCTGATGAATGGAGATATGGGAATCAAGATTCCGGGACTGGTAGAAGCCGAAACCTGGATGTCCGGCGAAACAGTAGAACATGTAAAAGACGAGTTGCTCCGCCAACCGATGGTGGACGGGGTATCGGCATCCACACACAGCGTACTGGGAGAATATTGGACACGTGGATTGATTGGTAACGACGGCAAACGCATTGCCACCCTTAATTTCAATATGTGCGACTATGATTATCCGAATGTGATGGGAATCAGAATAACAGAAGGCACTACCATCAAGAAAAAAGGCGATCTATTGGTAAATAAAGAACTCGTTCGTTTGATGAAATGGACCGATGGTGCCGTAGGAAAATCAGTGAGTGGGGTAGAAGGTACCATCGTGGGAGTGTTTGATGATATTCGTAATAGAAGTTTCTATTCCAGTCAGTCTCCTATCGTATTGATTGCCGATAAAGAATCGGCCAATCACACCATCAATGTTCGTCTAAAAGAACCCTATGACGAGAACCTGAAACGCTTGAACGAATGTGTGGCAAAAACATTCCCGAATGTAGCCCTGAACTTCAATTCAGTAGACAGCATGATTCGCGAAGGCTATAAGAGCGTATACCGTTTCCGTAACGCAGTCTGGATTTCGTCCTGCTTCATCCTGCTTATTGTCATCACGGGATTGATTGGCTATGTGAATGGAGAAACTCAACGCCGCAGCAAGGAAATAGCCATACGCAAAGTGAATGGGGCAGAGGCCTCCGGCATCCTGAAACTATTGATATACGACATTCTGAATATCTCCGTAATCTCTGTGCTGATAGGTACTGCCGCTTCCTATTTTACAGGCCAAATATGGTTGGAACAGTTTAGCGAACGAATTGATATGGATCTGTTACTTTTTATAGGAATAGCCCTGCTGGTACTATTGGTTATCGTGGCTTGCGTGGTAGTGAAAGCCTGGCACGTTGCCAATGAAAACCCCGTAAAGAGCATCAAAGCAGAATAAAGAATAAAAACCAACAGGCGGAGTAAAGCAGTTAATGCTTTATTCCGCTACCGTTTCCGGATGTTGTTTAGACACTTTCTTAATGTAAATCATCAGACTGACAACCGCCGTAATAAACGCCAATGCATCCGATACCGGCATACTAATCCAGATACCTTCCAATCCCCACCAGTTGGGAAAGAGCAGCAAGCAAGGCAAAAGATAAAGCAACTGTCGCGTCAGCGAAAGGAAAATACTTATTTTAGCCTTCCCGATACTTTGGAAGAAGTTACCAATCACAATCTGCGCCCCTACAAACGGGAACATCAATACAGCCAGCCGGATACCGTCTACGGCCAAATCAATCAATTCATCGCTATCCGTGAAAAGAGCCGATACGGCATGAGGGAAGAACTCGCAGATAATAAACCCGCTACTGGTAATCACGACCCCGGAGATAATCCCCAGTCGCAATGTCTGTTTCACACGGTCTATCTTCTGTGCTCCGAAGTTATACCCCACAATAGGCTGCATACCCATCGTCAGACCTAACACAATCATCACATAAAGCGTCAGCAAACGGTTAATAATCCCATAAGCACCAATCGCCATATCGCCCCCGTAATTTTGCAGACTGTTATTGATGATAATCACAATGGCACACGCACACACATTCATCAGGAAAGGAGACATACCGATGGCGAAGATACTCTCCACAATCCTCCGTTTCATCTTCCAGATATTCCCCTCAAAATGCACCGTACTGTCTTTCTTGACAAAATGGCTCACCACCCACACCATACCGATCAACTGTGAAATCACCGTTGCCGTAGCAGCTCCCCTCATTCCCCATTCAAAGTGGAAAATAAAGATAGGAGCGAGGATAATGTTCGCTACCACCGTCACCATCGAAGTCAACATCGCCTTTTTCGGGTATCCGGTAGCACGCATCACGTTGTTCAACCCAATCATCGTATAAGTGATAGGAGTACCCAATAAGATCACCTGCATAAAGCTCCGCGCATAAGGAAGCGTCTCGCTACTGGCCCCGAAGAAAACCAATATATCATCCAGGAAGATGAAAGACAAAATACCAAAGAAGAACGAATTAGTGATACAGAGCATCAACGTGTGTGACAAGATTTCCGTAGCCCCCTTCATGTCCTTTTGCCCCAGACGGATAGACGCCAGCGTAGAACCGCCCGCCGATACCAATGTACAGAAAGCCACCACCAGATTCATCAGCGGAAAGCTGATGGCTAGTCCGGCAATCGCCATTGGGCCTACACCATGTCCGATGAAGATACTATCAATAATATTATAGATAGAAGTAATCGTCATTCCGATAATTGCAGGAATGGAATATTGTAACAGCAATTTGCCGATACTTTCTTTGCCTAAGATATGTGGGTCGTTCTTGCTCATGCGCTAGTAGATTTTGTTGGATAAAAACGTATGTTACGTTTTTTTTAGCTTTGCAAAGGTACGAATTATTTGCCTGATTCGATGATTATTCGGAACTTTGCAACGACGGATACACAAGGTTTAACGTTTAGGTAAAAAGAAAGTTTATATATGAATACAACGAAAACGATTGCGGCACTCTTCGATTTTGATGGTGTCATTATGGATACAGAAACGCAGTACACAGTCTTCTGGGACGAGCAGGGACGGAAATATCTGAATGAAGAAGATTTCGGCCGCCGTATTAAGGGACAGACATTATTGCAAATCTATGAAAAGTATTTCTCGGACCAACCCGAAGCCCAGCTTGAAATAAGCGCCGAACTCTACGTTTACGAGCAAAAGATGTCCTACGAATACATCCCCGGAGTAGAAGCCTTTATAGCCGATCTTCGCCGTAACGGTGCAAAGATAGCCGTAGTCACCAGCTCCAACGAAGAGAAGATGGCTAACGTCTACAATGCCCACCCCGAATTTAAAGGAATGGTAGACCGCATCCTGACCGGAGAGATGTTTGCCCGTTCCAAACCGGCTCCCGACTGCTTCCTGCTCGGGATGGAAATCTTTGAAGCCACCCCCGAAAACACCTACGTCTTTGAAGATTCTTTCCACGGCCTGCAAGCCGGAATGACTTCCGGGGCAACAGTGATCGGACTTGCCACCACCAATACACGTGAAGCCATCACTGGCAAAGCACATTATATAATAGACGACTTCACCGGCATGACCTACGACAAGCTCCTGATCCTGCATCGTTAAGAGAAAGAATAAATCCGAAACGCATTATTGCACTTGATAAATCGCTTCCTTATATTGTTAAGGAGCTTTTATTATACCTCACAGAATCCTTCCAACCGCCTCCCCAGCTATCCAAGCGAGGTGTTTGAAAGGATTTTTTGCATTTCCTTCTCTGTTATGAATTAAATGTTATAACTTTGCCGCGATTTTTGAAGGCGCTTGACGTCGTTTTAATTTTTAATCATTAATTTTTAATTTAAAAAGACATGGCTGGTTATATATCAGATGACTCAAGAAAGGTGACTACTCATCGCCTGGTTGAAATGAAACAGAGAGGTGAAAAAATATCTATGCTGACTGCTTATGATTACACAATGGCACAGATTGTAGACGGTGCGGGAATGGACGTAATCCTGGTAGGCGACTCCGCTTCCAATGTAATGGCAGGTAATGTGACAACACTTCCTATCACACTCGACCAAATGATCTATCATGCCAAATCCGTGGTACGCGGCGTGAAACGTGCGATGGTAGTGGTTGATATGCCTTTCGGATCCTATCAGGGCAACGAGATGGAAGGACTTGCTTCTGCCATCCGTATCATGAAAGAAAGCCACGCTGACGCTTTGAAGCTCGAAGGTGGTGAAGAAATCATAGACACGGTGAGACGCATCGTATGTGCTGGCATTCCGGTAATGGGACATCTGGGACTCATGCCTCAATCCATCAATAAATACGGCACCTATACCGTGCGTGCCAAAGACGACGCCGAAGCCGAAAAACTGATTCGCGACGCCCATCTATTAGAAGAAGCAGGCTGTTTTGCCATTGTACTCGAAAAGATTCCCGCAACCCTTGCCGAACGCGTAGCATCCGAACTGACCATACCTATTATCGGTATCGGTGCCGGTGGCCACGTAGACGGTCAAGTATTGGTGATTCAGGACATGCTTGGCATGAACAACGGATTCCGTCCGCGTTTCTTGCGTCGTTATGCTGACTTGTACACGGTGATGACCGATGCCATCAGCCGTTACGTTTCTGACGTGAAGAATTGCTACTTCCCCAACGAGAAGGAACAATATTAAATATAGTATATGGCAGTTAAATTGTGGACAGTTCATTTTATGCGGATATGTGTAGCTAATTTGCTGTTGTTTATATCCTTGTATGTGTTATTTCCGGTGCTTTCCGTAGAGATGGCCGACCGTCTCGGAGTGCCGGCTGCACAGACAGGAGTAATCTTTCTCTTTTTCACCTTGGGGATGTTCCTCATCGGTCCTTTCCATGCCTATCTGGTAGATGCATACAAGCGTAAGTACGTCTGTATGTTTGCTGCTGCCCTGATGGTAGTGGCGACCATCGGATACGCCTTTGTTACCAACCTCACAGAACTGATTCTGTTGGGCACCGTGCAAGGGCTTGCCTTTGGCATAGGCACAACAGCCGGCATCACATTGGCCATCGACATCACCAACTCCACACTGCGCAGTGCGGGAAACGTCAGTTTCTCCTGGATGGCACGTATGGGAATGATCGCAGGCATTATCCTCGGAGTATGGCTTTATCAAAGCCAATCCTTCCAAACCCTGCTCACTGTATCTGTCATAACCGGAGCTGTCGGAATCCTCATGTTATCAGGAGTCTACGTACCTTTCCGTGCGCCGATTGTCACCAAACTCTATTCCTTCGACCGCTTCCTATTGCTTCGTGGATGGGTTCCTGCCATCAATCTGATCCTGATAACCTTCATTCCGGGACTGCTGGTTCCCATGGTACACCCTTTCCTAAACGATTTCGTACTCGGAAACACAGGAATCCCCGTACCGTTCTTTGTAGGAACAGCCCTCGGATACATCGTTTCCCTGTTCTTTGCACGTCTGTTTTTCCTGAAAGAGAAAACACTGCGACTGGTCATTATAGGACTCGGATTGGAAATCGTAGCCATGTCCCTACTGAATACAGACATCTCCATAGGCATTTCCTCCGTACTCTTAGGACTGGGCTTAGGCTTTATCCTGCCGGAATTTCTGGTGATGTTCGTAAAGCTATCCCACCATTGCCAACGCGGAACAGCCAACACCACCCATCTGCTGGCAACCGAAATCGGCATTTCCCTGGGAATCGCTACCGCCTGCTACATGGAATTGGATACAGATAAGATGCTACATACCGGACAGATAGTAGCATCCATTGCTTTACTCTTCTTTGCATTGATTACCTATCCTTATTATATAAAGAAGAAAGTAAGATAGGAGAGTAGCCGGAATTAATTCCGGCTAACTTGTTTTACTCCCTTTATAGTACGTAATTTCTTGATAAGAGCCTCCAAACGTCCCGTATCACCCACCATGACCGTCAGTGTTCCGGAGAACAAACCGTCGTTCGAGTCAATACCGATGGAGCGCAGCGTGATACCATTCTCTTTGGATATAATAGAAGTGATATTAGTCACGATACCAATATCATCATGCCCTACAACCCGCAGCGTGATAGGATATTGCGTACCTACCGATTTCCCCGCCCAACGAGCCTTCACAATACGATAACCGAAACGTTCGCGCATCTGATTGGCATTCGGACAGTCCGCCCGGTGTATCTTGATACCACCGCTTACCGTAACGAAACCAAACACATCATCCCCGTAAATCGGATTACAACATTTAGCCAACTTGAATTCCAACCCTTTCAGATTCTGATCGATTACCAGAACATCTTCCTTAGACGTCGTTTCCTCTTGTTGCGCAGCCTGCAAGTTATACCCTTCGGCACTGCGATACACAATTTCATCGTGCGTATCACTGTCCCGCTTCTGTTGCTCCACATACTTATCCAGAATCTCGTTAACGTCCAGTCCACCGTCGGCAATCCGCTGATAAAACTCCGTCACATTCTTGAAGCCCAAACGCTTGATGAGGCGCATCATGGTCGCTTCATCATATTCCAACTTACGATTCTTGAATTTCCGTTCCAGCGTCTCCTTGGCAAAAGCGTGCTGGCGTGCCACCATCTCTTTGAGAGCCTGCCTTATCTTGGTGCGCGCTTTGGAAGTCGTCACGATGTTCAGCCAGTCCTGCTTCGGCGTCTGGGTGTTTGAAGTCATGATCTCCACTTGGTCGCCGCTGTTCAGTTTCTGTTTGAGCTGCACATTCTTGCCGTTCACTTTCGCGCCGATACACTTGCATCCCAACTTACTATGGATATGGAAAGCAAAATCCAATACCGTAGCCCCTTTGGCGAGCTTGAACAAATCCCCCTTGGGCGTGAAGACAAACACTTCATCCTCGTAGAGATCCATCTTAAACTGATCCATCACTTTCAGTGAATCGTTGTCTGCATTCTCCAACGCCTCCCGCACAGAAGTCAACCACTCGTCCAGACCCGTTTCACCCTTGATACCTTTATATCTCCAGTGAGCAGCCAATCCGCGTTCCGCGATCTCGTCCATGCGGCGGGTACGTATCTGCACTTCCACCCATTTCCCTTCCGGGCCCATCACAGTGATGTGCAACGACTCGTAACCATTGCTTTTCGGGATAGAGAGCCAGTCGCGCAGACGCTTCGGGTTCGGCTGGTACATATCCGTAACAATCGAATAAACCTGCCAGCATTCCTGCTTCTCCTTAGCCGGGTCCGGCTCCGAATCGAGGATGATACGGATGGCGAACAAGTCATAAATCCCCTCAAAAGACGTTTTCTGCTTCTGAATCTTGTTCCATATCGAATGAATCGACTTGGTACGCCCCTTGATGTCGAACTTCAATCCTGCTTCCGACACCTTCCTCTGGATCGGTTCGATAAAAGCAGCGATATACTTGTCGCGGGACGCCTTCGTCTCGTTCAGCTTATCCTTGATAAAATAGTACGTTTCCTTCTGCGTATATTTGAGAGACAAATCTTCCAGTTCCGATTTCAGCTTGTACAATCCCAGCTTATGTGCCAGCGGAGCATACAGGTAAGCAGCCTCGTTCGCCACTTTGAGCCGGTCCTCCTCGTTGCCCGTGTCCTTGATTTGGCGCATCACATTCACACGATCCGCAATCATAATCAGGATTACACGCATATCCTCCGCAAAAGAAAGCAGCAGATTACGGAAGTTTTCCGACTCGATAGCCGGACTCTTCGCATACAGCTCGTTCGTTTTCACCAATCCCTTGATGATACTTGCTACGTCATCCCCATATTCGGCGTTCACCTCGTCGATAGACAATACATGCCCCTTCACGATTTCGTGCAACATGATACCGATCAGGCACGAACCTTTCATACCGATTTCCTCGGCAACGATCACTGCCGTTTGTAAATCTCTGATGACGGGATTCATCCCGAAGTTATTGCGTTGCAGACCGTTACACTGGGCCGCTTTGATAAGATGTCTCTTTAACTTTAGGCAATCCTTCCAGGAAATGCTATCTCCTGCAGATTGCAACAAATGCCGGTAGAGTGAAAAAAGCTCCTTTTTTTCCTCTGATGTAAAAAAGTCGTCCATATTCAATCTTGTTAATTCGATGTAAAATTAGTTTTTTTCCCGGTTATTCGGCAAGAAGTAAATAACATTTTGTATTTTTGGGCATCAATTAATAAAATTAGATATTATGATAACGACACAGGACAAAGAGTTGCTTGCCAAGAAAGGCATCACGGAAGAGCAAATTGTAGAACAATTAGCATGCTTCCAGACGGGTTTCCCCTTTTTGAAGCTGGATGCGGCAGCCTCCATCGAAAAGGGAATATTAGCTCCCGATGCAGAAGAACAGAAGGCTTATTTGGCCGCCTGGGATGCATATACCAACACAGATAAGACTGTTGTGAAGTTCGTGCCCGCCTCCGGTGCAGCGAGTCGTATGTTCAAGAACCTGTTCGAGTTCCTGTCTGCCGACTATGACCGGCCGACTACCAAGTTCGAACAGACATTCTTCGACGGAATCAAGAATTTTGCTTTCTATGATGACCTGAATGTAGCCTGCCAGCGTATCGACGGAAAAGATATTCCCGGACTGATCGAAGACGGCAACTATAAAGCAGTGGTATCCGCCCTGCTCGAAACAGCCGGACTGAATTACGGCGCACTACCGAAAGGTCTGCTCAAATTCCATAAGTATCCCGAAGGTTCACGCACGCCGATGGAAGAACATCTCGCCGAAGGAGCCTTGTATGCTGCCGGAAAGAGCGGTAAAGTAAACGTGCACTTCACGGTATCTACCGAACACCGTGAACTCTTCAAGAAGCTGGTAGCCGAAAAGGTAGACGAATTTTCCAAACGCTATGGAGTAGACTATTACATCACCTTCTCCGAACAAAAGCCGAGTACCGACACGATTGCCGCCGACATGGACAACCAACCTTTCCGTGACAACGGCAAACTGCTGTTCCGTCCCGGTGGCCACGGCGCACTGATCGAGAACCTGAACGACCTCGATGCAGACATTATCTTCATCAAGAACATCGACAACGTAGTGCCCGACAGACTGAAAGCCGACACCGTTACTTATAAGAAACTGATTGCCGGAGTGCTCGTGACTTTGCAAGAACAAGTATTCGAATACCTTACCCTGCTCGACAGCGGTAAATACACCCACGACCAGATGATGGAAATGCTTCAATTCCTGCAAAAGAAACTCTTCTGCAAGAATCCGGAGACGAAAGACCTCGAAGATTCCGTACTCGCCATCTACCTGAAAAACAAGTTCAACCGCCCGATGCGCGTCTGCGGAATGGTGAAGAACGTAGGCGAACCCGGTGGCGGCCCGTTCCTTGCTTACAACAGCGACGGAACCATCTCCCTGCAAATCCTCGAAAGCTCACAGATCGACATGGACGATCCGGAAAAGAAAGAAATGTTCGAGAAAGGCACACACTTCAATCCGGTAGACCTCGTATGCGCCGTGCGCGATTATAAAGGACATAAGTTCGACCTGGTGAAGTATGTAGATAAAGCAACAGGCTTCATCTCCTACAAATCGAAGAACGGCAAAGACCTGAAAGCTCTCGAACTTCCCGGCTTGTGGAACGGAGCGATGAGCGACTGGAATACCGTCTTTGTAGAAGTGCCACTTTCCACTTTCAACCCGGTAAAAACAGTGAACGACTTGTTGCGTGAGCAACATCAGTAAAGAGTCTGAATTTAGAAACGCAGATTACCGCAAAGGAAATAGGCTAAATCTGCGATAATTTGCGTTAATCTGCGTTTCTCAAATAAAAAAGAGTGTTTAGAATGAATCAGATAGAGAAGATCATCGATATTGCTACTTGGAACAGAAGAGAACATTACGAACATTTCAGTGCTTTTGACGATCCGTTTTTCGGAGTGACCGTTCAGGTAGACTGTACGCGCGCATATCAGGAAGCCAAAACCAAAGGCATATCCTTTTCCCTGTTAGTCCTCCACCGGATAACGACTGCCGCTGCTGCGGTAGAAGAATTCCGTTATCGCATCGAAGGCGATAAGGTGGTGTGCTATGACAGCCTTCTGCCCGAAGCCACCGTAGGCCGTGACGACCATACCTTTTCTTTTGCCGCCTTTGAATACGATCCGGACGAACTCGTTTTTATCCGTCGGGCAAAGGCAGAAATGGAACGTTTGCAAGTCACTACGGGACTCAACAAAGGAGGCACTTTCCATCCCAATGCCATTCATTATTCGGCAGTGCCGTGGCTCTCATTCACCGACATGAAGCACCCCACCAATATGCGTTCGGGCGACAGTGTTCCCAAAATCTCCACCGGAAAGTACTTCCGTGATGGAGAAAGACTGATGATGCCCGTTTCCGTAACCTGCCATCATGGGTTGATGGACGGCTATCATGTGGCACAGTTTATTGAGAAGCTCCATTTGTAACTTCCGTTCTGAAAAGACAAACCAGACTATTATATGAGAGTAAAGATACCCAGATGGGAAATCGCCGTAATCTGTTCCGCTTTGCTTTTCCCCGGCACTTCGCTTAGTGCGCAGGAGGTAGGGCAGGAAGAGAAAGAGGTGAAGGAAATGCGGCAAGACGTAGAACAGCTCCAGCAGGACGTCCGCCAACTTCGTGAAGAAGTGCGGAGATTGCAGGAAGAAATTCATGGCTTCCGGCACAACAGCTTCCCGCAATGCGGAGCCGACACTGTAGCTCCCTACGTTCCCCACCATTTCATTCACCGGTTGGGGATAGAGGCGCGGCCGCAATACGTGTTCCCCACCAATCCTTTCCTGCAAGGCGAGAACGAACGGTGGAAACCCATCCAGAGTTCATTTGCCGCTCATCTGAAATACTCTTTCAAGTTTCGTCCCAACACCTGTGCCGACCGCATCTATGGCGGAGCTTATCAAGGTTTCGGCTTGGCTTTCACCACCTTTGGCGACAAAAAGCAACTGGGTGATCCGATGACGTTCTATGTCTTTCAAGGTGCACGCATTGCCCGTTTCAATCCCCGCCTTTCGCTCAATTACGAGTGGAATTTCGGTATTTCTGCCGGATGGAAACCTTATGACAACGATTACAACTCCTACAACGGAGCCGTAGGCTCACGGGTGAATGCCTACCTCAATGCGGGTATCTACCTTAACTGGTCGCTTTCCCGTTATTTCGACTTTATCATCGGCGGAGACTTCACGCATTTCTCCAACGGCAACACCAAGTTTCCCAATGCAGGTGTCAACACCACCGGAGCGAAAATCGGACTGGTGTACAACTTCAACCGGGAAGAAGCCGACCTCACTAAATCATTGGTTCATCCCTACGTTCCCCGTTTTCCGCGACACGTCAGTTATGACCTTGTGTTGTTCGGCTCGTGGCGTCGCAAAGGCGTCTATGTAGGCGAGAAGCAGATTGCATCACCGGGCAGCTATCCCGTAGCGGGATTCAACTTTGCTCCGATGTACAATCTCAACTATAAGCTGCGTTTCGGAGTTTCGCTGGACGGTGTTTATGACGGTAGTGCTAATGTGTACACTGAAGATGCGCTGGTGGAGTACGATGCAGGCAGTGGTTCCTCCCGTCGTAAATTTCTCGTGCCGGGCATTCAGAATCAGCTTGCGCTCGGACTTTCCGGACGGGCAGAATACGTGATGCCGTTTTTTACCATCGGTGTCGGCTTGGGAACGAATGTGCTGGGGCGTGGCGATTTGCGCGGACTGTATCAGGTCTTTGCGTTGAAGATCAACGTCACCCGGAGTTCATTCCTTCACATCGGCTACAATCTTCAGGATTTCCAGACCCCTAATTATCTGATGCTCGGTCTTGGTTTCCGTTTTAATAATAAATATCCTAAAGTACGTCATTAACCCCCAATACGCCATTACCCCCAAATGGAACATATCATTCGTAAAATCAGGCAAATCTATCCGGTTTCCGACGAAGCACTTCAAGCGCTTCAGGCGAATATGGAATTAAGGTATTATCCCAAAGATACCCGTATCGTTCAGGCAGGCGTCACAGACCGCCTGGTATATTTCATTGAAGAGGGCATCGCCCGTTCCGTATTCCACCACAACGGAGAGGACACCACTACGTGGTTCAGTCAGGAGGGCGACGTCACGTTCGGCATGGATTCGCTCTACTATCAGCAACCATCGGTAGAAAGCGTTGAAACGCTTTCCGATTGCAAAATCTACGTCATCCACATCGACAAGCTGAATGCCCTCTACGAAACATATATCGACATAGCCAACTGGGGAAGAATCCTGCATCAGAATGTGAATAAGGAGCTTAGCCACATGTTTGTGGAGCGCCTCCAACTTTCGCCCAAAGAACGCTACGAACAGTTCAACCGTCGCTATCCCGGATTAATAAACCGAGTGAAGCTGAAATATGTGGCTGCTTTTCTGGGCATTTCCATCTATACCCTTAGTCGGGTACGTGCTAAAAAATAGCGATTAGCAGGGCTTTTTTGCTTTAGAGCAAAGAAACTTCGTAGCGCAAACCGTATCTTTGCCTTCTGAAAATACTAACTTACTAATAGAAAAACAAATGTCGAACATTTCTGCTTCAGCTTTTTCAGACACCAAGGCGCATTATGATCTTCTTGACGGACTTCGCGGTGTGGCGGCTCTTATGGTGATATGGTATCACGTATTCGAGGGCTTCGCTTTTGCCAGTAATAGCGCTATTGAAACTCTGAATCACGGATATTTAGCCGTGGATTTCTTTTTTATCCTTTCGGGTTTTGTGATCGGTTATGCTTACGACGACCGTTGGGGTAAAAGTCTCACCATGAAAGATTTCTTTAAACGCCGATTGATACGTCTTCATCCGATGGTCATTATGGGTGCCGTTCTCGGTGCTATCACGTTCTGTATTCAGGGGAGTGTGCAATGGGACGGGACGCACGTAGCTATCTCCATGATAATGTTGTCTCTGCTTTGTACGATCTTCTTCATTCCTGCCATGCCGGGTGTTGGGTACGAAGTTCGTGGCAACGGTGAGATGTTTCCGTTGAATGGTCCTTGCTGGTCATTGTTTTTTGAGTATATCGGCAATATCCTGTATGCGTTGTTCATTCGCCGCTTGTCCAACAAGGCACTGACGGTGTTTGTGGTGTTGCTGGGCGTAGCGTTGGCGGCGTTTGCTGTTTTTAATGTCTCCACTTATGGAAACATAGGAGTGGGCTGGACGCTGGATGGGGTTAACTTTTTGGGCGGTTCCTTGCGTATGCTTTTCCCTTTTTCGTTGGGTATGCTTATGTCGCGCAATTTCAAGCCTATGAAGGTGAAAGGTGCATTTTGGATATGTGCTATTGCGCTGATTGCCCTGTTCTCTGTTCCTTATCTGGAAGGGTTGGAGCCGCTTTGCATGAATGGTGTTTATGAAGCGTTTTGCGTGATTGTGGCTTTCCCTATCATTCTGTGGATAGGAGCGTCGGGTACCACCACGGACAAGCAATCGACAAAGATATGTAAGTTTTTGGGAGATATATCTTATCCGGTTTATGTGATACATTATCCGTTGATGTATCTGTTCTATGCATGGCTGATTGAGAATCAACTCTACACGTTAGGTGAAACCTGGCACGTAGCTTTGTGTGTCTTTATTTTGAGTATTATTCTTGCTTATCTGTGTTTGAAGCTGTATGATGAACCAATACGTAAATATTTGGCTAAACGTTTATTGAGTAAGAAATGACGTTTTCATTTCATGAAGTTAAAAAGAAAAACTCCACTAATGTAACTTTATCCGTCACCATAGCTGGAGTTTTTCTTATATAAAATAAGACTTTCTTTATCTGCAAATGAGCTTTCTTCTATGTTTTCATCTTAGAAATGATTAGATGTGATTAACAGAACTGCTTGCTCATCTTATAATTGGTGAGACACATTTGATTAGCTTTCCGCTTTTGCTCTTCATCGACCTGAAAACCTTGTTTTTCAAAAAATGGTTTTGCCGTGATGCTAACTTCCGATGTTAATCTTTTCGCACCTCTTTCTCGTGCATATGCTTCGAGATGCTTATACAAAGATGTTGCGACACCTTGATGCTGAAAGTCCTTGTGAACGAACAGCGTGTGCATATATCCGTCATCGTTTACAGAGCCAAAGCCTACAATCACGCCTTCTTCGTTTTCTGCAACCACATAATGTTGTTCTTCGAAAAGCTCATTCCAGTGTGACGTATCGTCTCCGCACGAAGCCCAATCTGCTACTTCTTCGGCTGTATAATCTTTTCGGTTCACAGTCAGAACTGTATGCTGATATAGCTCTTGCAGTGCTGGAATATCAGACAGGTTTACTTGGCGGATTTTATTCATCTTATCTCTGAATTTCTTGTATTAATGAACTTCTACTTTCTCTGCAATTCTCTTAGCCTTGTCGCGCAACGCATCCAAATCAGAATCAAGCGGAGCATAACAAAGTACCACACCCATACGGCGGTTGACACGTGTAAACGGTTTGCCGAAAATGCGGAGATAAGTATCTTCTTCTTTGGTCACTTCTTCTAGTCCGCGATATTGAGGACGTTCCTGGCTGGCAATCGGGGAAAGGATCACAGCGCTTGCGCCTATCCGTTCTTGTTTGATGCCGGGAATGGGCAGGCCGAGTACGGCACGCAGATGCAATTCAAATTCATTCAGGTTTTGTGTGCCCGCCAGTGTCACCATACCTGTGTCATGCGGACGAGGAGAGAGTTCGGAGAAATAGACTCCATTATCATGGCTTAGGAAGAACTCAACTCCCCAAAGTCCTGCACCTGTGAGGGCACGGGTTACTTTCTCCGCCATCTCTTCCGCTTCTTTCAAATGGGCGGGATCAATGTGTGCAGGCTGGAAACTTTCGCGGTAGTCGCCACCTTTCTGCACGTGTCCGATAGGAGGGCAGAAGAGGGTAGGGCCGTTCTTTTGGGTAACGGTGAGCAGGGTGATTTCGCTGTCGAACTTGATAAATTCTTCAATGATAAGTTCGCGAATATCGCCACGACTGCCGCTGCATCCGTATTCCCAGGCATGTTCGAGTTCGTCGGCACTCTTCACGAGCGATTGTCCTTTGCCGGAAGAAGACATCAATGGTTTAACGACACAAGGGAAACCGATTTTATCGG
Source organism: Bacteroides sp. LFL-34 (assembly GCF_027257075.1). Taxonomy (NCBI): domain Bacteria; kingdom Pseudomonadati; phylum Bacteroidota; class Bacteroidia; order Bacteroidales; family Bacteroidaceae; genus Bacteroides; species Bacteroides sp. LFL-34. The sequence goes on along the minus strand of NZ_JAPQKZ010000011.1, from coordinate 124,355 downwards.
CAGCTTCTTTCAGTTCTTCCAGAGTTTTGGCATAGAAGTATTTGGCTGTTTTCAGTCCGAGTTCTTGGGCGGCAAGGTCGCGAATGGCTTTACGGTTCATGGTGAAGTTCACAGCACGAGCGCTGGGAACTACCTGAATGCCTTCTTTTTCGAAGTCGTATAAACGTTCTGTACGGATGGCTTCAATCTCCGGAACGATGATGTCCGGGCGGTGTTTCTTCACCACGCGTTCCAGCTCTTCACCGTTCAGCATGTCGAATACTTCAAATTCATCGGCCACTTGCATAGCCGGTGCTCCTGCATAGGAGTCGCAAGCAATGATGTGCTGGCCTTTACGTTGAGCTGAAATTACAAATTCTTTTCCTAGTTCGCCAGAACCGAGTAACAGTATTTTCTTCATCATTTTGAGTGTTTTATATTAGTGGTGCAAAATTACAGCAAAAAAATGAGATAATAATTGTATGTGGCGTTATTATATTGCTCTTTTATGCAAATTGGGAACTTTATAAAGATGGATGTGAATCTTAATGCAAAAATGCGGAATATATAAGGAATAGAATAGATAGGAGAAAAACAGGAAATATGGCTTTAAACTTTCTTAAGGAAAACATGAAAATACGGACTTTTCTGTGTTCGAGCACAAAACTAGTTGTTTTTGCCACTATTTCTTGTTTTTGCTAATCCATTGATTTTTAACAAAGAGATAGGAAACTCGATGGGTTAATTTAGTTTATTGATAGATTATTGCCCCCAAACTTGTTTTGCTATTGATTTGTAGCAGAAATTTGCCTGAATTGGTCAATCTGTAGTCATTGTAGGTCTAATAAGTGTTATCGAACGACAAATTATGAAAAAGGAAGCACAACGACACGGAATTGTTTCTACATTTGCGCAGTTGTTTCTTTAACTATTTCTAAGGACAGAAGTTTATGGGATATAGAAAATAGTTGAACAAAAACTGAACTCAACTGTTTATTATAATAATGAAATAGGTAAAACGCGAAAAATGTGCATTCCTTTCATATTATAAAGTCAAAAAGGAGAGAAAAGAATAATATAAATAAATTAGAGATTGCTTATGTCACAGATTATCGGACATATCTCGCAGGTGATCGGCCCTGTGGTCGATGTGTACTTTGAGGGTACGGATGCAGAATTGGTGCTGCCAAGCATCCACGACGCACTGGAGATAAAGAGGCCAAACGGCAAAATACTGGTTGTAGAAGTTCAGCAACATATCGGCGAAAATACGGTGCGTACCGTAGCGATGGACAGTACTGACGGACTTCAGAGAGGCATGAAAGTGTATCCCACCGGAGGCCCGATCACGATGCCGATTGGCGAACAGATTAAAGGACGACTGATGAACGTAGTCGGTGATTCGATCGACGGTATGAAAGGACTCGACCGCAAAGGTGCATATTCCATTCATCGCGACCCCCCTAAGTTTGAGGATTTGACTACTGTGCAAGAGGTGCTCTTCACAGGTATCAAAGTGATCGACCTGCTCGAACCGTATGCCAAAGGTGGTAAAATCGGTTTGTTCGGCGGTGCCGGTGTAGGAAAGACTGTATTGATTCAGGAACTTATCAATAATATCGCCAAGAAACATAATGGATTCTCTGTATTTGCCGGAGTAGGTGAACGTACCCGTGAAGGTAACGACTTGCTGCGCGAAATGATTGAATCCGGTGTAATCCGTTACGGCGAAGCATTCAAAGAAGGAATGGAGAAAGGTCACTGGGATCTTTCGAAAGTGGATTATAACGAACTGGAGAAATCGCAAGTGTCTCTGATTTTCGGTCAGATGAACGAGCCTCCGGGCGCACGTGCCTCTGTGGCATTGTCCGGACTGACGGTGGCGGAATCTTTCCGCGACGCAGGAAAAGAAGGTGAGAAACGCGATATTCTGTTCTTTATTGATAATATCTTCCGTTTCACGCAAGCAGGTTCGGAAGTGTCCGCCCTTTTGGGACGTATGCCCTCCGCTGTTGGTTACCAGCCCACGTTGGCTACGGAAATGGGTGCGATGCAGGAACGTATCACGTCTACCCGCAAAGGTTCTATCACCTCCGTACAGGCGGTGTATGTGCCTGCCGATGACTTGACCGACCCGGCTCCTGCAACAACTTTCAGCCACTTGGACGCAACTACCGTGCTCGACCGTAAGATTACGGAGCTGGGTATTTATCCGGCGGTAGACCCGTTGGCTTCTACGTCACGTATCCTCGACCCGCACATTGTTGGCCAGGAACACTACGACGTAGCGCAGCAAGTGAAACAAATTCTGCAACGTAACAAGGAATTACAAGATATTATCTCCATCCTCGGTATGGAAGAACTCTCGGAAGAAGACAAGATGGTAGTGAACCGCGCCCGCCGTGTGCAGCGTTTCCTTTCACAACCGTTTGCCGTGGCTGAACAGTTTACAGGCGTTCCGGGTGTGATGGTGGGTATTGAAGACACCATCAAGGGATTCAAGATGATTCTGGAAGGAGAAGTGGATTATCTTCCCGAACAGGCTTTCTTGAATGTCGGAACCATTGAGGAGGCAATAGAGAAAGGTAAGAAATTGCTGGAACAGGCAGCAAAAAAATAAAAAGATAGCATGATGAAAGAACTGCATTTGAGTATAGTATCGCCCGAAAAGAGCATATTCGACGGAAATGTGAAGATTGTCACATTGCCGGGAATGATCGGTTCGTTTTCTATTCTCCCCGGGCATGCGCCCATTGTTTCGTCGTTGAAAGCGGGAACGTTGAGTTACACGACGATGGACGGAGAAGAGCACACGATGGATATTCAGGGCGGTTTTGTCGAAATGAGTGACGGTACGGTTTCTGCCTGTGTTTCCTGACGGAAACTCCTCACCGGCACAAAGACTAAGCATTAAAAAATTGAAAAAAACGAGGTTATAATCTTACAGAAAAACACAGTAACATGGTGAATATTAGTAAAACTAAACGGAATTTTATTTGGTGGCATACCTTATTTGCGGTAATTAGCGGGGCACTCGGAGCTGTCATTCTACACTTCGCTTTGCCGGGGCATTATTTCGGAGGGTATCCGTTTATTCCGATCTATTTTTACTTCTTCGGGCTGTTTAGCATTTATGCTTTCGACGCTTGCCGTCGGCATGCTCCACAGAGAATGTTACTGTTGTATCTGGCAACGAAGATGATAAAAATGATTCTTTCGCTGATTCTGGTATTGATTTATTGTCTTGCCGTTCGCGAAGAAGCCAGAGCCTTTCTGCTGACGTTTATCTTGTTCTATTTGATATATCTGGTATTCGAAACCTGGTTCTTCTTCTCTTTTGAGTTGAATCAGAAACGGAAAAAGAAAAATAAGAAGAAAAATGAAACAGTTGCATAACATAGTAGCTCCGTTGATTCTGTTCTGCCTCATGGCGGCAGTCAGCTTGCCGGTTCTTGCACAGGAACAGGAGGGGGAAGCGGTGTCACAACAGACGCAGGACGAGATTACTCCGAAAGAGGAACAGGAGAACACGGTGGATGTGAAAGAAATTGTGTTCGGTCATATCGGCGACTCCTACGAATGGCATATTACGACGTGGGGTAACACGCACATTACTATACCATTACCTATTATTGTTTATAGTAGCACTACAGGTTGGCACACGTTCCTTTCTTCCCGTCTCGAAGAGAATGGAGGGACTTATGAAGGACTTTCCATCGCTCCCGAAGGAAGTAAGTACGAGGGCAAACTGGTAGAGTATAATGCGGCAGGCGAACAGGTCCGCCCGTGGGATATTTCCATCACGAAAGTGACATTTGCTTTGCTGTTCAACAGCGTGTTGTTGCTCATCATCGTATTGAGCGTGTCACACTGGTACAGAAAACGTCCGCAAGGAGCGAAAGCGCCGGGAGGATTTATCGGATTCATGGAGATGTTCATCATGATGGTGAACGACGATATTATCAAGAGTTGTGTAGGACCCAACTACCGGAAGTTTGCACCGTATCTGCTGACAGCGTTCTTTTTCATCTTTATCAATAACATGATGGGATTGATTCCGTTCTTCCCCGGAGGTGCGAACGTGACGGGAAATATCGCTATCACTATGGTGCTTGCAGTCTGCACATTCCTGGCAGTGAATATCTTCGGTTCGAAACATTACTGGAAGGATATTTTCTGGCCTGATGTACCTTGGTGGCTGAAAGTGCCTATACCGATGATGCCATTCATCGAGTTCTTCGGAATCTTTACGAAACCGTTTGCTTTGATGATTCGTCTTTTTGCCAATATGCTGGCGGGACACATGGCGATGCTGGTGCTTACCTGCCTGATCTTTATCTCGGCAAGCATGGGGCCTGCACTGAACGGCACGCTGACGGTGGCTTCTGTATTGTTCAACATCTTTATGAATGCGCTTGAGTTGTTGGTTGCTTTCATCCAGGCTTACGTATTTACGATGTTGTCGGCAGTGTTTATCGGTCTGGCACAGGAAGGTGCCAAAGTGAAAGCTGAAGAAAATTGAAATGAAACGCGGTGAAAACGTTGATAAAAAGAATACGGAATAAACGCGCGGAATGAATGATTAAATAATAAACAAGAGAAAATATAAACCATTTTAAAACTGAAAATTATGTTACTATCAGTATTGTTACAAGCCACTGCAGCAGCAGTAGGAGTTAGTAAATTAGGTGCAGCTATCGGTGCAGGTCTTGCAGTAATCGGAGCTGGTTTGGGTATTGGTAAGATTGGTAGTTCGGCAATGGAGGCAATCGCACGCCAGCCGGAAGCATCAGGGGACATCCGTATGAACATGATTATCGCCGCCGCCTTGATTGAAGGTGTGGCTCTGTTGGCGGTAGTAGTTTGTCTGTTGGTGTTCTTCCTCTAAAAGGGAGAACCCACCCCAGCTTTTAATTTATAGTCTTTAATTTCTAATTAAAAGATATGTCATTACTATTACCTGATAGTGGCCTGCTGTTCTGGATGTTTCTCTCATTCGGGATTGTGTTCGTGATATTGGCGAAATACGGCTTCCCCGTCATCATCAAGATGGTGGAGGGTCGTAAGACCTATATCGACCAGTCTTTGGAGGTGGCGAGAGAGGCTAATGCCCAGTTGTCTAAACTGAAAGAGGAAGGCGACGCATTGGTGGCTGCCGCCAACAAAGAACAAGGACGCATCTTGAGGGAAGCAATGGAAGAACGTGACAAGATTGTTCACGAGGCCCGTAAACAAGCCGAAATTGCCGCACAAAAAGAACTGGATGCGGTGAAACAACAAATCCAGATAGAGAAAGACGAAGCCATCCGCGACATCCGTCGCCAGGTAGCCGTGCTTTCTGTGGACATCGCCGAGAAAGTGCTCCGCAAGAGTCTTGAGGACAAGGAAGCACAGATGGGCATGATCGACCGTATGCTGGATGAAGTACTAACCCCGAATAAGAACTAAGGAAGATGGAAGTCGGAATACTCTCAATGCGTTATGCAAAAGCCATCATTGAATATGCACAGGAAAAAGGTCTGGAGGACAGGTTATATCAGGAGTTCCTGACGCTGTCGCACAGTTTTTGTGAACAGCCCGGTTTGCGCGAAGCACTTGATAATCCGGTCATCACAACGAAGGAAAAGTTGGCGTTAGTCTGCACGGCTGCCGACGGTGACGGAAAATCGACCAGAGAGTTTGTCCGTTTTATCACTTTGGTACTGCGAAACAGGCGTGAAGGCTATCTGCAATTTATCAGCCTGATGTATCTGGATCTCTACCGGAAGCTGAAGCATATCGGAGTGGGTAAGCTCATTACAGCCGTTCCCGTCAACAAGGAAACGGAAAACCGGATTCGTTCCGCAGCAGAGCATATCTTGCACGCCCAGATGGAACTCGAAACGGTGATAGATCCTTCGATCGAAGGCGGATTTATCTTTGATGTCAACGACTACCGACTGGATGCAAGCGTTGCCACGCAGTTGAAGCGAGTGAAACAACAATTTATTGATAAGAATAGGAGAATTGTATAATGTCTGAAAATATAAAAGTAAGCGAAGTATCTGATATATTGCGCAAGCAGCTCGAAGGAATCAACGCCAATGTGCAACTTGACGAAATCGGTACGGTGCTCCAGGTGAGCGACGGCGTAGTGCGTATCTATGGATTGCGAAATGCCGAAGCCAATGAATTGCTGGAGTTTGACAATGGTATCAAAGCAATCGTGATGAACCTCGAAGAGGACAACGTGGGTGCTGTGCTGTTGGGTCCGACGGACAAGATCAAAGAGGGATTCGTCGTGAAGCGTACCAAACGTATCGCCTCCATCCGTGTAGGAGAGGACATGCTGGGACGTGTGATCGACCCGCTGGGCGAACCGCTCGACGGCAAGGGGCTGGTTGGTGGCGAACTGTATGATATGCCATTGGAACGGAAAGCTCCGGGGGTAATCTACCGTCAGCCTGTGAACCAACCGTTGCAGACGGGATTGAAGGCGGTAGACGCCATGATTCCTATCGGTCGCGGACAGCGTGAGTTGATTATCGGCGACCGCCAGACGGGAAAGACTGCCATCGCTATTGATACGATTATCAACCAGCGCAGTAACTTCCTGGCAGGTGATCCTGTATATTGTATTTATGTGGCTATCGGTCAGAAGGGTTCTACCGTTGCTTCTATCGTTAATACGCTTCGTGAGTACGGAGCACTGGACTACACGATTGTGGTGGCTGCTACGGCTGGTGATCCGGCTGCATTGCAGTATTACGCTCCTTTTGCGGGTGCTGCCATTGGCGAGTATTTCCGTGATACCGGTCGTCATGCGTTGGTGGTTTATGATGACCTTTCCAAGCAGGCGGTAGCTTATCGTGAGGTTTCTCTGATTCTTCGCCGTCCATCAGGTCGTGAGGCTTATCCGGGTGATATCTTCTATCTGCACTCCCGTCTGTTGGAACGTGCTGCCAAGATTATCAGTCAGGAGGAAGTGGCTCGCGAAATGAACGATCTTCCGGAAAGTCTGAAGGGAATTGTCAAAGGCGGTGGTTCGCTCACGGCATTGCCTATCATCGAAACGCAGGCTGGTGACGTATCGGCTTATATCCCGACGAACGTGATTTCTATCACCGACGGACAGATATTCCTTGAAACTGACTTGTTCAACCAGGGTACGCGTCCGGCTATCAACGTCGGTATCTCTGTATCCCGTGTAGGTGGTAACGCGCAGATTAAGGCTATGAAGAAAGTGGCGGGAACATTGAAGATCGACCAGGCACAGTATCGTGAACTGGAAGCGTTCTCCAAGTTCAGTAGCGACATGGACCCGATTACCGCATTGACGATTGACAAGGGACGTAAGAACGGCCAGCTGTTGATTCAGCCTCAATACAGCCCGATGCCCGTAGAACAGCAGATTGCTATTCTCTACTGTGGTACACACGGACTGCTCCACGATGTTCCTCTGGATAAGGTGCAGGACTTTGAACGTAGCTTCATCGAATCGCTGCAACTGAATCATCAGGAGGATGTATTGGATGTATTGAAAACGGGTGTGATTGATGATAATGTGATTAAGGCTATCGAAGAGACTGCCGCCATGGTCACTAAACAATTTATCTAATCGGTCATTGATTTATCTGATTGGCCTTTAAAATAAATCTGAATGGTTTTTGATTTATCTAATTGGCTTTTTTATAAATCAGATCGCCCTTTAATTTTTAATTATTAATTTTTAATTATCACTATGGCTTCACTGAAAGAAGTAAAAACCAGAATAAATTCGGTCAAGAGTACCCGAAAAATCACTTCAGCAATGAAGATGGTGGCTTCTGCCAAATTACACAAGGCACAAGGGGCCATTGAGAATATGCTGCCTTATCAAAAGAAGTTGAACAAGATTCTGACTAACTTCCTAAGCGCGGACCTGCCTATCGAATCTCCTTATGTGCAGGAGCGTGAAGTGAAGCGTGTAGCAATCGTTGTTTTTTCTTCGAACACTTCTCTTTGTGGTGCTTTCAACGCCAATGTCATCAAAATGATGATGCAGACTATCGGGGAATTCCGTACTTTAGGACAGGATAATATCTTGATATTCCCGGTAGGCAAGAAGGTGGATGAAGCGGCCAAACGGATGGGTTTCAAACCGCAGGAGGTTTCTCCAACGCTCTCCGACAAACCAACGTATCAGGAGGCTGCCGAACTGGCTCACCGACTGATGGATCTGTATGTAGCAGGCGAAGTGGACCGGGTGGAAATAATCTATCATCACTTCAAATCAATGGGGGTACAGATTCTTCTTCGTGAGACGTATCTCCCCATTAATCTGACGAACGTCGTAAGTGAAGAGGACAGAGAGAATAAAGAGGAGGTACAGGAGAACGAGATTGCCAATGATTATATCATCGAACCGAACGCAGAGGAATTAATCGCGAGCTTAATCCCCACTGTATTGAGCCAGAAGATTTTTACTGCCGCTGTTGACTCCAATGCTTCGGAACATGCTGCACGTACGTTGGCTATGCAAGTGGCTACGGACAACGCAAACGAGCTGATCCAGGATTTGACGAAGCAGTACAATAAGAGTCGTCAGCAGGCGATTACAAACGAATTGCTGGATATTGTAGGGGGATCCATGAAGTAATTAATCATCTTTCTTTTGTCTTGAAACAAAAGAAAGAAGCAAAGAAAAATTCAAGGCTGACTTTTTTCTCCTACTCGCTTCCTTCACTTCGCTAAAGGGCAGAAACTCGCTACGCTCAAACAGTCTGCCCTTCTTAACGCTCCGTTACGGGCGCTCGCCTGATGGAGAAAAAAGTAGGCCGGGGAACCTGGTGGGGTGGGTGTTGCTGCTTGAATGTTCTAGGGTAGGTTTGTGGGGAAGCTGTGCGATATGTCTGATATTGCTTTGGTGAGTCGCTGTTATATCGTTAATAGTTTTATTATATATTGTTCTGCTTTGCTATATTGAGTCGTATAACGTCTGCGATTTTTATATAGCAAAGCTTTTTTATAAGGGGTATAAACCTTTCATAAGTCTCTTTATACTACATAGGCTACATCGGTTATCATTCTATTAGCCTTTTATTCTATGTCCTCTTTTTATATGGTGAGTTTTTTAATAATAAAGCTTCCCACATTGTAAGGCTTCCACCCGCAGGTCTTCCGGCCTCGTTTTTCCGGCGTCAAGCGCAGGTGGTTTCTCCGGCGTTAAAAAGGGCAGACTGTTTGAGCGTAGCGAGTTTCTGCCCTTTAGCCGGAGGAAGCACCGGAGTAGCCGGAAAAACGCAGCCTTGATTCTTTCTTTTTGGTTCTTTTTCTTTCGTATCAAGACGAAAGAAAAAGAATATTCAGTAACTTTACCGAAAATTGGAAAAGCATGGAAAATAATCCGGAACTGCAGCTTGCTTGGCAGTTCATTGAAAATACAGGCACCCATTTATTTCTTACCGGAAAAGCTGGAACCGGGAAAACGACATTTCTTAGACGATTGAAAGAACATACGCCCAAACGCATGGTCATATTGGCTCCGACAGGGATTGCAGCTATCAATGCGGGAGGCGTAACGATTCATTCTTTCTTTCAGTTGTCTTTTGCTCCTTTTGTGCCCGAAACAACCTTTAATTCTTCCCAGACACATTATCGTTATAGTAAAGAAAAGCGGAATATCATCCGTAGTATGGATTTGCTGGTTATTGATGAGATCAGTATGGTGCGTGCTGATTTGTTGGATGCGGTGGATGCAACTCTGCGGAGGTATCGCGATAGGGAGAAACCTTTTGGTGGGGTGCAACTGTTGATGATTGGAGATTTGCAACAGCTGGCGCCTGTCGTGAAAGACAATGAGTGGGAGTTTTTGAGAAAGTATTATGAGACTCCTTATTTCTTTGCAAGTCATGCATTGAAAGAAACGGCATATATGACGATTGAACTCAAGAAAGTATATCGTCAGAGTGATACGTTCTTCCTTTCTTTATTAAATAAAATTCGGGAGAATAAGGCGGATGATGAAGTGTTGAATGAACTGAACCGTCGTTATCAGCCCGGCTTTCAGCCGCAGAAAGAAGAGGGATATATTCGTCTGACGACACATAATAATCAGGCACAGAGGGTTAATGATTGCGAACTGGCATCGTTGCCCGGCAAGGCGTATCATTTTAGTGCCGAGATAGAGGGGGATTTTCCTGAATATTCGTATCCTGCGGATAAACTTCTGACAATTAAGGAGGGAGCACAGATAATGTTCCTGAAGAATGATCCATCGTCCGAGAAACGGTATTATAACGGTATGATTGGTGAGGTGGTAGCGGTTAATGAAACGGGTATTGTGGTGCGTGGTAAAGGGGATAGATCCGAATTTCAGTTGTTGTCGGAAGAGTGGGGGAATTATAAGTATGTGTTGAATGAGGAGACGAAGGAGATCACTGAAGTGATAGAGGGGACGTTCCGCCAGTATCCTATTCGTTTGGCGTGGGCTATTACGATACATAAGAGTCAGGGTTTGACATTTGAGCGTGCTATTATTGATGCGCGGAATTCCTTTGCACATGGACAAACTTACGTGGCTTTGAGTCGTTGCAAGACGCTGGAGGGTATGGTGTTGGAGTCTCCTTTGCGCAGGGAAGCCATAATAAGTGATGCTACGGTGGATAATTTCACCAAAGCGGTGGAGCAGAATAAGCCGGGTAGCCAGCAGTTGAATGATATGCAAAGGGCGTATTTCTTTGATTTGTTGAGTGATTTGTTTAATTTCTATTCGATCGATCAGGCTTATAAACGGTTGCTTCGTCTTATGGATGAGGATTTGTACAAGCTCTTTCCGAAGCAGTTGGCTGAATATAAGGCGTTGGCTCCCCATGTTAAAGAGAAGATTGTGGAGGTGTCTCAACGTTTCCGCAATCAGTATACCCGGTTGATACATGAGAGTGAGGATTATGCGGCGAATGAGGAGTTGCAGGAGCGGATTCGTTCCGGTGCCGGATATTTTCATAAGGAGTTGGAACCGGTTCGGGCTTTGTATGATAAGACTAATATGCCTCTTGATAATAAAGAGTTGAGAAAGCTGTTGGCAGAGCGTATGCAGGCGCTGGATGATGCGTTGTGGATTAAAGAGTCTTTGTTGGAAGCTGTGTCTACAAGAGGGAAGTTTGCTATCACGGATTATTTGAAGTTGAAGGCTAAAGTAATGTTGAGCCTTGAAGATGATTCTACGTCCTCCGGTTCTTCGAAGGCTTTGAAAGAGAAGAAAGAACGCAAGGAACGGAAAGAGCGTACACGCAGTGCTGAAAAGGTAAAGGTGGAAGTTCCTACGGATATTCTGCATCCGGAGCTTTATCGTGCCCTGTCTGAATGGAGAACAGCTAAAACAAGGGAGATGAATGTTCCTGCTTATGTGATTATGCAACAAAAGGCATTGATGGGGATTGTGAATCTGCTACCGGATAGTCCAAGAGCTTTGGAGGCAATACCTTATTTTGGAGCGAAAGGAGTAGAGAAATACGGGCTTGAGATTCTGGGTATTATCCGCAAGTATGTGGCGGAGAATCAATTGGAAAGACCGGAGATGACGGATCTGTTAATCTCCTCCGGTAATAGTGATGATACTGCAAGGCAACGAAAGACGAAGCTGCAGAAAGAGGCAGAGAAACAGGAGAAAGAGGCGGAGAAGGAGAAAAAGAAGGAGGCGAAGAAAGATACGAAGTTGGTTAGCTATGAAATGTTCCGTCAGGGAATGAATATAGATGAAATAGCCAAGGCTCGTGATTTGGTATCCGGAACCATTGCCGGACATCTGGAGCATTATGTCCGTTCGGGAAAGATCAAAGTGGAGCAGGTGGTGAAAGCTGAAAATATAGCGAAGATTCGCAAGTATTTGGATGAACATGAATACATGGGAATATTCGCTATAAAGGTAGCATTAGGAGACGATGTCTCCTATGCTGATATCAAGTTTGTATTGGCTGTTTCCGGGCATTAATAAATAAGGTTATTATTCCCGGACAGGGTTAAAGATTACAGAAGAAAGAAACGAAAACGGGAACGCTGATGTCAATCAGAATGCCGTGCAGGATGGCGATGGGAATCATTTCTTTTCCTGAATATCTGGTGATGGAAGGCAGCAGTACATCCATCGAGTTGACTCCTGCTGCTGAAATAGGAGCGAGTTTCCCGAAGTACTTCTTGATGATTGGAGTACCAAGAAGTGCCATCATCTCACGGAAAATATTAGTCAGTAGGGCAATGGTTCCCAGTTCCGTAGCCAGTTGCAGTCCTATGGAGGGTTCTTTGAATTGGGTGATAAGGATGGAAGAGAGTGAATAGTAGGCAAATCCACTTCCCACTGCCATACAGTCGAACACGCTCCATTGACGCAATAGCAAACTTGCCAGGGCGGAGAATAACAGCGTACCGATAATTGTTCCCAATGGAATCAGCAACATTTTAGGGTGCAAATGTGAAACAATGGCTTTCAGGTTCTTATTGGAACCGATGCTGATTCCTACTTGTAACATTAATGCATAAAGTATGTACATGGAAACTGTGTGCGTATCGAACTCGAACTTATTGAAAGCTCCCATGATACAGCCTACACAAAAGAATACTATAACGATCAGACTTCCTTTCATTGTTCGCCTCCTTTCCTGAAAAATAATTGTAGTACCAAACGGGCAGCAATCAGGCTTCCCAATACACCGGACACAGCAAGAACAATGGCTTGCCATCCGAACTTACCAAGATTGTTCACAATCAGGCTATTAGAACCGATAGATACACCGAGAATAAAGAGCAACAGGAATATTGTAAGAGAAATTGTCTTTTCTGTCTTCTGTAGAATACTCCAGTTACGCAATACATAGCCGATGCCGATTCCTAAAAACATGGTAGATATAATAGAGAACATAATTGTATATATTTGGGGTTAGGTTAAACTGATGATTGACAACACACAAAAGAATTTTCAAAGAAGATGTTACATCTGCTTGAAAATCAGAAAGGAATACTGCTATGGCTAACAAAACAAGTCAGCAGGTAGTTCCTGTAAAGAAATAGTTGGGAAATTTAGATGAATCCACTGAACCAATGCACATGCACGCAACAAGACTTACAGAAAATAGGTATTCCTGCAAGAAAAAGAGTAGCGTTATGTAATTGTAATGTTTGATTCATCATTGGTCTTTTTTGAATTTGGTGCAAAGATAGTTATTTATTGCATATTTTCAAAATAAATATGCAATAAATAAAGAGAAAGGAATATCCGGAACGAGATAGATGGTTGTAAAAAGTTGGTTATGTGCTCTTTCCCTTATAATTTATCCCAGTTCGCAAGAATTTCTTTTAACTTTTGGGGCCTGTATCCGAGCATTGTCCGGGCTTTATCAATACTCATACCACTGAAGCGGGGACGGGGAGTGCTTTCATTCATTTCTTCTGTGGTGGTAGGATGGATAAGAGAACGGTCGAGTTTCATATAATCTGCTACCTGGTAGGCAATCTCTGCAATGGTCATACATTCATCGCCACAGATGTGGAAGATGCCATTCGCCGTATGTTCTATTAAACGTAGCACTCCATCCGAAACGTCTCCAACATAGGTTGGTGTCCGCCATTGATCGGATACGACACGTATTTCTTGTCCGGCTTTCAGACGGTTCATTACTAGCTGTACAATATTACCGTGTTGTCCCGGCAGTGCCTTGCCATAAACGATTTCTACACGGACAATGGCATAACTGCTGCAAGTTTCTGCCACTCTCTCTTCTCCTTTCCATTTGGTATATCCGTAGTAGTTGACCGGGGCAGGGAGGTCTTTTTCTGTATATAACAGCCCGGCAGTTTCGTTTATCTTTCCATCAAAAACAAAGTCCGTAGATAAATGAATGAACCGGCTTTTGTATTCTTCGCATAAATCGGCCAGTTGGCCTACTGCGGTAACATTGGTAAGATAGGCTTCTTCATGATGCGTTTCGCAATAGTCCGGCACGGACAGAGCGGAGCAATTAATGACTACATCGGGTTGAACCTCTTTGAAGAGATGACTAACGTCCGCTTCATTCCGTATATCTGTTTCGATGAAACGATAATCCTCCGCGTTATTGGGAAGAATATCCGGATGCAGGGAGCAGCCCGTCAGCTTGTATTGTTTACAAGCAGATAAATCATTTACAATCTGGCGTCCGGTGAATCCGTTGGCGCCGATAATTAATATCTTCTTCATTAGGTTCTATATATAGATGTTATAGATTATTTCTACAAAAATAAAAAATAATATCAACTACGCAAATAGATTTCGTACTTCCCTTCTTACTTTGCTCCCGATAACGAGATTTATATGAATTGATAAAAGAAAAGATGTATGGAAAAAGTAATTATGGGAACACGTTTACCCGCTAAACTTTGGTTGGATGAAGTAGAGGACTCTTGTATGTCGCAGATCATGGATTTGACTTCACTGCCTTTTGCATTTAAACATATTGTCATCATGCCTGATGCGCATGCGGGAAAAGGAATGCCTATTGGCGGTGTGTTGGCTACCAATAGCGTGATTGTTCCCAATGCTGTGGGAGTGGATATCGGTTGTGGTATGTGTGCGATTAAGACGAATCTAAAAGCGGAAGGTTTTAGTTATACGGATTTGACTTCCATTATGTCGAAGATTCGTGCAGTTGTTCCTTTGGGATTCGATCATCAGAATAAAAAGCAGGATCAGGAATTGCTTCCGCAAGGATTCGACTTTGAAGAGATGCCTGTTTTGAAGAATCAGTACGAGGCTTGTTTGAAGCAGATAGGAACTCTGGGAGGTGGAAATCACTTTATTGAGATTCAAAAAGATACCGCGACGTCTGATGTTTGGGTGATGATTCACTCCGGAAGCCGTAACATTGGTTTGAAGGTTGCCAATCACTATAATAAGATTGCGCAATATTGGAATGAGAAATGGTATTCTGAAATGGTATCGGGACTAGCTTACCTGCCAATGGAGACACAGATGGCAAAGGATTATTTCCGTGAAATGAATTACTGTGTGGCCTTTGCCTTTGCCAACCGTCAGTTGATGATGACTCGTATTTGTGAAGCCATCCAGGCAGTGAAACCTGAAACGGACTTTGATCCTATGATTAATATTGCCCATAACTATGCAGCTTGGGAGAATCACTTCGATCAGGATGTGATTGTACACCGAAAAGGTGCTACGCGTGCCTATGAGGGCGAGATCGGTATTATCCCCGGATCTATGGGTACCAAGTCTTATATTGTTGAGGGACTGGGTAATCCGGAGAGTTTCAAAAGCTGTTCGCATGGTGCAGGTCGATTAATGGGAAGAAAGGATGCCTGTCGCCGTTTGTCACTGGATGAAGAGAAGGAGAGAATGGATCAGCAAGGTATCATTCACGGACTTCGTTCGCAGAACGAACTGGATGAAGCACCGGGAGCTTATAAAGATATTGCGCAAGTGATAGCGAATGAGCGGGACTTGGTGAAGCCGTTGGTGGAGCTGGCTCCAATGGCGGTGATTAAGGGATAATGTCATGCCATGTTTAAAGGAGTATCTAGCGTATGGACATAAAAAAAGGAGCAACGCCTTGCTCCAACCTTTGTTAACCTTAAATCTAATACTATGAAAAACACAATGCAAAGATACAGACTATTGCGAAATTAGCAAATAATCCAAGAAAAAAAGTATGTTTTATAACATTGATTAAGAATTGGTTTTCTCAATTCAATTTTTATTAAGAGATTTGACAGACCACATGTGAAGAATCAACTCTCTACCACCGTATGCTTCTTAGAGTAGATTTAATGAGTGGCAATATACCACGCTGTTTCGTTCTTTTTTGAAGCACCCGGATTAGTGCTTGGGTCGGAAATCGTGATTCCGGAGAAAGTATTGATATCAATTCTTTCTCCATAGTAGGAGGAAGAGATTGCTGTAAAATACTGTTTGGTATTCCTTTTAAAGGGTACAGTGCGTTTCAGCTGTTCGTTGAATTGTTCTAATAGATCCGGATCGGAACATAGTTTGGAAACGTAATCGCCGTAATCAAAGAATATGGTAGGCGTATATCCGTCTAATCTTTGTAATTCGCCCGTTAATTCTTCGTTAAACGTATAACGCTGATTTATTTCTTTCATAATAGCCGCCAGGTTGTCTAATTCCGAGCAATCAGTAACACCGATTGTTCCGCAGGGAGTCACATAATTTGAATAAAAAGAATAGAAACCGTCACAGACCTTTTCGTAATCTATATTTCCGATTAAGTACTGGCCTATCTTGTCGTATGGCATCCCATAGGCCATTATTTCACTTGTAGAAGCTATCAAGTGGCTTGTTACGTTTTTAAGGTCATAGGCAACCTCTACCGTAGACATATAGCAGTCATCGAAAAGTATATATTCCATCTTTAGGCCCGCGTTCGAAATACCTCCGGCAAGCGTAGTAATATCAGTTTGATATTTCGTTTGTGTTCCTCCAAAAAAACGTGTCATCGGTGCATGTTCATACTCCCAGTGCTTTTTACTAATCTGCAAGCTGCTGCGTGAAACTGCTCTCGATACAGGTATCCATCCCATTCCGTGACATCCGATAATCATTGCATATCGTTTGGCGGGAGCATAGGTTTGTACATCGTTCAAAATAGAAGTGATGCCCTCTGCGGTTGTATAGGTAGGATCCGGATAATCGTAGTTTTTTAAAGTCTTCTGTACACTTTTGCCATTCTCATAGACAAGTTCGGAGAGAGTGGCTTTGGTGGCCGATGTACATATAAATACGATCACCCGTTCATTCTTCAATATATTGTTTCCGATGATACTTTTCAAATCGGCAATGTTCTGATAGAAAAAAGAAGTGAGATTGTTCGACCAGGGTAGATACATGAACACCGTCTGTTCATTATTCGAACGAACAACAGGATCAGTCGGATCGGGATCTGTCGGATCAGTAGTTGAGTCATCCGTTTGCCTTGTAGTTGGAGAGGTAGAAACAGGATCCTCTTTCTCACATGAAATCATGCCAAAAGAAAGAAATAATACAAAGAGGATTGATTTCATCAGACGATAATATGGTTGCATTGTTTCCATTATTCTACAAGGATTAAATAATCTTTTTATATGTAACGTAAAAAGAGAACCTTTTGATCTGTCTTATCGAGACATAATTGACATCTCTCTTTTTGCAAAGTTATTGAAAAATAGCGTAATTCCTATATTATCATGAATAAGAAAAAGGAGAGAGCTTACGTATAGACATAAAAAAAAGGAGCAACGCCTTGCTCCAACCTTTGTTAACCTTAAATCTAATACTATGAAAAACACATTGCAAAGATACGGACTATTGCGAAATTAGCAAATATTCCAAGAAAAAAAGTATGTTTTATAACATAGATTAAGAATTTGATATTCCAATTCAAATTTTATTAAGACTTTTTGATTGCTTTATCTTCCTCTAATCCCTTTGACATATACTTTCAATTAGGTATCCTGAAATCATTCGGAGAACAACCTGTGATTTTCTTAAATAACCGGCTGAAATACTGTGGATTCTGAAAACCCAGCTCTTGCGTTATCTGATTGATTGTTTTATCAGTATTCACCAACCAATCTTTGGCAATCTCGAAGCGTTTGAACTCGATATACTCTTTAAATGATTTCCCCGTTTCATACTTCAGTAAGTCGTTGAAATATTCAGGAGACAAATGAAGCAGGTTCGCGCAATACTTATGTGAAAGTATATCGACAGTCGGTACCTGTTTCGTCTCGAAATGGTTATTTATGATTTTATCGAATTGTTTGATAATCGTTTTATTCGCTTCATTACGTGTAATGAATTGGCGTTCGTAGAAACGGATACAGTAATCCAGCAATAATTCTATATACTTGGAAACTATCTTCTTGCTATGTCGGTCAATGCAACGTTCGAGTTCCTGGTTTATTTTATCCATAAACCCCAGAATGATTTGCTTCTCGCGCAAAGATATATGTAATGCTTCTTCAGGCAGATAAGAGAAGAAAGTATAGTTATGTATATTAAGTCCGAGCGGAGTGCCACAAATCAGATCGGGATGAAAAGCCAATATCCATCCTTTGGAAGGAAAATTCTTACTGTTTTCCTTCATATTGATAGACTCTCCGGGACTAAGGAAGAGCAAAGTACCATCCGAAAAATCATAATACTGGTGACCATACATATACGCTTCACATTTACACTCACTCAATAGAATCGTATAAAAGTCGAACTTGATGCCCGTATGAGCTGACAAGTCAGCCTTTGAGAGATCGATGACACTTACCAGCGGGTGTAGTGTCTTACTCCCCAGGCAACAATTGCATTGATGCACGGTTCCTATTTTGAGTACTTTATCTCCCATGATGTTGAGACTCCTGTATCTAAAATACGTCTAGTTTTTTTGTTTATATTCGTTCGGGGTGCAGCCGACATGCTTTTTAAATAACCGACTGAAGTGCTGTGGATATTGAAATCCCAGTTCATAAGCTACCTGGCTGACAGTTTGAACACCTTCCAGTATTCTTTCTTTGGCCAGTTCGATAATCCGGCACTGGATATATTCCTGTGCAGTTTTTCCGGTTTCCTTCTTTATCAGGTCCCCGAAATAATTAGGAGAGAGGCATGCCTTGTCTGCAAAGTATTTCACGGATGGCAGTCCTTCGGTCATTGCCACCTGATTTTGGAAATATTCGTCCAGTAATTGCTCGAATTTAACGACTATATCTTTATTCGCCTGATTGCGTGTAATGAACTGCCGTTCGTAGAAACGCATACAGTAATCCAATAGCAGTTCGATATTCCGTACGATAAGTTGCTTGCTATGCTTGTCGATAGTATGCTCCAGTTCGAGCCGGATTTTATGTATGCAATCGGTTACGATTTCTCTTTCCTGATCTGAAAGATGCAATGCCTCATTTACCTCGTAAGAGAAAAAAGTATAGTTTTTGATATTCTGTCCTAATGAAGTTCCACGGATTAAATCGGGGTGGAATAAAACCCCAATCGACTTGGTACGGGGAGCCGTTCGGTTACGGTTGTCTATTCCGCTCACTTGTCCCGGTGCCATACAGACAACCGTTCCTTCCTGATAATCGTAATTCTTACGTCCGTATGTGAGATCCCCGCATTTGGCATCTTTCAGGAACAGACAATAGAATCCGATGTTCATACGGATATACTCAACCGACTTGGTAGCTTTTGAGAAGTCGATTACATTAACTAAAGGGTGCAATGTCTCCAGTCCAAACAACTGGTCATACTGATCGACGGTTTCAATTTTTGTTATTTCATCCATATGCTTTGTTATTAATCTGATACAAAGATAAAACATTTGGAGGTATCTTTTTTATTTCATACCTCAAATCAGTAATAAGGGTACAAGAATCAGTAATCTGTATACTACATAAACTTGCGGGCGGAAAAATAAATGGCAATGATTGCTGGAAGTAAGTCATGGAATTGATATATTTGCTCCGGAGAATATAAAAAAACAGGTTTTATGAAAGCATTATTCATTGGAGGAACGGGTACTATCAGTACAGATGTAGTTGCATTGGCGCAACAGAGAGGGTGGGAGATTACTCTCCTTAACCGCGGCTCAAAAAAAATGCCGGAAGGAATTCACAGTATCATTGCGGATATTAATGATGAAGAAGCTGTGGCAAAAGCCATCGCACTTGAACATTACGATGTGGTTGCGCAATTCATCGGTTATACGGCAGAAGACGTAAAGCGTGATATCCGCCTGTTTCAGAATAAAACGCGGCAATACATCTTTATCAGCAGTGCCTCTGCCTATCAAAAGCCATTAACCGATTATCGCATTACCGAAAGCACCCCTCTGGTCAATCCCTACTGGCAGTATTCCAGAAACAAGATAGAAGCGGAAGAAGTATTGATGTCAGCCTACCGGACAAGTGGCTTTCCGGTGACCATCGTTCGTCCCAGCCATACCTATAACGGAACCAAACCTCCCGTAGCCGTACATGGAGATAAGGGAAACTGGCAGATTCTCAAACGGATTCTTGACGGAAAACCTGTCATTATTCCCGGTGATGGCTCCTCTTTGTGGACACTGACTCACTCCAAAGATTTTGCCAAAGGCTATGTCGGACTGATGGCGAATCCACATGCCATTGGGAACGCTTTTCATATCACTACCGATGAAAGTATGACTTGGAATCAGATTTACCAGACAATCGCCGATGCGTTAGGCAAACCTCTGAACGCATTGCACGTAGCATCCGATTTCCTTGCCAAACATAGCGATCATTATGATTTCAGGGGGGAACTCTTAGGAGATAAAGCGGCTACGGTTGTTTTCGATAATTCGAAGATAAAGCGGCTCGTCCCAGATTTTATATGCCATATCTCTATGGCGGACGGATTGCGGCAAGCTGTACATTATATGCTTTCTCATCCGGAAACTCAAACACCCGATCCGGAATTTGATTCGTGGTGTGACCGTATAGCCAATGCAATCAGTGCGGCAGACAAAGCCTTCTGATTTTCCTGATTTTAATAAGTACCTGCCACTAATTAATTGCTATTTTTTAGGCACGGATTACACGGATTAACGCGGTTATTTTTCAGCAATGATAACCCTAAAGACCGTGACATACGTGTAATCCGTGCCTAATTATTATTTAATAAGGAACATTTCTTCCTTGCTGCACCTCAATTCGTATTCCGAAATTACCATTGGCAGATTTCAGTTCGAACGCTCCCCGGAAATTATTCCTTTCCCAAGGCATAGCGCTACGGTTAGGCACCCGCCAGCCATCCTTGTTGTAATCTCCGTAAGTATTGATTCTCATTCCGTTTTTCAGTTTGAAAGATCCCATCTGCATAAACTGTGGAGAAGAAGACAATCCCCAACCATATCCGTATCCAAAACCGGCAAACCCGGAGTAAGAAGACGAAGAAAAAGAGTCGGTGAATCCTTGAGAATAGGTAATATCCGTGTTTAAACGAAAGAGCTGATTATAATCTTTCGTCATATTAGGCATATCTAAATTAAACTTGGGAAGTTCGGGAGTTGCTACGTTCATTAACCCCATATCCAGCAGAAAACCACCAAACTCTTTGATATTGGTAGATGGAGCACGACGAATACTATCGGAAGGAATTTCCGACTGTGCGGATGCAAAACCGACCGATAATATCAGCGAAAGAAATAGAATCAGTTTTTTCATCTTCGTAAAGGTTGATTTACCACAAAGATAGATAATTTCCACCTGACTATCCGCTTCCGTTATGTTTTCTTAGAAAAAAACTTATCTTTTCAATTTAATCACCGGATAAACGACAGGAGCCGTCTCCCATTTCCTTTTCATCGGGTTGTATGAGCGTTCCATACCTCCATGGAGTTCGATATAATCGTTGAACTTGATTTCAAGCATCATGCCATAACCGCTTTGCGGATAGATAGGAGTGAGATATCCCTGCGAAGCATTTCGTTCGCCATTCACAGAATATTCGCCGAAAGCCCGTATACGCAGAAATTTATTAATCCGGTAAGCGGCCGAACCGCTAAAACCAAAATCATTTCTGGCACCATGTTGGAAAGAAGGCATTGTGTACTTGGCACTGAACAGCCCACCTGAAAGCTCCCATCGTTCATTAGGGGCATACGTATAAATGGCACCTACCTGAATATGCGTCCCCATGGTAGGATACGTATTATGCAAACTATACGTACTTAAATAGCTGTTAGCATTGATCCCGAAAATATCCGACCGATTATAGTCACGGCTGAAGGGATCGAAAGAAGTACCCAGTCTGGGAGTAGGCCAGGGAGTATCCATAAATTCGGGAGGAGATATATGAAGCGTCATGCTATCCGTTTGAATGGTTGGCTTCCTGTCGTTCGGCGTTATATTCATATCGGGTAAGATGAAGCCCTCCTTATCCATATTTAATGGCTGCTTTTGCTCCGGTGGCAGAAGAACCGCACGGCCGATGCTATCCTTTTTTACTTCCACCTGTTGCGCAAATGCGGTACAGGTACAAAGTAAAAACATAAATCCTGTGAACTGTCTTTTATTCATGGCACTTTGCGGTGTTAAAGAGTTTAGTTGACAATCAGTTTATAACCGATTCCCCGTACATTGACAATACGTATCTGTTCATCTTGCGAGAGTTTATGCCGCAATTTGGTAATGAACACATGCAAGCTTCGGGAATTGAAAAAACTGTCGTCTCCCCAAAGTTCGAGCAAGACATCCTGCGTGTTGACCACCTGATTCCGGTTTTCGCAAAGCCGTTTCAAGATTTCCGATTCACGATGAGAGAGTTCCTGTCTCGTTCCTGCGTGTAATAAAGTTTGTGCAACAGGATCAAACAGATAGCTTCCTATCTCAAAATGATTGGCAACCTTATTCTCTGTGAAGAGAAAAGCCTTTCCCATCAGTGCTTTGATTCGGATAATCAGCTCTTGTATACCGAAAGGTTTTTTCAGGTAATCATTCGCTCCGAGTTCAAACCCCTCCACCACATCATTGATGGCCGAACGGGCAGTCAGGAATAAGACAGGAGTCTGTTTATCCGTCTGGCGGATGCGACGTACCATTTCAAAGCCATCCATTTTCGGCATCATCACATCGGCTACAAGTACATCCGGATGAAGTTCGAAGAAAAGGCTTAGTCCTTCCTCACCGTCATTCGCCGTATGAATGATAAAATCATTTTCTTCAAGTGTATCCTTGATAATCATGGCGAGCGTCTGTTCGTCTTCTACCAGTAATACGGTAATTTTGTTTTTACTCATGATTTTATGGGTTTATAAAGTAATGGTAAAAGTGCTTCCTTTGTCCGGTTCACTTTTTACGGTGATAGTTCCTCCATGTTTTTCGACCATACTCTTGACATAGAACAGTCCTAGTCCGTAACCTTTTATATTATGAAGATTACCCGTCGGGACCCGGTAGAATTTATCAAATATGTGCTTTTGTTTATCAAGTGGAATCCCGATTCCCCGGTCGGTAACGCTGACGGTTACTGTCCCCCCAGTCTGTCGGCAGGAAATAGACAATTCGGCTTCCTCTTTCGAGTATTTCACTGCATTATCTATCAGGTTACTGATGATGTTGCTGAAATGCGTACGGTCGGCTACAATGACAAGCGTTTCCGGTTGAATATCCAATTCGATATGTACAGGCTTGTCCGCTTTTAGCTGGTGCTGCTCCATGAGCGGAGTAATCAACTCCTTCAGGTTGATTTCCTCCGGATGCAAACGAAACGTTTTGCGACGCTCCATTCCCATGGATAAAATCTGTTCCACCAGCCCGCTAAGCCTTTGCAACTGCTCCTGACTGATGCGTAGATACTGGTCGCGCTTGCTTTTCTCTTCCGCCTGGTTAAAGTTCAGTAATGCGTCATTAGCCGCATAGGCTACGGCAATGGGAGTCTTTAATTCGTGCGTGATATTATTGGTAAAATCACTTTTCATTTCATCCAGCGTTTTCTGTTTCAGAAGCGTCCGGATAAGGAACCAGAAAGAGAATCCGAGAATCAGAAGAATTACAAATGAAGTGACCAGAATACCTGTCATCTGCTTTAACACCAATGAATTGATCGGCTCGAACACCAGTTGGTAGCGTTGGCTGTGATGCATATTAAATTCATAGTCATAGCGGATTGCCTTGGGACTGGGAATATAACTGCTATCTCCCGCAATACCTAATGTATCGGTATATACAATGGAAGAATCGGCACTGATTCCGGTATAAATCAAAAGAGTGTGATGAGGAATAGAGAGATTATGCTCTTTCATCACATGGGTGAGCAAACTGTCATATCGCTGCAGGTTGACATCTATATAAGTGTCCACACCCGAATGAATACCCTGCTGAATACTCATTAACAGCTCCTTTAGCGAATCTTGCTTTTTCAATAACACATCCAGCCCGTTCTCGCTACTTGCAACAGGTGTAGAATCTTCCGGAGCGTTACCAACGGTCTTTACCGTATCCGTAGTAGTTTCTGTCCGGGAGTGTATCGTATCCTGACGGCTACTATCCGTATAAGAAATCGTTTGTTTAGTCACTAATGAATTGCCGTCCGCATCATATCCGGCTGATACCGTCAGCGAACCGTGTTCCACATTATCTTTTTGCAAATCATTTACCCGGAGCACGACCTCGTTAAAGTCACTCGTCCGCATCGCATCTCTGATATTGCTCTCCATTTCCATCTTCATAGACCGGTAAAGCCCTGTCAACCAATAAGCTTGATAAACAAAGATTCCGATTAATGAGCAGATAACCAGTATGACAATATGTTTTAGTGGTAATTTCATACTGACAAAGATAATAGGAAACTATTCTTATTCTTCTCTTTGATAAGACTAAATAACACTAGATAAGCCAGTGATAACGCAAATTTCCATTTTTTCTACCGTATTTTGTCGTATTCCAAAAATAAAGACGAAATGAAACGGATTAATTTACTATTTATGTCTCTTCTATGTGTGTGGATATCCGCTACAGCACAAGTCGGACAACAGTCACAGGAACCTGTCGACAGTATCAAGAATATAGGTTATATGGATAGTTTGTTTCAGGAACTGCCCGAAGTGATGATTATAGGTGAACGCCCTATCGTGAAAGCCGAACAAGGCAAACTCGTGTATGACGTGCCGAGACTGGTGGGCAACCTGCCTGTGGATAATGCCTATGATGTTGTGAAAAATCTTCCGGGTATAGTAAATATGAATAATAGTCTGATGTTGGGAGGACAGGAGGTAACTGTTGTCATCAACGGAAAAGTGACCACTCTGTCTGCCGAACAATTGGATGCTTTATTAAAATCGATTCCTGTCAGCCGGATTGAAAAGGCGGAAGTGATGTATTCCGCTCCGGCACGCTATCAGGTACGCGGACCGATGATTAACCTGATATTAGCACCCGGCACAGGACAAGCATCTTCCCTTCAAGGAGAACTCTATACAGCTTTTAACCAACATCACTACGAATCTTTGGCAGAACGTGGAAGTCTTCTGTACTCCGGACGTAAATTCTCTGCAGATCTTCTTTACTCTTACTCTTATGATCGTGACCGAAGGATTACGGAGAAAGAAGCACTTCACACATTAGCCGATGGTTCAGCGCATCAGATGGATATGGATGAAATAATGACTTCCCGTACCAACAGTCATCAGATACGTCTCGGAATGGATTACTCTCTAGCAGAAGATCATCTGTTAAGCCTGGTCTACACAACAGCTTTTACCGATTCCAAACATTATTCCATAGCTACCGGTGCGCAAAACTCTGTTACCGATTCACAGGGAGACAGCCAGCTCCATAACGCAAAGTTAGATTATCAAACCCCTTTCGGGCTGAAAGCTGGAGTGGCATTTACATCCTATCATTCTCCCGGCAGCCAATTATTATATAGCACGATGGGAACAGAGACAATGAATTTCTTAAGCCGCGATAAACAACAAATCAATCAATGGCGTTTTTATGCCGGGCAAGAACATACCTTAGGCAAAGGGTGGGGATTGAATTATGGTATGGCTTACACGACCGCCTTAGACCATAGTTACCAGAAATATTACGATCCTGAAACAGACCACTTACTGCCGGATAATAATATGGCCTCCCGCCGTCGCGAACAAACCCTGAATGTTTATGCAGGACTGAATAAGAGCTTTGGCGATAAACTCTCGGCCGATGTTTCCCTGGCAGCAGAGCAATATCATACAGATATCTGGAATGGATGGAGCCTCTATCCGGTAGCTAATCTGACTTATATGCCTGCCGCCGGACATGTCCTGCAACTCTCATTGAGTAGTGATAAGGAATATCCTGAATACTGGAGCGTGCAGAACTCTATTTCTTACATGGGAGCCTATTCTGAAATTCAAGGTAATCCCTATCTTAAACCTGCAACGAACTATGAAACGAGTTTCACTTATATATTGAAAAGCAAGTACGTCTTTTCTGCCTTTTATAGCTATACAAAAAACAACGAAATGCAAACCCTTTACCAGTCACCTGAACGTTTGGTGGAGATTTACAAGCTCTTCAACTTTGATTTTTCATCGCAGGCCGGATTAATGATGACAGTTCCCTTCAAGGTAAAAAAATGGCTGGACTCCCGTATTACAGCCATCGGCTTTCGCTATCGCCAAAAAGACAGTGATTTTTGGGATATCCCGTTTGACCGTAAACTATATACATTTGTGTTGACGATGAACAACACCTTTACCCTTTCCACAAAACCCGACTTAAAATTCACTTTGACCGGATTCTATCAAAATAGAGCCATCCAGGGTATTTTCGATCTTCCCCGTTCGGGAAACCTGGATGCGGCACTTCGTTACACCTTTGCAAAAGGAAAAGCACAACTAACCTTGAAGTGTGATGATATATTCAACACTTCTACCGTTTCGACACAAGTTCGCTACGGATTGCAGAATGTAAAGAACCATTATATGCGGACCACCCGTACATTCGGCGTTTCGTTTAACTATAAGTTTGGGGGATACAAAGAGAAGAAAAGGGAAGAAGTAGATACCTCCCGTTTTAAATAAACGCTAATTAATTTTTAGACATAAGAGCGAGAAAAATTTCAGACATAAGAACAAAAGAACATAAATGCTGCGCTTTGAAAATTATTTCTGTTGTTTATTTAACTGCTATTTTATTTTTTGTTCTTATGTTCTTCTGTCTGAATTAAATTCTCATTTATAAAATGAACTACTTAGTTCATTCTTTTGATGCTTTCCATGTTTGGGCATATTCTTCCAACACACACTTGATGCTTTGTCCGATTTTCACATAATCGGCCTCATTCAAATTGGCTAGTGACACACGCACACTCCATTTCGGTCCGGCAAAGCCACCACCATTCAACAGAACGAGTGAAGTTTCGTTTGCCAGGCGGAAAACCACATCCAATGGATTGTAGGTCTTTTGCAGATAAGTAACGAAGTCATCCCCATAGAATTTCTTCGCCCATACCAGCATATCAATCTCCGAATAATATCCGGCACGCAGCGGATCTTCTACCAGTGTGAAACCTGTATTATCCCACAATGCATGCAGGCGGCGATGAATAATTTCCTGCATCTTGGCTTTATAACTGTCCTCTTTATCCAAAAGCGAGAAGAGGGCAAACAAACTCATCTGTATCTGTTGGGGCAGGGAAAGCCCTGCAGTATGATTCAGCGCAATTTGTCGGCTGTCAGCCACCATGCGGTCAATAAATTTCATCTTTTCCGGTTGCAGGCTAAGGCTGGAATAACGTTTGTTTAATATTGATTTCTGCTCCTCCGACAGGCGGGCAATCATTTTGTCGTAGATGTTGTCTTCGTGTAGAGCGATCACAGCGGTTCTCCATCCTGTAGCTCCGAAATATTTGGAGAACGAATAAACGCAAAGCGTATTGTGCGGCAACTCTGCCATCAATGAACGGAAATGAGGAATAAACGTTCCGTACACATCATCCGTGATAATCATCAGGTTCGGATTATCATTCTTCACAATGTTGATGATACGTTCGGTAGTCTCTTTGCTAAGTGCATAGCTGGGCGGGTTGCTCGGATTGGTGATAAACAACGCTTTGATCCGCGGATCTTTCAGCTTGTCTATATCTTCATCCTTATACTGCCAGGTATGTAAACCGTCAGGAGTCATCTGGTCGGCAGAAATTTCGGTAACGTCGAACTGATAGCGTCGCAGTTCCGGGATTTCTATATAAGGAGTGAACACAGGAACCATCAAAGCAATAGCATCCCCCTGGTTCAACAGGAAATTCTCTTGCAAAGAATCGAACAGATAACACATGGCTGCTGTACCTCCTTCAGTCGCGAAAAGGTCAAAAGTTCCTTTCGGCGGACGGCGGTCACACATCTCTTGCGCCAGGTAATCCTGTACGATTAACTCCGTAAAATGTAAAATACGGTCGGGCACAGGATACTGGTCGCCAATCACCGATTCCGCCCATTCGTGAATAAGCGTATCCGGATCGGCAGCATGTTCCATCAGCATATAATTATAGCCCTCTTTCAACAGGTTAGCACCGGGAGCTTTCTCGTTTTCTTTCAGGAAAGCCTCGAAACGGGCAGCAATTCCCGCCTTTTGCGGAATACCTGCTATTCCTTCTTCCAGTGAAAACGCATGACGACATTCGCAAAGGCCGAATTGTCCCAGCAGAAAAAAGGCTTCGCGTGGTTCGGTAGCAATCCAGTTCGGGTTACCTCTTCCGGCATTCAACATGGTATGTGCTATCTTCTTGATACTTTCATCTGCCATATTGATCAGTTTGTTTTTCAGCTCGAACGGGCTGATCGTTTCCATTTTCTTGGCATAACTTTTGGTAATGGCAGGGTTATTTGTTTTCTTTTCCATAATGATATTTATTTATATAGTTTTACATAAGTAGTACGATGACAACTCCCCAGATAATCAGGAGCGTATTGCCGACTGCATACGTCACCGTATATCCTAATGCCGGTGTGTCGCTTTCCACTGCATCCTGAATAGCTCCCAATGCAGCTGTTGTAGTACGTGCTCCTGCCGTACATCCCAATGACAGGGCAGGGTGGAATTTGAACAAGTATCTCGCCATCAGCAATCCGGCGAGGAGAGGAATGGCCGTTGCCAATGCGCCGACGATAAACAGACTGACGCCTACTTCCTTGAATCCGGCAATGAAACTGGGACCTGCGGCGATACCGACCACTGCGATAAACATATTCAGTCCTACATTATTCAATACCCATAAAGAAGGTTCGGGGATACCTCCGAAAGTAGGATGCTTGCTGCGTAGCCAACCGAACAGAAGTCCGGCTATCAATGCGCCGCCACTGGTAGAAAGACTGATAGGAACACCTCCCAGATGAATAGCCAGTGCACCGAAAAGACCACCGAGCAAAATACCCAATCCAACGAAGATCATATCCGTCTGGTTGGTAGGCCGGTCAATATAGCCCATTTGTTTGGCAGCACTTTCCACTTCATGTTTAAGACCGGTAAGTTCGAGAATATCTCCCGAATCTACAATCGTTTTAGGCAATACCGGAACATTGATTCCGGCACGTTTGATATTCCGGATACTAACCCCGTGCATAAACTTCTGCGCCCTGATTTTGGAAACCGTTTCTCCGGCAAAAGTCCGGTGGGTCACCATTACAGGAAGAGTTTCTGCAGGGAAGTCGAGTAATTGTGCATCAATCACTTCCGGACCGATCCAGTCTTCTTCTCCAATCACAAATTCACGGCGTCCGCTAAGTACCACTTCGTCATTCTTATGAAGAATCAGGTTCGGATCTACTTCCTTCACCACTCTTTTTTGACGAATCCGTTCTACAAACAGCCGTTTATCATTTTTACATAGATAAGCTTCGAGTTCACTGACTTTCTTTCCTTTGTCAAACCATTCATTGGTGATTTTATAAGCACGGAACACAACCGGACGAAGAGCCGGGGAAAATCCGGGTTCGTCAGCTTCCGATGTTCCCATTTGAGCCTCCAATTCCTTGCAGTCGGCCTTCACCTTATCCAGTCCACCCAGCATTTTAGGGCCGAGAGAAGCCAGAATCCACGCCGAACCGGCCGTTCCGAAAATATAAGTTACGGCATACGCTACCGGAATTGCATTGATGAACGTGGCTTTCTGTGCATCGCTGATTCCCAGCTGGTTGATCGTATCGCTTGCCACGCCGATAACGGCGGATATTGTTTGTGAGCCTGCCAACAGTCCGGCAGCTTCTCCTACATGATATCCCATGATTTTGGCCAGTATCCACGGGGCTACCAGACTGACAATACACATCAGTACGGCAAATCCCACTTGTGGCAGGCCGTCTTTCTTCAATCCGCGGAAAAACTGCGGACCTACCTTATAGCCAACGGCAAATAAGAAAAGCAGAAAGAACACAGCTTTCATCGGACCATCTACAGTGATATTCAGTTGTCCGACCAATACTCCGACCAGAAGAACGCTGGTGACTGTCCCCAAGGAGAATTTCCCTATTTTGAGTCTGCCAAGCCAGAACCCGGCAAAGAGCGTCAGGAAAATAGCAAGTTCAGGATGTACCCTTAGTTGATTAATAATCCATTCCATAATTAAGTTGTTGTTTTAGGTTATGTCATTTACAACAGTTATAGCGTAAAAAGAGTTTGTTGTGTTATGAAAAATAGAGATATAATATCCGTCGAACTTTAAATTTCTCTATTTCGCTTTTTTGTTATACTTTTGTTCCTTCAAAAATAAAACTAATCATATTCTGTATGAAATCAGACATAGAAATAGCTCGCAGTATTGAGCTGAAGAAGATTAAGCAAGTTGCCGAAGGTATCGGAATCCCTCGTGAGGAAGTGGAGAATTATGGCCGCTACATAGCAAAGATCCCCGAACAACTGATTGATGAAGAGAAAGTGAAGAAAAGCAATCTCATTCTGGTAACTGCTATCACAGCAACCAAAGCGGGCATTGGCAAAACTACAGTATCTATCGGTCTCGCTTTGGGATTGAATAAAATTGGAAAGAATGCGATTGTCGCTCTTCGCGAGCCGTCTCTCGGTCCATGTTTCGGAATGAAGGGAGGAGCAGCCGGTGGGGGATATGCACAAGTGCTTCCGATGGACAAAATTAACCTCCATTTTACCGGAGATTTTCATGCCATCACTTCTGCCCATAACATGATTTCCGCCCTGCTCGATAATTATCTCTATCAGAACCAGGCAAAAGGTTTCGGATTGAAAGAAATTCTTTGGCGGAGAGTGCTTGACGTGAACGACCGTTCGTTGCGCAGCATCGTTGTCGGCCTCGGACCTAAATCGAACGGGATTACCCAAGAGTCCGGTTTCGATATTACTCCTGCTTCGGAGATTATGGCAATTCTTTGCCTTTCCAAAGATGTGAGTGATCTGCGTCGCCGTATTGAAAATATCCTGTTGGGCTTCACGTATGACGACCAACCTTTTACTGTGAAAGATTTGGGAGTGGCAGGAGCCATCACTGTGTTGTTGAAAGATGCTATCCATCCTAATTTAGTGCAGACTACCGAAGGAACCGCTGCTTTTGTACATGGTGGTCCGTTTGCTAATATCGCACATGGTTGTAACTCTATTCTGGCCACTAAATTGGCAATGTCTTTCGGTGATTATGTAATAACAGAAGCCGGATTCGGTGCCGATCTCGGTGCAGAAAAATTCTATAATATCAAATGCCGCAAGAGCGGACTCCAACCACGTCTCACGGTGATTGTCGCTACGGCACAAGGATTAAAGATGCACGGAGGTGTCAGTCTCGACCGTATCAAAGAGCCGAATATGGAAGGCTTGAAAGAAGGATTGCGTAATCTCGACAAACACGTTCGTAACCTTCGCTCATTCGGTCAGACCATCATCGTAGCTTTCAATAAGTTTGCATCCGATACGGATGAAGAAATGGAATTACTGCGCGAACATTGCGAACAGTTGGGAGTGGGTTTCGCCATTAACAATGCGTTCAGTGAAGGAGGAGAGGGAGCAGTAGATATGGCCCGTCTGGTAGTAGATACCATAGAGAACAATCCGTCCGAATCTTTACGCTACACTTATAAAGAAGAAGATAGCATACAGCAGAAGATTGAAAAGGTAGCCACTAATATTTACGGAGCCAGCGTTATTACTTATAGCAGTATTGCCCGCAACCGTATCAAACTGATCGAGAAAATGGGAATTACTCATTATCCGGTTTGTATTGCGAAAACACAATATTCATTTTCTGCCGATCCAAAGATTTATGGTGCGGTAAACAACTTCGAGTTCCATATTAAAGATATTGTTATCAATAACGGAGCTGAAATGATTGTAGCCATTGCCGGAGAAATTCTTCGTATGCCGGGATTACCCAAGGAGCCGCAGGCATTGCACATCGATATTGTGGATGGAGAAATAGAAGGATTGAGCTAAAATATATACCTCAAAAAAATATTCCGGTATGATGCCGGTAAAATAAATCCCCGTCTTTCCCTATGAAATAAAATGTGGAAAGACGGGGATGACTGTATATAGAGTCCAGTGCGCTTCTGTTTTCTCTTCTTGCACACTGTACGGTTGAATTCGTCCTTGCTATGAGTGATATATGACATCATATATTTCTTTTATAGTAAGAAAAACGAAAATATGGACAGATGGTTCGGGCGGGACCGTTAATAAATAAAAAAAGCCTGCTCCTTTCACAAAGAGCAGACCTTATAAATAAGAAATAAAGCTGATAACAGTGAAGCTATTAGCTTTGAAATCGTTTTTTAATAAGCAAAAAGAGGATATTTCTTCATTGTCTCATTGACACGTGCACGTACTTGTGCAATAACTTCCTCATTTTCTACGTTAGACAATACAGTCTCGATCATTTCAGCAATTTCGAGCATCAAATCTTCTTTTGCACCACGAGTTGTGATAGCAGGAGTACCCAAACGGATACCGGAAGTCTGGAAAGCTGAACGGCTGTCGAACGGAACCATGTTCTTGTTAACAGTAATATCGGCAGAAACCAATGCTTTTTCTGCCACTTTACCTGTCAGTTCAGGATATTTGCTACGCAGGTCGACCAACATAGAGTGGTTGTCTGTACCACCGGAAACGATAGTAAAGCCACGGTCAATCAAAGCCTGTGCAAGTACAGCAGCGTTCTTTTGTACTTGTTTAGCATATTCCTTAAATTCAGGTTGCAGGATTTCACCGAAAGCAACTGCTTTAGCAGCAATTACATGTTCCAACGGTCCGCCTTGAACCCCTGGGAATACGGCAGAATCCAGTAATTGAGACATCATCTTGATCTCACCTTTCGGAGTGGTCTTACCCCATGGATTGGGGAAATCCTTACCCATCATGATGACACCACCACGAGGTCCGCGAAGTGTTTTATGTGTAGTAGAAGTGACGATATGTGCATATTTAACCGGATTCTCGAGCACTCCGGCAGCGATCAGGCCGGCAGGGTGAGCCATGTCGATCATCAGGATAGCGCCTACTTTGTCAGCGATTTCACGCATACGTTTGTAATCCCATTCACGAGAGTATGCAGAACCACCACCGATAATCATTTTCGGTTTCTCACGCAGAGCGACTTCTTCCATCTGGTCGTAGTCAACGCGTCCGGTTTCCTGATTCAGGTTATATTCGCAAGGAGTATAGATGATACCGGAAGTGTTTACCAGTGAGCCATGAGAAAGGTGTCCGCCGTGTGCAAGATTTAATCCCATGAATTTGTCGCCCGGATTCAGAACTGCGAGGAAAACAGCAGCATTAGCTTGTGCTCCCGAGTGTGGTTGTACGTTTGCCCATTCCGCGCCAAAAATTTCTTTCAGACGGTCGATAGCGATTTGTTCGCTTTGGTCTACTACTTCGCAACCTCCGTAATAACGTTTGCCGGGATAACCTTCTGCGTACTTGTTAGTCAGGCAAGAACCCATTGCCTGCATTACCTGGTCACTCACAAAATTTTCTGATGCAATAAGCTCGATTCCTTTCAACTGACGTTGATGCTCTTTTTCGATAATGTCGAAAATGATGTCGTCTCTTTTCATTCTTTTATAAGTAAGATTAAATTTCTAATTCGAGATACCTATTTTAAGCGCACAAAGTTAATGAAAATAAATAAAGAATGAAGGAAGTACAAGAAAAATGTTAGTAAAAAGCCGGATTTAATGATATTTTATTCTTAAAGGATGAATCCCAGCGAAAAACTTAATGCACTGTCGCGGCGACGGAAAATAATGTTGCTCACTCCTGTGCTGCCATCAGAATTGATATTGTCGTAAATGATGGACTTGGAGATATTTCCGATGCCTTGTTCGTAGCGGAAATCGAAAAAGATACGGGAGATGTTGACGCCTACACCGATCACTGCACTGACATTGAACGGATACAGCCTTTCGTGAATCCCTTTTTGGTCAAAATTCTTAAAAGTGATTTCATTGTGTTTTCCCCATAAGTAGCGAAGTTTTGGGCCTGCGAAGATAGACATTCCGTAAGGCCCTTTTTTCACCACATTATAGCCGTATAAAATAGGGAAATCCACACTGTGCAACACCGATTGCACGGAAGCATAATCAGGCTCGATGGCAGGATGCTGCGAACCGAGCTTATCGAAAGTGATCTCACATTTGCTTACATTATAGGACACTTCCGGCTGAATGAAATGCTTCTTCATGTTGATGCGCATAAAGAGGGCGCCGAAATAACCTATCTTGTAGTTATTCTGCACCTCATCGATAGTTACATCCTTAATTTTCAGTTCAGACACCATGAACATGGAAGAGTTGAATCCCGCCTTGATACCGATATTTATTTTTTTTGTATTGGGGCGGTCTACTTTTTCTGCGTTATAGTTCTGGCCGACAGCCGTGCAGGCTATAGCTAACAAACCGGGAAGGATGAATTTACGCAGCATATTCATGGCAATATCGCACTTTTTATGATTTCTTCTTTTCTACACTCCAACCGAATTTACCGATTTTCTCTCCCAGATTATAATATCCTCCGTGCACATATACCAGCGGATTGGCTTCTGCCAGTTCCAGCTTTCCGGTTTCAGGATTCAGGTTCCGGTCGTCCGCACGCACATTTACTACGTCAGCGATAAACATATCGTGTGAGCCGAGAGAGATGATTTCTTTCACACGGCATTCAATGCAAAGAGGAGATTCTTCAATCAACGGAGCACTAACCACCGTACACTGTCCGGGTGTCAGCTTCATCTCATCAAATTTATGATAATCACGTCCCGAACGAACTCCGCACCAGTCGGTGGCAAAAGCCATATCTTTCGTTGTCAGGTTGATGACAAACTCCATGTTTTTTTTTATAATGTCATAAGAATGGCGTTCCGGACGTACGGATATATAACACATGGGCGGGTTTGTACAAATCGTACCCGTCCATGCTACTGTGAACATATTATATTCGCTTTCTTCCTTTCCGCAGCTGACCAGTACAGCCGGCAGCGGATAGATCATCGTTCCTGGTTTCCAGTCCTGTTTCATAGGCCTATACGTTTATTCAGAGGATTGTAATCTCTTCACGTTTCTGCTCTTTCTCGCAATAATGGCACTTTACGATACAATTATCCTTGTCTATCACATGAAAGATAGTGGCCATCGGTTCGTTGTTGGTGATACATTTCGGATTGGCACATTTCACGATGCCCCGAAGTTCATCCGGCATTTTCACCTCTTTCTTTTCCACTACTTCGTAATCGCGGATGATATTCAGTTTGACGTGCGGGGCAACTACTGAAATACGGTTAATCTCTTCGTCGCAGAAGAATTTATCTGCAATCTTGATGATCCCTTTTTTACCTAATTTCTTACTGTCGAGGTTGAATCCGATAGTGATATTGCTAGTCATCTGTTCCACACCGAGCAGTTGCACTACGGTAAAGAGCTTTTCGGATGGTATATGGTCAATCACTGTCCCGTTTTTCAGGGCAGCTACTTGCAATGCTTGTTTATTTTCGCTCATAATAAAATATCGTTTTTAACGTCATCTAATGTGATACCTAATACATCGCAAAGGATTGCTTCGCGGGCATACAGACCGTTTTGTGCCTGTTGGAAATAGTATGCTTTCGGGTTGTCATCCACATCGTAAGCAATTTCGTTGACACGGGGAAGCGGGTGCAGGATACGCAGGTTCGGACGTGTGTTCTCCAACATTTTGTTACGGAGAATATATACATTCTTCACCCGTTCATATTCCATCAGGTCGGTGAAACGTTCGCGTTGTACACGGGTCATATACAGAATATCGGCGTCGGCGATAATCTCTTCGGAAAAGTCTGTATGTTCAACGTATTTTATTTGGTGCGTTTTGCAGTAAAGTTTGTATTCTTCCGGCATTTTCAGCTCTTCGGGAGCGATAAAATGGAAAGTCGGATTAAAGTGTCGCATCGCCATCAGCAATGAATGTACGGTGCGGCCGTATTTCAAGTCACCCACCAGGAAAATATTCAGATTTTCCAGCGTTCCTTGCGTCTTGTAGATAGAGTAAAGATCGAGCATCGTCTGCGACGGGTGCTGGTTGGCTCCGTCACCTGCGTTGACAATGGGTACCGGGGCTACTTCGCTGGCATACCGTGCAGCTCCTTCGAGATGGTGTCGCATGACGATAATATCTGCATAGTTGCTCACCATCATGATCGTGTCTTTAAGTGTTTCTCCTTTGGAAGAACTGGTAGCTTTGGGGTCAGAGAATCCGATTACTCGTGCGCCGAGACGGTTGGCAGCTGTTTCAAAACTCAAGCGGGTACGAGTGGAAGGTTCAAAGAACAGGGTTGCTACAACCTTTCCTTGTAATAACCGGCGATTGGGGTTCATTTCAAACTGCTTCGCCATTTCGAGCATGTAGAGGATTTTTTCTTTAGAATGTTCGGCAATGGTTACTAAACTTCTGTTTTCCATTTTGTTATCTTTTATGTGGATAGAACTTGTTTTACCGGAGCGTAAAGGTACGAAGAATTTGTGAAAAGCACAGATTTTTCGTACCTTTTTTATCAGCTTTTAATCAGTCGGTTTATTTCCGTCCACTGGCTAACGCTGCAATGATATATTTCCCCGGTGCTCCGATTTTGCTCCAGGCTGTATTGGAGAGCAGTTTCCACACCTGGGTGCCTTTCCTGCCATAGTCCGATAGCCGGAGAATCGTCTGTTTCTCTTTTAGGTCAGTCACTTTATGGTTGTCCAGACTCTCCATCAATCCTGCGATGTTGTGTGTAGCCAGATTGTAGGCATACCCCGGAATTTCAATCGAAACAACGTTGGTTTCTTCTTCTTCATGATTTAGTTTAGTTTCCTTTAGTTTAGTTTGTCGAGAAATGTCTGCATTTTCTTGACTCACCTCCTCTTGAGTTTCAAAAATGTCTGCATTTTCCGTGTTCAACTCTTCTTTTTGCATCCCTTTTTTCTTCTTGGTCTCTAATAAATAAGGTAGTTGGGAGAAATCTATTTTCCTTCGTGTAGTAGCTTCAAACCACACCCTTTGAATCTGTTCCGAAGTGAGTATGCCGTATTTTTCGTAGGTTTCCTTATGGAAAAATCCTTTTTCCAATAATAGGTCGACAATCTTTTCCATCATGTCCTCTTTGATCCCGCCGCCCACTTTACGGACGAAAATTAGGTTTTGTTCCTTTCCCCAAGAGATATAATATCCCTCTTTATATATTTTACAAAGCAATCGCATGACAATGTAAGAAGCTAATACTCCAAACTTAGCTTCTAATAGTTCCATCACTTCTTCGTCAAAGAAGTTTGCCGGTGTCGGAAAATAAGGTATCCCTTTATTAATCATATTCATTGTTCAATATATTTTAATCTAACTTATACAATAGCTCTCCACTCCATCAGGTTCCCGATCATAAATCTTCTCCATCCTTTTTGTTCTTCACTCCAATAGAGAATAGACTCTTGTTTTGCTGTGATATTGAATTCTCTATGGAAGAATTTTTCATATCCTACCAGTGTTCCTCTTTCCAGACAAAACGTGCCATCCTGCTTGTAAAAAGCTATCACTACATTCCCATACAACATGCGATCTATTAGTTTAATGCACTCTTGTACAATTCTCTCCGCACATTTATCCGAAATCCCCTTTTCAGCAGTAATACGTTTTTTCCATACTAATTTGCAAGCTTCTAACTTGCCTTTCCTGATTTTTTGTCTCATTTTCTTCTGTTTTTAATTTTGAAAAATAAATTTCTGTTTGAGCGTAAATCTTCCCTTATAGATAGTGACGGTATGTTGTTGTCATAGCGTCACTATCCTTTCATTATAGTGACGCTATAACGATAGCATACCGTCACTATTTTTTTAAGAGAAAATCTGTTAGTTTTCGACCGGTTGAAAACGGCGGCGAAGGTAAGCTTTATATTCCAACTGTCCCATTATTTTTTCTTAGTACTTGCTTTTGACCTTTTCAGCCTGTTCTCTTTTTTCCTTTTTTTCTTTCATGTACTCTTCCTCAACAGGTTTTTTCAATGCACCCAATTCAGCATGTATACTGCTAAGTTCCATTAACTTATAGCCGCCATGTTTGTGGATGTATAATACTTTTTGGTCATAGATATATTGGGCTAGATTTATCAGCTTTTTCTTCTTAGGATGGCGGAAATGTCCATCAATAAAGATTTTTAAATACATGGTGAAATAAAGGCGGATCTCTCCGTCGATTGCTATTCTGTTATCCAGCTCTTCTTCACTGATGATTTCTTCCTTTGAATGCTTCCCTGGAGCTTTTTTCATTGTTTGGACATTTCTTTTTACCTTGTCGTTTTTACTACCTTTTTTGGCATTTTTACTTTTCATAATCTACTAATTTTAACGTTGGTTAAACATGTGTTAATTCTAAAAATAATATCTGGAAAGTGAAATTGAACCTGCAAAAAGATTTGTTCTTTTGTCGCTTGCCAAATAGTATATATATAAAATAACTAGTGATGCAAATGATGAATAAAAATGGATTCAGTCGATGTGGGGAGAACTACATCAATCGTTTACGAAAGGAGGGGCGCTATTCTACAGCGCATGTCTATAAGAATGCCCTTTATTCTTTCAGTAAGTTTTGTGGTACGTTGAATATGTCGTTCAGGCAGGTCACCAAAGAACGTTTACGACGTTATGGTCAGTATCTTTATGAGTGTGGTTTGAAGCCTAATACGATTTCTACGTATATGCGTATGCTTCGTAGCATTTACAATCGGGGAGTGGAAGCAGGGAGTGCCCCTTATGTTTCCCGATTATTTCATGATGTCTATACAGGTGTGGATGTCCGACAAAAGAAAGCTTTGCCTGCCGGTGAGTTGCACAGACTTTTGTATGAGGATCCCAAATCGGAGCGTTTACGTCGTACACAAACTATTGCTGCTCTGATGTTCCAGTTTTGTGGAATGTCATTCGCTGATTTAGCTCATCTGGAAAAATCGGCTTTAGATCAGAGTGTATTACGCTATAATCGAATCAAGACGAAAACTCCCATGAGCGTGGAAGTGCTTGATACTGCCAGAGGAATGATTAATCAACTCCGAAGTAATCAGGAACCCATTCCTGATTGTCCGGACTATCTGTTCGACATACTTTGCGGTAATAAAAAACGGAAGGATGAAAGGGCATACCGTGAATATCAGTCTGCTCTTCGGAGATTCAATAATTGTTTGAAGGATTTGGCGAGAGCTCTACGTTTGAATTCTCCCGTTTCTTCTTACACACTCCGTCATTCCTGGGCAACGACAGCCAAGTATCGTGGAGTGCCAATTGAAATGATCAGTGAATCATTGGGACACAAATCAATAAAAACCACACAAATCTATTTAAAGGGTTTTGAGCTAAGAGAACGTACAGAGGTAAATAAAGGGAATTTATCTTACATTAGGAACTATCGTTTAGGTAGGTAATTAACGGTAAAGTGTTAGAAATCAAGGGCGAAATGTTTCTGTTACTTCTTAGGTAACGGATAATTATTCGGTGCAAAGATATGCAAAAATACAAATAGTAAACAA
Source organism: Bacteroides sp. LFL-34 (assembly GCF_027257075.1). Classification (NCBI taxonomy): domain Bacteria; kingdom Pseudomonadati; phylum Bacteroidota; class Bacteroidia; order Bacteroidales; family Bacteroidaceae; genus Bacteroides; species Bacteroides sp. LFL-34. The sequence continues at coordinate 84,907 of NZ_JAPQKZ010000011.1, read as the reverse complement.
GTAAAATCTTCTTTTTTTTCTGATTTGTTGAAATATGCAACAAAAATATATCAGGACATGATGATTCTGTTTGATCATGCCCGATATTCCTATATTCTGTTTTCAAAGATGCTTTTCCCTTCGCGTAGGTTAGAAAAACATTGCTGTAGGCGGTTCTTGTCCATGTTTTTCTGTTTTCATCTGTTTTCCTGTGAATAAATACCTTATCCGTTACCTAAGAAGTAACGGACACATAAGGGGTAAAAAAGTATGATTCTAACGAAAGAAACTTTAAGTGCTGGGCCTAAAATTGGGACAGGGGAAGGCGTAGCACACTCTAAACGCTGGTATGTTGCTCTGGTTCGTATGCATCATGAGAAGAAAGTAGCCGAACGTTTAGACAAAATGGGGATTGAAAATTTTGTACCGGTCCAGCAAGAAGTACATCAATGGAGCGACCGCCGTAAAGTGGTTGAATCCGTGCTGCTTCCCATGATGGTCTTTGTACATGCTGATCCTAAAGAACGTAAAGAGGTTCTTTCTTTTTCTACAGTTAGTCGGTATATGGTAATGCGCGGTGAGAGCAGTCCGACTATCATTCCTGATGAACAAATGGCCCGTTTCCGTTTTATGCTCGACTATTCCGAAGAGGCAATCTGTATGAATAGTGCTCCTTTGGCACGTGGTGAGAAAGTACGTGTTATTAAAGGTCCTTTGACGGGGCTTGTAGGAGAGCTTGTTACAGTAGATGGTAGAAGTAAGATTGCTGTCCGGTTGAATATGCTGGGGTGTGCTTGTGCGGATATGCCGGTCGGGTATGTAGAGCCGATAGGTGAGAGGCAATAATCAAATTATTAATCAAAAGTATGACATAGGAGGTGCCGAATAACCTTTAAAGGTATTATAGGCATATAGTAAATATTTACATGTCTCAAGCGACAGACAACAATAAACGAATAGCGAAGAATACCTTACTTCTCTATATTCGTATGCTTTTTATGATGATCGTGAGTTTATATACTTCACGTGTCATACTAGATGCTCTAGGAGTTGAAGATTTTGGTATATATAATGTCGTAGGTGGCGTTGTAGCTATGTTTTCGGTAATATCGGGGTCATTATCTGCTTCTATCAGTAGATTTATTACCTTTGAATTGGGGAAAGGTGATCAAAGTAAGCTGAATAAGATATTTTCAGCATCGGTTACTATCCAAATATTGTTGTCTTTAATCGTAGTCATATTAATAGAGATTGTTGGTGTATGGTTTCTTAATTCTAAGATGATTATTCCAGCAGATAGAATACTGGCAGCTAATTGGGTACTCCAATTTTCTGTTGTCACTTTTGTCATAAATCTTATAAGTGTTCCATATAACGCATCTATAATAGCACATGAAAAAATGTCGGCCTTTGCTTATATCAGTATATTGGAAGCTATAGGCAAACTTATTATTGCATATTTGATCGTTATAGCTCCTATGGATAAATTGGTGTTTTATTCAATTTTGATGTGTTCTGTAGCAATAATTATTCGTTTTACTTATGGCTATTATTGTAAAAGGCATTTCAAAGAGTGTACTTATCATTTTTGTTGGGATAAAAAACTTCTAAAGAATATGTTTGGGTTTGCAGGATGGAATTTCATTGGAGCTGCTTCATCCGTGTTAAGAGATCAAGGTGGAAATGTTGTCATTAATTTGTTTTTCGGTCCGTCTGTAAATGCAGCTAAAGGTATTGCTATGCAAGTAAATTCAGCAATTTCAGGATTTGTTAGTAATTTTATGACAGCATTAAATCCGCAAATTACAAAATCTTATGCTTCTGGCAATCAAGACTATATGATGGCACTTATCTTTCAAGGAGCGAAGTTCTCATTTTATATGTTGTTGTTGCTCTCATTGCCGGTGATTATCAATACTCACTATATTCTTGGGCTATGGCTGAAATTGGTGCCGGAACATGCAGTTCTGTTTGTGCGGCTAACGTTGCTTTTTGCCATGAGTGAATCTATTTCAAATCCATTGATTACGGCCATGCTTGCCACGGGTAGAATTCGGAACTATCAGATTATGGTAGGTGGTCTGCAGATGCTGAATCTCCCTATATCATATATCTTTCTTCGTTTGGGGTGTGTACCGGAGTCTGTATTGTTTGTTGCAATATTTATATCTCAATGCTGTTTAGTTGCACGTCTTTATATGCTCAGAGGAATGATTGGATTGTCTTCTGTCAAGTATTTGAAACATGTGTATTTAAAAGTCTTGATGGTAATGTCAACATCAGCGATTCTACCAATATTATTATTAAAGAACATAAATGAAACCTTTTTATCCTTTTTAGTTATATCTGTAGTGTCAATACTTACCACATCAATTTCGATATTTTATATAGGATGTAGTAAAGAAGAAAGAGTTTTTGTCTGGGCAAAGGTCAGTGCTTTATGTGCAAAAATCAGAAGATGATAGAACGTAATTATTCAATAGATATTCTTAAGTTTATATGTGCAATCCTTGTGGTATTCCTTCACACTGATTGTGTATATCATGATTACATCTTGCCACTCACACGTTGCGCAGTGCCTTGCTTTTTTATGATTAGTGGTTATTTGTTATTCAACGATGGCGATATAGAAATATCGAGATTAAAACGCAGTACTAGGAATATTTTGCACATCATCGTATGGTCTACGTTGTTGTTTGCTTGTTATAAAGAAGCTGTGGCAATACATCAAGGGAGTGTTTACATACCATCACTTCGTGAATTATTTAATTTTATAGTTCTTAATGAAAATCCTTTTGGCGGTCATCTTTGGTATTTGGGGGCATATTTATATGTACTATTGATAGCAATGATTATAAGCAAGTATAAGATTTGGAAATATATGTTCTATGCCATTCCTATATTATTGCTGACAGACTTAATATTGGGTAAGTATAGTTTACTTTTTCTCGATAGAGAGTTTCCAGTTATCTATGTACGGAACTTTTTGTTTGTCGGTCTACCATATTTTGCATTGGGGGCATGTCTGAAGAAGTATAGTGACAAGATTAGTAAAATTAAATACTATTATTGGCTTATTGGGGGCATTTTATTCTCATTGACGTCTCTAATGGAAAAATGGGTATTGCTATATTTAGACAAGAATCCCGGACGTGAACATTATTTTAGTAGCACGTTGCTTGCGCTATGTCTATTCTTGTTAGTATTATCATTCAAGAAGAAAGAACCAACTATATATTCGACTATTGGAAATAAAGATTCGCTTTACATATACATCTTTCATCCTCTCTTTATATCAATCATCGGTATGATAGTTGGTAAGATAGCATCAAATTCTATAGTAAATATATACTCATTTACTGCGCCATTTGTAGTGTTCTTATCGACGATGGTCTTTATAATAGTAATAAGAAAAATCCGGTTGATACAATGATAAATATCAATAATCAGGCAGATTGTTGCGGATGTACTGCATGTGCCAGTATTTGCGCTCATGATGCTATCACGATGAAACCAGATGCGCTTGGATTTCTCTATCCGGAAGTGGATCGAAGCAAGTGTGTTGATTGCGGTCTGTGTGAGAAGGTGTGTGCTTTTAATGACGATTACGATAAAAGCTTAAATATAGATAACCCTTTAGCTTATGCGGCAAGGCATAAAAATGAGGAAGAATTAAGATATAGCCGTTCTGGAGCCGTATTTGTTGCTATGTCTGATTATATTCTGGAATATGGTGGCGTTGTGTATGGTGCAGGATATGCTGACCATTTTAGAGTCGTCCATAAACGAGCAACTACAAAAGAAGAATGTAGCGAATTCAAGGGAAGTAAGTATGTACAGAGCGATATGAATACGGTGTTCCGCCAAGTGAAGCAAGATTTGAAGGCAGGTTTGGTTGTTTTATTCTCTGGTACTCCATGTCAAACAGCAGGTTTGAATAGTTATATAGGAAAAGCTCAAAGAAAAAATCTCATTCTTATAGACATTATTTGTCATGCAGTGCCCAGTCCTTCTATATGGAAAGATTATCTTGGCTATACAGAATCAAAATTCAAATCAAACGTTATCAAATTAGAATTTCGAGAAAAATCCATTGGGTGGAACCAACCACACATGGAAAGTTTTACTTTTACAGATAACTCTATTCATAAAGACTTTCTGTTAAGGTATCTTTTTTATTCAGGATTAATTTCCCGGCCCTCTTGTGAGCATTGTAAATATTGCAATCTTTCCAGACCTTCTGATTTGACTATCGGAGACTTTTGGGGATATGAAAAAGTCGTACCGAAAATGAATACAGACAATAAAGGAATCTCGCTCGTTATTTGTAACACGGATAAGGGGTGTAGTTTTTTTAGGGAATGTTCTTATATGCTGCATACAAAGCATGTAGACTTGATGAATTCATTGCAACCCAATCTGCAACATCCTTCGTCTGTAGATCCTCGTTGGCATCAATTTGCAAAGGATTATCAAAAAAGAGGATTTTTGTATGTTGCCAGGAAATATGGAAATGTAGGTTATCGTTACCAACTAAGAATGTTTATGGACAAAATTAAGCGGAAATTATCCATTTAATATGAAGATAGGAATATTGACATTTCATTGTGCTCACAATTATGGGGCCGTGTTGCAGACCTATGCTTTAGTAACGTATTTGCGGAAGAATAACTATGATGCGGAGATAATAGATTATAGACCCAAATCGTTAACTATGTCCCATGGTATTATGCCTTGGCGTAGAATTTCCCGACTTAATATAATACGAAAAGTTATCTTTGTTCTTAGAATATTACCGTTCTTAACGGTAAGAAAAGAACGTTCTGACAAATTTCAATCATTTATAGATAGCTTACCTCTTTCAACTCGGAAATATACGGAAACAGACAGTGAAGTCACAGGCTATGATATAATAATTTGTGGCAGTGACCAAGTTTGGAATCCTAGCATTACCAATGGCTTTGATAAATTCTTTTGTGGAAGTGTCAGTCATAAAGGCAAATTTATATCCTATGCAGCTAGTACTGAAGCCAAACGAATCATCTCCGATGACTATAAAAAATATAAAGAAGTACTCTCCAATTTTGAGAATATTTCAGTTAGAGAGTCAGAGCTTAAAAATATTTTGCAACCACTCATAAATAAAGAAATAACGAAAGTTATAGACCCTGTGTTTTTATTATCTGCCAATGAATGGCAAAAGGTAGCTATCAAACCAACTTTTACCGACAAACCATACCTTCTTGTATATCAGGTAAAGAGAGACGATAGGGTACTGGATATGGCAAATAAATATGCTGCATTACACCACATGAGTGTTGTTGAAGTAACAGCAGAGGCTGAATATAAAAAAATGAAGAATCGAATATTGACAGCATCTCCTTTTGAATTTGTGGGATTGTTTGCCAATGCCTCATGTGTCGTTACAACATCATTTCATGGAACCGCATTTTCTATAATATTCAACAAGCCTTTTAAAACCGTATTGTTCAATGCGCCCGGCGATGGACGGGCTCTGGATGTAATGAATACTTTCGGCATAGAAAATTCGACAGTTAATGTAGATAGCGGGGATATTCAGGAAATGTCTCTTAACACCCCTAATTTAGATATTATAGTCCGGACTTCGGAAACATTTATAAAGCAGGCCATACAACGATGAATAATGCAATAGTCAAAAGATATCCATTGGCAAACTCCTTTCCGATATTATTAATAGTTTGTCTGATATTGGAACAAGGTTACGGTCTTCTTCCAATACCTAGATACTTATTTATCGTGTTGGTGGGTGTTTTCTTCTTTTATTATAAAAAAGGAACATCTTACAGTAAGCCCATTTCCATCTTTGTAGTTAGCTGCTTTCTAAGCATCTTGTCGTGTATGTATTTTAGGAATGAAAGTCCTGTCAGTATTATGGGCGAATATAATATATATCTTATGATTGTATTTTATTTTGTCTTGTGCAAATACAATGTAAGTATTGAAGTTCTTGAAAAGGTATTGTTCTGGGCTTTTATCATATTCTGCTTTTGTTACTTATATCAAGTTTCAGTCTATCCCAAACTTGTATTTCTAGATAAAAACAATCAGTACAATGAAACTATAGATGTGTTGAACCGACGAATTCGAATGGTGGGAATGTCCATTAATTCATTGGGATATTTTTATAGTTTGAATAAAATCTTGGAGAAGAAAATGAACTATACACTTCCCATGTTGCTTTCATTGGTGTGTATGTTGTTATTTGGATTTAGAACTTTACTGTTCTTTTCTGCTGTATTTTCTATAATAATGATTATAAGATTTAACGGCTTTTCAAAGAAACTTGTCTTCTGGTGTGCATTAGGGGGATTAGGTGCTTATCTGCTTTATCTTACTCCCATCTTCCAAACGGTTTTTGAAAGAATGATGGAGAGGCAAGAATCCGACCAGACTTTTGGTAATAAAGATTATATTAGATATGCAACTTTGTTCCATTATTATGGTAATCATTATAAGAGTGCGGTAGAGATGTTTTTGGGTTCTGGATTATGTAACCGGGCATTGAGAACATCTTATTCTTTAGAAATTGTGAGAAATGAATCATACGGCTTGCATTATTACGATTGGGGATTGTTGGGAATTAGTTGGATGACCGGAGTACTTAGCCTGATTGGAATGTTATGGTGGTCACTAAAAGCGGCATTTGCAAAACTTCCCAAGAAATATTTATATCTTTCTGTATGGTTCGGATACATTCTGACTTGTGCATTTACGTCTGCTGAATTTGTCCGTCAAGGATGTTTTCTGATACAAGCAATATGTTTATATCTCATTTATAAAATATCCTTGTATGAAAAGAATCGCTATAATGAATAATGGGACATTACCCATACCGTCAGTTTTGGGAGGTGCAGTAGAAACATTGGTTCAGCTTCTGGTTGATACCAATGAAAAAGAAAAGCAAATGCAGCTTGAAATTCTTTCTATTGATAACGTTAATGCAAGAGAAAAGGCAAAAGAGTATAGATATACCCATTTTCACTTTGTTAGTACTTCGAGTATTTTGAATCGAATGACAGACTTTCTAAAGCGTTGTTATAATTTTATAGCCTTACGGACAGGTCTGCCATTTATTGGATATTGTTATGCAAGCGCGTTGGTTCGTTTCATCAAGAATTGTAACAATATTGATGCTGTTCTTTTGGAAGGTTCTTCAATTAATGCTGATTATATAAAGAGGAAAACCGCATTGCCCGTTATACAACGCATACATAATGTACCGCCCCATAGCTTGCGTCATTGGGATGATTTGAATGCAAAATCAACAGACCTTTATTTGGGGATTAGCAACTATATATGCACTGTGTTGCAGAAAAATGTTGAAGGAAAATATGGTGCTGCCATCAAGCTATTATATAATTCAATTAATTTTAATCAGTTCAATGTAAGGACTACAAATGAAAAAAGACATACATTGAGAAAGTCATTAAATATTCCTGCAAATTCTTTTCTTTTTGTTTTCTCGGGTAGATTGAGAAATTACAAAGGTATAAAAGAATTGCTACTTGCTTTCTTGGAATCTAAAGATAAAATGCCTGATGCCTATTTGCTTATTGTCGGAAGTTTTGCATTTTCTTCTACTTACGTGTCCCTATTCGAAAAAGAACTTGCGTCTATCATTCATCAGTTGGGAGAACGGGTCATATTTACAGGCTTTGTAAAGTATGAAGTCATTCATCGATATTATCAAATTGCAAATGTGGGTGTATTCCCTTCCATATGGGAGGAGCCTTTTGCACTTACCTGCCTTGAGGCAATTGCAAGCTCCTTGCCTGTCATTATAACGAGAAGTGGAGGAATGCCGGAAATCGTTAATGAAGAGTGCGGCATTGTTGTGGAGAATGATGCGAATCTGGTTAATTCATTGGCTGCAGCAATGGAAAATATATATGGTATGGATAAAGCTAAATTAGAAAATATGGCTCAACATTCAGTATTGAGAGCTCAATCATTTGATAATCAACTTCAATACAAACAATTTGTTGAATACATCAATTCTGAAATATAGTATATGAAAAATATACTTATAACGTTTACGAATGCAATAGATCCCACAACTGGAGGAGTCGAAAGGGTATATCATAATCTTGTGCCTTATTTTAGGGAGCATGGATATAATGTGTTTGCTACGTATCAAAGAAAAACTGATTATGATAAAAATTCCGTCTATACCAAAGCGATATTTATGGAGTATTCTATTGATAATGTTGGATATTTTGATAAGTTAGACAAGGTAATGATGGAAATGGCTGTAGATATTGTAATTTGTCCATTTCCAAGTTATCAATTGTTCAATTACTGTTCTCGGTTAATTGATAAAAAGGTTTTCTTTCATGTACACAATGTTCCATCCAAATTGATGTATCCCAGTTCGGCAAAGTTGCCAAATATATTGAAAGAATCTTTTGTTGACAGATGCTTAAAACGTATACGTTTTGATTTGAGATATTTAGCATCATTCAGAAGAATTGAATTAAATAAAATGAAGATAGTCCTTCTTTCTGATTTCTTTAGGGATGACCTAAAAAGTTTTTATGATTTCAACCCTAAATGTATATGTGCTTTGCCCAATCCATTCTGTATTGATGAAGAATATCAATTGGATTATCAGAAGAAAGAGAAAATGATTCTATATGTCGGAAGAATAAATACTAGACAAAAGCGTTTTCAATCTCTTCTTAATATTTGGAAAAGACTGCAAAATGAATTACTCGATTATAGACTTGAAATAGTAGGAGGAGGACCCGAAAAAGAATTGTATGAGAATCTGGCTCATGAAATGCGTCTTAAACGTATCACATTTCATGATTTTCAAAATCCGACGGAATATTATAAAAAAGCCGTATGCAGTTGCATGACAAGTAACTACGAGGGATTTAGTATGGTCTTAATTGAAGCAATGCAGTATGGATGTGTGCCATTTGTTTTTAATTCATTTGCATCTCTACCAGATATAATAGATGATAAGGTCAATGGATATGTCATTACGCCATTCGATGAAGGTGAATATGTACAGAAGATAAAAGAATTTATATTGTTATCAAAAAAGAATAAAGAAATAATCAGCGTTAAAGCCATGGAAAAAAGCCGAGAATTTGATGTCAGACGAGTTGGTCAACGATGGATAGAACTTATTGATAACTATTAAAATAAAAGACCATGAACCATTTGAAAATTATTTTGATGTCTCTAATTGGTTATTTCTATAACAATATAGTTACATATATTCCATCTCACATAATACGTAAATATTGTCTTATAATGTTTGGTGGCAAGATAGGCCATCATACACGAATTGATATGTGTGGATATATAGGCAGAGTAACAAAACTAAATATAGGAAACTATACCCATATTAATAGAGGGTGTATTTTACAAGCATTTGGTGGTATAACTATTGGAAATAGTGTCTCGATTAGTCACCGATGCAACATTATTAGCGGTGGACATGATGTTAACTCTCCCACATTTGAAGGAGATCATCAACCTATTGTTATTGGTGATTATGTCTGGATTGGAGTGGGAGCGACAATATTAAAAGGGGTAACAATAGGTAAGGGGGCGGTAGTGGCAGCAGGAGCTGTAGTGACTAAAGACGTTCCAGATTATGCTATCGTGGGTGGCATTCCTGCAAAAATAATAGGCGAACGAAATCATGACTTAAAGTATCAGTGTATAAGTTCGAGGAGGTGGTTACTCTTACAATAGTAAATCTTCATGGAGATTAGCATCCGATGAAACGGATTATATATACTTCTGTCGATGAATATTGTGAATAACTTTATATCGTTAGTGTTTACCTTATACCCTATTTTGTATGAATAAGAAAAAAATATGTTGGATTACTCCAGATTGCTTCATTGACTGCGATTTGAATTATTTCAATATGCATGAAATTTTAAAGCATTATGATATTCATTGGATCGTACTTTTTAGTAGGAATAATAGGTTCAAAGAGTCAGACTTCGAACAAATAAGGAAAGAAAATATGAATTTGACAATTGAATTTTTTAGGTTCAATTATAAAATGCGCAATCCTAAGAATATTCTAATAAATATACGCCTTGGCAAAGCTATAAAAAGGCAAACTCCTGATATAATTTATATGAATGATAGTATCTATTCACCATGGAAATTGCCAATGTTTTATTTATTACCAAAGAGACATTATATTCAAACAGCACATCAAGGAGAAGTTCATATAGGTATGGGACATAAAAGACTATTAAATATACTGCGTAGATTGGTTTATTCACGAGTGAAATATGTTAATATGTTTTCTAAGTCACAAGCGGAGCTTTTTCAAAAACATTTTCCTAGTTCAAGGGTATTTAAGATTCCATTAGCCTTAAAAGACTTTGGTGTTCCTACCATTGTGAAACCTAAAGATGGTATTATTCGATTCCTTTCATTTGGTACAATTAATTATGCTAAAAATATTGATTTGTTAATAGATGCTGCATGTGTACTTTATGATAAAGGATATCGAAACTTTAGGGTATCGATTAATGGTATGTGTAAAGATTGGAGTTTTTATCAGACAAAAATTAAATATCCAGAGCTTTTTGATATAGATATTCGGTCAATAGATAATTCTGAAATAGCTAATCTATTTGCTTCCACTGACTATTTTGTTCAACCTTATAGAGTAGTGTCTCAAAGTGGCCCTACAAAAATTGCATTTAATTATAATATTCCAATTATAGCATCAAATTTATTAGGCTTTTCTGATGAAATTCTTGAAGGTGTGAATGGATATCTTTTTGAACCAGGGAATGTAAACGATTTAGTTCGTGTAATGGCTAATGCCATAGATAAGTATGCATGTGATTATAGTAAGTTGAAAGCTTTAATGGCAGAGCATACAGAACAATACTATTCGTTTGGAAGAATTGCGTCTCTGTATGTGAAAATGTTTGATGATGTATTGAGTAAATAAATCTTTAGATTGTTTCAAATGAAAGAAAGGTTTAAATCAGCTATTAAAGGAAATAGCTTTATTGTATGGCTACGGATTATATATGAAAAAATAGGAGAATCCTTTTCATTGACTTTGTATAATGGAAGCACAAATCAAACAAAGGATATATATAAGAAACAAGCTGAATTGCAAATCAGAATACATGCCTTGGAAAAGGGAATGTCTATTGGTAGAGTAAGGGTGGGATTTGGAAAAGAAAAGGCATTTTCTCTTATTGAGGATCTTGCGGATTTGCTAAAAAAAGGTGGCTCGAAACAGTTTGTTGTTGAATCTGTCTCCGTCTTACAGAAGTATATCGAATTTAATGAGAATATGGGTGCTGCTATGGCTGATATAGAGATAGCACTCAATAAATTGTGCTCTTGTTACAATATAAAAAGCAATGATGTTGGCGGAATATATAATCTTAGCTTAAAAGATGTTTCAAGTAAAACCCAATGTCCTTTTGATTCATTTTCTCAATCACGTTTTTCTATTCGTGATTTTGGTGATTCACCATTAGATATAGATAAAGTTTATGCTGCATTAAAACTTTGTGAACGCACTCCATCAGCTTGTAATAGACAGAGTTGGGTAATTCATGTGTATACAGAAAATAAGTTAGTTGAAAAAATGTTCAAGTTACAAGGAGGGAGCAAGGGGTTTTATGAACAAATGCAATGTGCTATTCTTATATGTGGTGATTTGAGGAATTATGGCTTTTATGAACAAAATCTACCTTTTGTTGATGGAGGACTTTATGCGATGAATCTTCTTTACTCCCTTCATTATAATGGATTAGCTACCATACCATTGACTATGGGACATAAATGGAGAGTCATAAAAAAGATAAAGCAAGAAATGAATATTCCCGGAAATGAGATTCCAGTTCTTTTGATAGGTGTTGGAACGTATAAGGATGACTTTAAAGTTGCAGTTTCGCATCGCTATTCATATAAACAGTATGTAAAATTTAATCAATAAGTGATGAGAATCGGATTACTAACATATCATCATTCTGCAAACTATGGTGCAGTAATGCAAAGTTATGCAACGTGTCGAGCCCTAAAAGAACTAGGTCATGAAGTTGAATTTATAAATTTCCGGCAAGATGAAAAAAGATCGAATAGTTCGATAATCTTTTATTTTAAGATAAAAGCGTTTGATAGATTTATGGAAACATTTTATCCTAGTGAAACAAAGGTGATTCAATCTATGGACGACTTAAATGCAATAGCTTCAAATTATGATTGTTTAATGGTAGGCAGTGATCAAGTTTGGAATCCGGGGATCAGTCAGAGTAAATGCTTGGCATACTTCTTGGATTTTGGAGAATCTGACATTCGAAGAATCTCCTATGCTTCTAGTTTTGGAATTTCAAAATGGCCTGAACAATATCAGAGTTTACTACCGAGCATAAATAGCTCTCTTCATAGATTTTGTAGCATAAGTGTTAGAGAAGAGACTGGAAAATATCTTTTGAATAGCTTATTTAAACTCAACTCACAAGTAGTTTTAGACCCTACGCTATTACATGCTGACTATAATGAAATAACAGGAAGTATAGTGAATAATGATGAGGTGATTTGTTATTTACTCAATAGAGGTAAACTACAATTGGAGAAAACAATCAGGCTATCGAGATCTTTGGGTAAAACACCAAAAATGATTTCAACCATTAGACCTACATTTGGTTTTAGGTATGTTTATCCACCATCGATTGAGAATTGGATTAGGTATATTGCCGGAGCTAAATTTGTAATAACGGACTCTTTTCATGGATTAGCCTTCAGCTTGATTTACAATAAACAGTTTGTTGTGATATCTCCTAGTAATGGGAAAAATAGTAGATTAAAGGATTTACTTAAATCTGTGGGTCTTGAAGATAGATATTTTGATGAAAATGATCCAATTATATACCGTGAACTGCAAAATAAAAAAATAGATTACAATAAAGTGAATTCAAAGCTTGAAATTTTAAAGAAAGTTTCATGGGATTATCTTAAAAATGCTCTTCAATAGAGGTATAGGCTATGGAAAAGAAACGAATTTGCTACTTAGTGTCCTCGCTATGCAACGAAGGACCTGTCAATGTAATGTATAACATCATTAAGAATATTGATTTCTTAAAATTTGAAGTCTCTATTATTACATTTGTTCCAGAGAAAGAAACGACAAGAATGCATGATTTCTCAAAATTACCTATAAGTATATATCAACTTTCGAAGAATAAATTTCTGAATCCAATTTCATTATATTTAAGGCTAAAAGACACTGTTAATGAGATTGAACCGAATGTGTTACATGCTCATTGTCCGCGATCTTTATATCTTATGGCATTTCTTCCAAAGAAATTTATTAAGATATTCACTATTCACAATTATCCAAATGAGTTTCAGATTGTATTATATGGCAAAATTAAAGGTGAAATTGTTATTTTACTTGATCATATTTTCACTCGTTGGATAAAAAATGGGATTTGTTGTGCTCCCAATATTAGAGAAGATTATTTAACTAATAAAGGTTGGGATTTTAAATGTATTCCTAATGGTTCCTCTATGCCTGTTTGGAAGTATAATGACGATGAAAAATCAAAATATCGAAAAGAATTTGGATTGAAAGAGGGGATGAAATATTTCATTTTTATTAGTCGATTCTCACAAGAAAAGAATCCTGATATTATCATCCATGCGTTTCGTTTACTCGACAGATCAGACATTGGACTTGTGATGCTTGGTAAGGGCCCCATGTGGGATGAGCTTAAAAAACAAGAAAGTACAAATATCATAATGCCTGGTTTTTCAAACAGGGTTTATGATTATATAATTGCATCTGATTTTTATATATCGGCTTCCAATACAGAAGGATTGGCGAATACCTTGTTGGAAAGTATGAGTGTTGGACTTCCTATGCTTTTGTCTGATATTCCATCGCATAGAGCAGTAATGAATATGTTGGGAGATGATACAGGTATTCTCTACAATCAACACAATCAGAAAGAGTTGCTTGAAGGGATAACAAGAATACTGGAATTTGATAGTTTAAAGGCTTCAGAAAACATTCAATACGTTTACACTAAAGAGTTTACCTCTGAAGTAATGTCTAGGCGCTATCAAGAAGAATATATAAACCTTTTATAATGAGTAAAAAGTCTAAGAAAATTAATCATATACCTCATTAATGAAAAAGATACTAATTACAGGTGGAAGCGGATTTATTGGTACTAATCTGATAGAACATCTGTTAAAAAAAACAGATGCCGAACTTCTTACTTTCGATATTAATGAGCCTAAAATCGATTCTCACAATAGATTTTGGAAACGCGTGGATATTAGAGAGTATGAAGAGTTGAGGGAGAAAATTGTGGAATACAAACCGGATATAGTGATTCATCTGGCAGCTCGAACAGATTTAAGAGGCTTGACTTTGAAAGATTACGATGCCAATATGACTGGAGTAAGTAACCTGTTGAAAGCAATTGATGAAGCTGGTACAGTCCAAAAAGCAGTGTTTGCTTCATCAATGTATGTGTGTGAACCCGGATACATGCCTAAAGATTTTGAAGACTATGCGCCTCATACACTTTATGGAGAAAGTAAAGTTGAAACAGAAAGAAGAATAAAGAAGGCAAATCCGTCTTATACATGGAGCATTATAAGGCCCACATCAATCTGGGGACCATGGTTTGGAGAACCTTACGATAAATTTTTCCATATTGTGATGAATCGTATGTATTTTCATATGGGCAAGAAAGCTTGTAAAAAGACGTATGGATATGTTGACAATGCTATTTATCAAATAGAATCTATCTTGAAGGCGGAGTCTGAAAAAGTGAACAGAAATGTGTATTATCTAGGAGACTACGAAGCCTATTCTATCACAGATTGGGCTAATGAAATAGCAAATATCGAAGGTATTAAAATTCCTCATGTCCCTTATTTTTGCTTCCGATGGATGGGATATGTGGGGGATTGTTTAAAAAAAATAGGAATCGCTTTCCCTATGACTAGCTTCCGACTGCATAATATGACAACGAACAATGTTCATAATTTGGAGCCTATAAAATCAATAGCTCCTCATTTGCCGGTATCTAGGGTAGAGGGTACTAAGGTCACTTTAGATTGGATTCATAAATATGAGTAAAAGAGGCAGTATATGTTTTATTAATGGATAAAGCTATTTTTTATGAAAGTTTCAATTATAACTTCGTGCTACAATCGTGCAGCAACGATTAGGAGTGCTATCGAGAGTGTCTTAGCACAGGATTATAATGACATAGAGTTTATTGTGGTGGATGGCTCCAGTACGGATGGTTCGTTGGATATTATCCGAGAATATGTAGATCGAATTTCGATCATTATATCGGAACCTGACCATGGTATGTATGAGGCTATCAATAAGGGTATTCGTGTGGCTACGGGAGAGATAATTGGATTGCTGCATTCGGATGATTTTTTTTATGATAATGGGGTAATTGGGCGCATTGTAAAACGAATAAAACGGACACATGCTGATTTCTTATATGGTGATGGTCTCTTTGTGAATCCTGATAATACGAACAAAGTGGTGCGCAACTGGATTGGGGGAGGGTATCGTCTTTGGAAAGTGCGTCATGGATGGCTTCCGCTTCATCCCACTTGCTATATACGACGCGATGTAATGATGAGACTGGGGCTTTATAACGAGAGTTATAAAATTGCAGCTGATAGTGACCTATTGGTACGCTATCTGTTGACCGGTGGACTCACGGTGACATATCTCAATGAATATATCGTGCGGATGCGTATGGGTGGGCTTTCTACTGATAGTGCTAAACGTAAGAAGATGTGGGAAGAGGATATTAGGGTGTATGTCTCGCACGGATTATGGCCTACTTTGACCAAATTGGAAAAGATGGCTTGGAAAGTACCGCAATTTGTACTCGCATTACTGAAAAAATAGGTAATTATTCCAGATAAGAATTATAAAAATAAAGTGTATGCAGGAAGTCCAACGTTTTAACAAAGTCCTAAAATCTTTGGTCCTTTTTGGGGATCTTATTTTGCTGAACCTGCTTTTATGGGGATTTAATTTGTTTCTGGGTACCCGTTTCTGGTGTATTCATTGCGGTTCTATCTTTCAGGGTATGACTCTTATCACTCTGTGCTATTTACTTTGTAATATGCATTCAGGTGTTATTCTTCATCGTCCTGTGGTACGTCCTGAACAGATTATGATCCGTGTTTTACGTAACATGGTTCCTTTTGTCTTTTTATCGGTTTGTACGTTGCTTGTTTTTCATTTTCATTTTTCACATTCCCGATATTTCGGACTGTTTTATGTTGCTTTAATAATTGTTATTATCAGCTATCGTTTAATTTCCCGTCACTTTCTGGAGCTTTATCGAAAAAAGGGAGGAAATGTTCGTAAGGTCGTATTGGTTGGGAGCCATGAGAATATGCAGGAACTTTATCATGCGATGACGGATGATCCTACGTCTGGTTATCGTGTACTGGGTTATTTCGAGGATTTTCCTTCGGGTCGGTATCCACAGGAGGTTCCATATTTGGGACAACCCAATGAAGTAAGTGTTTTTTTAGAAAAACATGCGGGAGAGATTAATCAGCTTTATTGTAGTCTTCCTTCTGTGCGTAGTGCGGAGATTGTTCCTATTATTAATTACTGTGAAAATCATTTGGTCCGTTTTTTTAGTGTTCCTAATGTCCGTAACTATTTGAAACGTAGGATGCATTTTGAGTTATTGGGTAATGTTCCTGTGCTTTCCATTCGTTGTGAGCCATTGGAGTCATTGGAGAACCGTATTATCAAGCGTACTTTTGATGTCATTTGTTCAGGGCTATTTCTTATTACAGTCTTCCCGTTCGTTTATATATTCTTCGGAATTGCGATCAAGCTAAGTTCTCCCGGCCCTGTCTTTTTCAAGCAGAAACGCAGTGGTGAGGATGGTCGTGAATTCTGGTGTTACAAGTTTCGTTCGATGAAGGTTAATACGCAATGTGATACTCTTCAGGCCACGGAAAATGATCCTCGTAAAACACGTATCGGAGAGATTATGAGGAAGACTAGTGTGGATGAATTACCACAATTCATCAATGTGTTGAAGGGTGATATGTCTATTGTAGGTCCCCGTCCACACATGTTGAAGCATACGGAGGAATATTCTAATCTGATAAATAAGTTTATGGTTCGTCACTTTGTTAAACCTGGAATAACTGGTTGGGCGCAGGTGACTGGTTATCGTGGTGAGACGAAAGAACTCTGGCAGATGGAGGGTCGCGTGCAACGTGATATCTGGTACATAGAGCATTGGACTTTTTTATTGGATTTATATATTATGTATAAGACAGTGTATAATGCCATACGCGGAGAAAAAGAAGCATATTAAATAATTGACAATAAAAAGACGATAATAAAAACTTAGAAATTAAAGGGCGTTTAATTATGAATTTACGAATTATGATGAGAAGACTTAACAACAGAAATTTATGGCTACTATTGTTGCCATTCCTATTGACTGCTTGTCAGTCTTATAAAAAGGTTCCATATTTTCAAAATGTGGAAGTTGTGAACGAGGTAGAACAACAGGAAAAATTGTATGATGCCAAGATAATGCCAAAGGATTTGTTGACTATTGTGGTATCGTGCACTAGTCCTGAACTTGCGATACCTTTTAACCTGACAGTGGCCAGTAATGCTGGAATAGCTGTGAGTACTTCGTCTTATGTGACTACTCAACCTGTATTACAACCTTATTTGGTAGATAATGAAGGAAATATAAATTTTCCTGTATTAGGAGAATTGAAGTTAGGCGGCTTAACGAAAAGGGAAGCTGAACAGCTGATTATAGATAAATTGAAGCCTTACATGAAGGAGACTCCCATTGTAACGGTGCGTATGGTAAATTATAAAATATCTGTTATCGGCGAAGTTACCAGACCGGGTACTTTTACTATCTCTAATGAGAAAGTAAATCTGTTGGAAGCATTAGCCATGGCAGGTGATATGACAGTATACGGTCTTCGTGATAATGTGAAGTTGATTCGTGAGGACGCAAACGGCAAACAGCAAATTGTAACCTTGGATTTGAATAAGGCCGAAACCATTCTTTCACCTTACTATTGGTTACAGCAGAATGATATTGTTTATGTAACCCCTAATAAAGCAAAGGCTCGAAATTCGGATGTGGGCAACAGTACCAGTCTTTGGTTCTCTGCTACTTCTATTTTGGTATCTATCGTCAGCCTATTAGTAAATATTTTAAAATAATGATTTGCAATGAAAGAAACAGATTTCAACGAAGCACAAGAATCTAAGGAAGAAAATATAGACGTTAAGGAACTACTGTTTAAGTATTTGATCCACTGGCCTTGGTTTGTGGGTGCGGTTGTGGCGTGTTTGATTGCGGCATGGGTCTATCTTTATATATCCACTCCCGTATATAATATTTCCGCTACGGTTTTAATAAAGGATGATAAGAAAGGTGGTAGTGCCGGAATGCTTTCCGGGTTGGAGAGTCTGGGATTGGATGGTATGGTCTCTTCTTCGCAGAATATTGATAACGAGATTGAAGTTCTCCGTTCCAAGACTATCGTTAAAGAGGTGGTTGAAGATTTGGGGCTTTATATTTCCTATACGGATGAAGATGAATTCCCTTCCAGAAACACGTATAAGACTTCACCGGTACAAGTGAGTCTGACTCCGCAGGAAGCTGATTTGTTGGAGGAACCGATGATTGTGGAGATGGCATTGCAACCACAGGGAAGTATGGATGTGAATGTGAAGATTGCCGGTAATAAATATCAGAAACATTTCGAAAAATTGCCGGCTGTTTTTCCTACCGGCAAAGGGACATTGGCTTTTTTCCTGACGCCGGACTCGGTATTATCTTCTAAAAGGACATTGGAAGAAATTACAGATCCGGAAAAGACTACACGTAATATTACAGCAACAATTAATAGGCCTTTGGCTGTAGCGAAATGGTGTTGTAAGAATATGACTATCGAACCTACTTCCAAAACCACTTCTGTAGCTGTCATATCATTGAAAAATTCAAATGTACAGCGCGGCAAGGATTTTATCAATAAGCTGTTGGAGATGTATAATATCAATACGAATAATGATAAGAACGAGGTGGCGCAGAAAACAGCAGAATTTATCAATGAACGTATTAGTATTATTTCGAAAGAACTCGGTAGTACGGAAAAGGATCTGGAAAGTTTTAAGCGTGGAGCGGGTATTACAGATTTAACCAGTGATGCACAGATAGCTTTGACGGGTAGTGCTGAATATGAAAAGAAACGTGTGGAGAATCAAACCCAGATTAATTTGCTGCAGGATTTGCAGAAATATATGCAAAATGAAGGTTATGAGGTTTTACCTAGTAATATCGGGTTGCAGGATTTGAATCTTGCTGCTGCCATCAATCGATATAATGATGTGCTTGTTGAGAGAAAACGTTTGCTGCGTACATCAACGGAGAATAATCCTACTATTATAAATCTGGATACAAGCATTAGTGCAATGAAAGAGAATGTACAAGTCTCTTTAGATAGGGTGTTGCGTGGATTGTATATCACAAAAGCGGATCTGGATCGTGAAGCGAATCGTTATTCCCGTCGCATCAGTGAGGCGCCTGGACAGGAACGTGAGTTTGTGAGTATTGCTCGTCAACAGGAGATAAAAGCCGGGCTTTATCTGATGTTACTTCAGAAGCGTGAAGAGAATGCTATAACTTTGGCTGCTACTGCCAATAATGCAAAGATAATAGATGACGCTATAGCGGATGATGCTCCTGTGTCTCCTAGAAGTAAGATTACTTATTTGATCGCTTTGATATTAGGTCTTGGAATTCCGGTAGGGGTTATTTATTTACTCGAATTAGCTAAATTTAAGATTGAAGGTCGTGCAGATGTAGAGAAACTTACCAGTGCACCTATTGTCGGTGATATCCCATTGACTGATGAAAAACAAGGAGCTATTGCTGTATTTGAGAATCAAAACAACCTGATGAGTGAAACCTTCCGCAATGTCCGAACGAATCTTCAGTTTATGCTTGGAAATGACAAGAAGGTGATTTTGGTTACTTCCACAGTCAGTGGTGAAGGTAAATCCTTTATCTCTGGTAATCTTGCTATCAGTCTTTCTTTATTGGGCAAGAAAGTAGTAATCGTTGGTCTTGATATCCGCAAGCCAGGTTTGAATAAGGTATTCAATATATCAAAAAGAGAACAAGGTATAACTCAATATTTGGCCAATCCGGAAAAGAACTTGATGGATTTGGTACAGCTTTCCGATGTCAGTAAGAATCTCTATATTCTTCCTGGTGGAACAGTTCCTCCTAATCCGACTGAATTGTTGGCCCGTGATGGATTGGATAAAGCGATTGAGACTCTTAAGAAGAATTTTGAATATGTAATTCTGGATACAGCTCCTGTTGGTATGGTTACCGATACTTTATTGATAGGACGTGTGGCTGATTTATCTGTTTATGTATGTCGCGCGGATTATACTCGTAAGAATGAGTATACTTTGATTAATGAACTTATTGATGGAAATAAGTTACCTAACCTATGTACTGTAATCAATGGTTTGGATTTGAAGAAAAGAAAATATGGTTATTATTACGGTTATGGTAAATATGGTAAGTACTATGGTTATGGTAAACGATATGGCTATGGTTACGGATATGGAGAAACTAGCGATAATAAAGAGAAATAGAGTGCTTCAAAGTACTTTTAGAAAAAGTGAGATGAAGAATGTGTAGGTCCCTAACTTCATGCTACACACATGAAGATCCCTACATTTTGTGGTCAGGAAATACACAGCGGTGTATTCCTGATCAACGCCCTCATGTCGGTGTAAATCCGATGTGATTTCTATAATATCAACTGTCTGTGAAGATAGTTGATATTTTTTTTGTAATGCAATGACTGATGGATAATTTTTAGTAGCTTTGTGAAAAATATGATTGATATGGAAGATTTGCAAAGATTATATCCTATCGGGATTCAGACATTCTCGAAGATACGGGAGGGGAATTACCTCTATATTGATAAAACAGCATATGTTTATCGGATGACTCATTCGGCTTCCAGTTATATGTTCTTGAGCCGTCCACGACGTTTTGGGAAATCATTACTTACTTCTACGCTGCATAGCTATTTTTCCGGACGCAAGGACCTGTTTCACGGATTGGCTATGGAGAAACTGGAGAAGGAGTGGACGGAATATCCGGTACTTCACTTCGATATGAGTATGGCGAAACATGTGGATAAAGGAGGATTGGAACGTCTTCTTGATTTTATGCTTGCTGAATATGAACGTACGTTTGCTATTAACACAGTAGAGGGGGATGCCAATCTACGCTTAGTCAATCTTATTAAGCGTGCTTATGAGCAAACAGGTAAGAAGGTGGTTGTGCTTATTGATGAATATGATGCTCCTTTGCTTGATGTAGTACATGAACGGGAAAATCTGGATGTATTGCGTAACATCATGCGTAACTTCTACAGTCCGTTAAAAGCTTGTGATCCTTATTTGCGTTATGTATTTCTGACTGGTATTACTAAATTCTCACAACTAAGTATTTTTAGTGAGTTGAATAATATAAAGAATATTAGTATGGATGAGCCATACGCTGTTATCTGTGGAATTAGTGAAGATGAGATACGTTTGCAAATGAAGGATGATTTGGAAGGATTGGCAAAGAAATTGGGGATAACACCTGAAGAGGCTTTGATGAAATTGAAAGAAAATTATGATGGTTATCATTTCACTTCTCCTTCGCCCGATATATATAATCCTTTCAGTTTGCTAAATGCTTTTGCAGATGGAAAATTTGGATCTTATTGGTTTGGTAGCGGTACGCCTACGTATCTGATAAATATGTTGAAGAAGTTTGGCGTGGAACCTTCCGAAATTGGAAATAATAGGGTTTCGGTCGAGGATTTTGATGCACCAACAGAAAGGATGACAAGTATTATCCCGCTGCTATATCAAAGTGGCTATATCACTATTAAGAATTATGATGAGGAATTAGACTTGTATACATTGAATATTCCTAATAAGGAAGTGAGAATAGGCCTGATGAAAAGTCTTCTTCCACATTATGTCGGTAGTAAAGCTCCGGAAACCACGACAATGGTGGCGTATCTTTCCCGTGATATCCGTAATGGGGATATGGATACTGCATTACGCCGTTTGCAAACGTTCCTGTCCACTATACCGCAATGCGATAATACGAAATATGAAGGACACTATCAGCAGGTCTTTTATATCATATTCAGTTTGTTGGGGTATTATGTGGATGTGGAAGTTCGTACTCCTCGTGGACGGGTAGATATAGTGCTTCGTACGAAGACTACATTGTATGTGATGGAACTGAAACTGGATAAAAGTGCGGGTGAAGCGATGGAGCAAATTGATTTGAAGAATTATCCGGAACGCTTTGCTTTATGTGGATTGCCTGTCGTAAAGGTGGCTGTCAGTTTTGATAGCGAACGGTGTACGATTGGGGGCTGGGAGATTATAAATGCTTAAGTATGTGAAAAATATGGTTGATATGGAAGATTTGCAAAGACTATATCCTATCGGGATACAGACATTCTCGAAGATACGGGAGGGGAATTACCTCTATATTGATAAAACGGAATATGTTTACCGGATGACTCATTCGGCTTCCAGCTATATGTTTTTGAGCCGTCCACGACGTTTTGGTAAGTCATTACTTACTTCCACGCTGCATAGCTATTTTTCCGGACGTAAGGAGCTGTTTCATGGATTGGCTATGGAGAAACTGGAGAAGGAGTGGACGGAATATCCGGTACTTCACTTCGATATGAGTACTGCCAAACATGCGGATAGTGAACAGTTGCTCCAAGAATTGAATCTGAAACTATATGGTTATGAGCAGATTTATGGACGGCTGGAGGAGGAGGTTAATCCCAATCAGCGTTTGATGGGACTGATAAAACGTGCTTATGAGCAAACCGGCAAGAAAGTGGTCGTGCTTATTGATGAATATGATGCTCCTCTGCTGGATGTGGTGCACGAATGGGAAAACCTGGATGTATTGCGTAATATCATGCGTAACTTCTACAGTCCGTTAAAAGCTTGTGATCCTTATTTGCGATATGTATTTTTGACTGGTATTACCAAATTCTCCCAACTAAGTATTTTTAGTGAGTTGAATAATATAAAGAATATTAGTATGGATGAGCCATACGCTGCTATCTGTGGAATTAGTGAAGATGAGATACGTTTGCAAATGAAGGATGATTTGGGAGAATTGGCAAAGAAATTGGAGATAACACCTGAAGAGGCTTTGATGAAACTGAAAGAAAATTATGATGGTTATCATTTCACATCTCCTTCGCCCGATATATATAATCCTTTCAGTTTGCTAAATGCTTTTGCTGATGGAAAATTTGGATCTTATTGGTTTGGTAGCGGTACTCCTACATATCTGATTAAGATGTTGAATAAATTCGGAGTGAAACCTTCCGAAATTGGATGTAAACAACTAAAGTCCTCAGCTTTCGATGCTCCTACTGAAACGATGACTGATGCAGTGCCTTTATTGTACCAAAGTGGGTATATCACTATTAAGGATTATAATAAGATGCTAGACCTTTATACGCTGGATATTCCCAATAAAGAAGTAAGGCTGGGACTTATGGAGAGCCTTCTTCCTTATTATGTAAATAACAAGACACCTGAAGCAACTACCATGGTGGCTTATCTTTTTTATGATATTCAGAATGGTGATATGGATGCTGCTTTACACCGTTTGCAGGAATTTCTGTCTACGATTCCCTACTGCGACAATACAAGGTTCGAAGGACACTATCAGCAGGTCTTTTATATCATATTCAGTTTGTTGGGGTATTATGTGGATGTGGAAGTTCGTACTCCTCGTGGACGGGTAGATATAGTACTTCGTACGAAGACTACATTGTATGTGATGGAACTGAAATTGGATAAAAGTGCGGGTGAAGCGATGGAGCAAATTGATTTGAAGAATTATCCGGAACGCTTTGCTTTATGTGGATTGCCTGTTGTAAAGGTGGCTGTCAGTTTTGATAGCGAACGGTGTACGATTGGGGACTGGAAGATTATAGGATGCTGATTATGTTGTTGATTTATAGTTTATTATATACTTAGGTAAATGAAAATAGCTCTGTAAGGGGCTTTTTTCTTTTCTATCCGGAATAAAAGTTTCACCTTTGCATTGTTGATCAACAAAAGGTGAATAAATAAACTTGAATTTAAATCTTTAAAAAAACGTAGTATGAGTGTAATTTACAAAGTCATTACGCGGCCAACAGATCCGCGTGTTCCCAATTCTCCTAAGAGATATTATCCGCATCTGATCACTTTAGGTCAGTCCGTCAACCTGAAATATATTGCACAGAAAATGCAGGATCGTTCTTCGCTGTCTATCGGTGACATCAAGAGTGTAATCCAGAATTTTGTGGAAAAAATGAAGGAGCAGTTGTTGGAAGGTAAGTCTGTGAATATCGAAGGTTTGGGTGTGTTTATGTTGACTGCCCGTTCGAAAGGTGCGGAGTTGGCGAAGGATATTAATGCTAAGAGTGTGGATAGTGTTCGTATCTTTTTCCAAGCTAATAAAGAGTTGCGTGTCACCAAAACTGCTACCCGTGCAGATGAGAAGTTAGATCTGATCAGTCTGGATGAATATCTGAAGAAAATTAGCGTTACTGTATCTCCGGAAGATCCCGAGAAACCGGATGAAGGCGAAGGTGGCGGAGATGAAGGTGGCGGTAGCGGAGAGGCACCGGATCCCGCAGCTTAATGTCTTGTTGATTAATAGCTGACGGTTAGAGTGTTCATTTAGTGTTTAATTAAAAAAGAGAAATGTCTATGAAAAAAACGTGGAGTATTATTTTGAAAGTGATTATTGCTGTTGCCGGTGCGATTGCCGGAGTGGTAGGTGTGCAGGCAGCAACCTTGTAATTGATTATCTTATAAATAGGTATATTTATGAATGAATAACAGGCGGGATTTTTCCCGCCTGTTTGTGTTTAGATATAATAAGAGGGTTGCTTTCTTGAAAAATGCTCTTTTTTGTTTTGTTTCATGCTATTTGTTAGGAGTATCGCTCTATATTTTAACAAAATAGAAATTATAATCAAACTCGTTGGCTGAATAGCGGATTTTATCTACCTTTGCATCTTAATTAAATGCGTCATTTTAAGCGAGAAAAAACATGATTCGAAAAATAATAAAAGCTCTTTGGATATTCTTGGCAGTCATAGTATTGGCTATTGTTATAGTCTTTGTCTCCATTTCAAAGGGTTGGATTGGCTATATGCCTCCTGTAGAGGAACTCGAGAACCCGAGCTATAAATTTGCAACAGAGATTTTTTCTGAAGATGAGAAAGTGCTTGGTACATGGTCTTACAGCAAGGAAAACCGGGTGTACACGGCTTACAAGGATTTGTCACCCAGTATTATCAATGCTCTTATTGCAACGGAAGATGTTCGTTTTGTCGAGCATTCGGGTATTGATGCCAAAGCGTTGTTCCGTGCGTTTGTGAAACGTGGTTTGATGTTTCAGAAAAATGCAGGTGGGGGTAGTACCTTGTCACAACAGCTAGCTAAACAGTTGTTTACGGAAAATGTGGCTAGAAATACACTTCAACGTCTTTTCCAAAAACCGATTGAATGGGTGATTGCGGTGAAACTTGAACGTTACTACACCAAAGAGGAAATATTGAGTATGTATCTCAATAAATTTGATTTTCTGAATAATGCTGTTGGTATCAAAACTGCTGCATATACCTATTTTGGCTGTGAACCGAAGGACTTGAAGATTGAAGAAGCAGCTACATTGGTGGGTATGTGTAAGAATCCGTCACTTTACAATCCGGTTCGTTTCAACGAACGTTCCCGTGGCCGTCGTAATGTGGTGCTCGAGCAGATGCGTAAAGCCGGATATATCACAGATGCAGAATGTGATTCTTTGCAGGCTCTTCCGTTGAAACTGACTTACAATCGTGTTGACCATAAAGAGGGGCTGGCTACTTATTTCCGTGAATATCTCCGCGGCGTCATGACAGCACCGAAACCGGTAAGAAGTGATTATCGTGGTTGGCAAATGCAGAAATTCTATGAGGATTCTATCGCTTGGGAAACTAACCCGTTATATGGCTGGTGTGCGAAAAACAAGAAGAAAGACGGTACAAATTATAACATCTATACAGATGGATTGAAGATTTATACAACTATCAATTCACGTATGCAGCAGTATGCCGAAGATGCTGTAAAAGAGCATTTGGGTGATTATCTGCAACCTATATTCTTCAAAGAAAAAGAGGGAAGTAAGAATGCTCCGTATGCACGATCACTACCGGAAAAACGAGTGGAAGAGTTGTTGACGAAAGCAATGAAACAAACGGAACGTTATCGCCTCATGAAAGAGGCGGGAGCTTCGGAACAACAGATTCGTAAGGCGTTCGATACACCGGAAGAAATGACTGTCTTTTCCTGGAAGGGTGATAAAGATACGATTATGACACCGATGGATTCTATCCGCTACTACAAATCTTTCTTGCGGACGGGATTTATGTCAATGGATCCGGCAAACGGACACGTGAAGGCTTATGTGGGCGGACCGAATTATGTATATTTCCAGTATGATATGGCGATGGTAGGACGTCGTCAGGTAGGTTCTACTATTAAGCCGTATTTATATACATTGGCAATGGAGAACGGATTTTCTCCTTGCGATCAGGCACGCCACGTAGAGCAAACTTTGATTGATGAGAATGGAACTCCCTGGACACCACGTAATGCAAATGATAAGCGTTATGGAGAAATGGTAACTCTGAAATGGGGATTGGCAAACTCCGATAACTGGATTTCTGCATATCTGATGGGTAAGTTGAATCCGTATGATTTGGTACGCCTGATCCATAGTTTCGGTGTACGTAATAAAGCAATTGATCCGGTGGTTTCACTTTGTCTGGGACCTTGTGAAATTTCTGTCGGTGAAATGGTCAGCGCATACACAGCTTTTGCCAATAAAGGAATCCGGGTGGCTCCATTGTTCGTTACCCGCATTGAGGATAGTGATGGCAATGTCATTTCTACTTTTGCACCGCAAATGGAAGAAGTGATAAGCGCGTCGAGCACTTACAAAATGCTGGTTATGCTGCGTGCCGTTATCAACGAGGGAACGGGTGGACGTGTTCGTCGATATGGAATTACCGCTGATATGGGTGGAAAAACAGGAACGACCAATGATAACTCCGATGCCTGGTTTATGGGATTCACTCCTTCACTGGTATCCGGTTGTTGGGTAGGAGGGGACGAACGTGATATTCACTTCGGTAGAATGACCTATGGACAGGGGGCTGCTGCAGCTTTGCCTATCTGGGCAATGTATATGAAGAAAGTGTATGACGATCCGACCTTGGGATATGACCAGCAGGAGAGATTCAAACTCCCTGAAGGGTTTGACCCGTGTGCCGGTTCGGAAACTCCTGATGGCGAAGTGGAAGAAAGAGGACTGGACGATCTTTTCAATTAAAGAAGTGCACAAGTATATTGTTTGCATAGGGAGTAATTACAACAGGAAAGAGAACTTGACTTTTGCCAGGCAGAAGCTGACAGAATCGTTCTCTTCTATATGTTTTGCTCCCGAACTGGAAACTAAACCTTTGTTTTTTAAGAATCCGGCCTTGTTTTCCAACCAAGTGGTTCTGTTCTTTTCCGATAAGGATGAAGAGGTGGTGAGGAAAACGCTGAAAGATATAGAACGGAGGTCCGGACGTCGTCCGGAGGATAAGAAAGAGGAGAAGGTTTGTCTGGATATTGACATGCTTTTATATGATAACAAAATATTAAAACCGGAGGATTGGCAAAGGGGATATATACAACAGTCATTATCTGCTTTCCATTCTTCATTATTTATTAAGTAGATGAAATTTCTTGGAATTATACCTGCCCGTTATGCATCCACTCGTTTTCCTGCGAAACCGTTGGCTATGTTGGGCGGAAAAACAGTCATACAACGCGTATACGAACAAGTGGCAGGCGTTTTGGATGACGCTTATGTAGCTACGGATGATGAACGCATTGAAGCTGCTGTTAAGGCGTTCGGGGGAAAGGTTGTGATGACTTCCGTTCACCACAAAAGTGGTACGGATCGTTGTTATGAAGCCTGTACCAAGATTGGAGGTGATTTTGACGTCGTAGTGAATATACAAGGAGATGAACCTTTTATTCAGCCTTCACAACTGGATGCGGTAAAGGCTTGTTTCGATGATGCAACCACGCAGATTGCTACGTTGGTGAAGCCTTTTACTGCTGATGAACCGTTTGCCGTACTGGAAAACGTGAATTCACCGAAAGTGGTAGTCAACAAGAACTGGAATGCACTTTATTTTAGCCGTTCTATCATTCCTTATCAGCGGAATGCCGAGAAACAGGACTGGTTGAAGGGACATACCTACTACAAGCACATCGGATTGTATGCTTATCGTACAGAGGTGCTGAAAGAGATTACCATGCTTCCACAGTCTTCTTTGGAACTGGTCGAATCTTTGGAGCAGCTTCGCTGGCTGGAGAACGGATACAAAATAAAGGTAGGTATCAGTGAAGTGGAAACTATTGGAATTGATACCCCGCAAGACTTGGAACGGGCAGAAGAATTTTTGAAGAATAGAATCTAATCTTATGGATCGTACGATACAACCTGAAATACAAACCCTGAAAAATTTTCGTATACTTCCTCCCGTTCGAATGACGTTGCCAAACGGTATTCCGTTGACTGTTATTAATGCGGGTGAACAGGAAGTGGTACGCATAGATGTGCTTTTTGCCGGGGGACGCTGGCAACAGTCGCAGAAACTGCAAGCTCTGTTTACGAACCGGATGCTGCGTGAAGGTACAAAAAAATATACGGCTGCCACCATTGCCGAAAAACTGGATTACTACGGCTCATGGCTCGAATTGTCCAGTTCGTCGGAATATGCATATATCACTGTTTATTCACTGAATAAGTATTTGGCGAAAACATTGGAGGTGGTGGAATCTATGATTAAAGAACCGCTTTTCCCGGAGAAGGAATTGCATACTATCCTTGATACCAATATCCAACAATATCTGGTCAATACTTCCAAAGTTGATTTCCTGGCACACCGCAGTCTGTTGCAGTCGCTTTACGGTGAACAGCATCCATGTGGTAAAATAGTGGTGGAGGAAGATTATCATGCCATCACTCCGGAAGTGCTCCGTGAATTTTATGAACGGTATTATCATTCGGGTAATTGCTCTATCTTTTTGTCCGGTAAGGTGACGGAGGATATTATCAGCCGGGTGACAGATACATTCGGCACTTCTTTCGGCCAGCATCAGCAGCAGGTGTCGAGATTAAGTTTTCCTTTTACTGCTGTTCCCGGAAAGAGAATTTTTACAGAGCGTGAAGACGCCATGCAGAGTGCTGTGAAGATGGGATATACGACCATTACTCGTAATCATCCTGATTATTTGAAACTTCGGGTATTGATGACTTTATTCGGAGGTTATTTCGGCAGTCGGCTGATGTCTAATATTCGTGAAGAGAAGGGATATACTTATGGTATTTCGGCAGGAATCATGTTTTATCCGGATAGCGGACTATTGGCTATCTCGACAGAAACGGATAATGAATATGTGGAACCGTTGATACAGGAAGTGTATCATGAAATAGACCGCCTGCATCAGGAACCTGTGTCGGCGGAAGAACTGACTATCGTGCGCAACTATATGTTGGGAGAAATGTGCCGTAGTTATGAGTCGCCTTTCTCACTTTCGGATGCGTGGATCTTCATAGCTACTTCCGGTCTGGATGATGACTACTTTTCACGTTCTCTGCTGGCTGTGAATGAGGTTACTCCGATGGAAATACAAGATTTGGCACAGCGCTATTTGTGCAAAGAGACATTAAAAGAGGTCATTGCAGGTAAAAAGTTGTCATAAATTGCTTTCCGAAAGTGGGCTGTTTGGGATAGAAATTGTATCTTTGTCCAAATTGTAATTCTAAAATGAGTAACGACTAAAACCAATGAGGAAATATCTATATACTACACTTTTATTGGCTCTTCTTGCACAAGAGGGAGTGATGGCACAAGAAAATGAAGGAAAAAAAGGCGGATTTTTCGGAAAAATTAAAGATACATTCTCCACTGAAATAAAGATTGGCAACTATACTTTTAAGGATGGCAGTGTCTATACAGGAGAAATGAAAGGACGAAAACCGAATGGAAAAGGAAAAACAGTCTTTAAAAACGGTGATGTCTTTGAAGGTGAATATGTGAAGGGGAAACGTGAAGGATATGGAATTTATATGTTTCCTGACGGAGAAAAGTACGAAGGACAGTGGTTCCAGGATCAGCAGCATGGAAAAGGTATCTATTATTTTATGAATAACAACCGTTACGACGGTATGTGGTATCAGGATTATCAGCATGGTGAAGGAACAATGTATTATCATAACGGTGATTTGTATGTAGGTAAATGGGTGAATGATAAACGTGAAGGCGAAGGTACATACACTTGGGCGAATGGAGCCAAATATACCGGTCATTGGAAAAATGATAAGAAGAACGGCAAAGGTATCATGAACTGGGACGATGGCTGTAAGTATGAAGGAGATTGGAAAGATGATGTCCGTCACGGAAAAGGGGTATTTGAATATACCAATGGAGATAAATACGATGGTGACTGGGCGGATGATATTCAACACGGAAGAGGTACTTACTACTTTCACACGGGCGATCGTTATGAAGGTTCTTATCTCTTAGGTGAACGCACCGGTGAAGGAGTTTATTATCATGCTAACGGCGACAAGTATGTAGGTAATTTCAAAAATGGCATGCAAGACGGAAAGGGTACTTTTACCTGGGCGAATGGTGCTGTGTACGAAGGAAGCTGGAAAAACAATAAACGTGATGGCAGAGGAGTCTATAAATGGAGCAATGGCGATGTTTATGACGGTGATTGGAAAGACAACCGTCCCAATGGACAGGGTACTCTGAAAACCGTTGCTGGGATGCAATATAAAGGTGGCTTTGTTGACGGATTGGAAGATGGACAGGGCGTACAAATTGATAAAGATGGTAATCGCTTTGACGGATTTTTCAAACAAGGAAAGAAAAATGGTCCTTTTGTGGAAACAGATAAAGATGGGAAGGTGATTAAAAAAGGAACCTATAAATTCGGAAGACTTCAATAGATGATAAATGGTAGTGGGCTGCGCATTGCGTGGCCTATTTTTTTGCATATATGTACCAGGTGATGGAATAATGATAATTGGTATGGACAAAGAAAAATGGATAATAACCCAAAGCGGTCATTATCCATTTTATAATTTCCTGTTGAAAGTAACTTCAACTATCATTTATCACTTGTCATCTGTTAAATGATGTATTGTGAACTGATAGATTCGTTATTCATCACTCGTTTGATTGTTTCAGCAAACATATCGGCAATACTCAACTGTTTTACTTTCGGGCATTTCTTTGCGTAAGGGATGCTGTCGGTAAATACCATTTCTGTCAGACCGGACTCTTGTACACGGAAAGAAGCCGGATCAGACATTACGCAGTGGCTGGCGATGGCACGTACTGATTTGGCACCGGCATCCAGCATAATGTTGGCTGCTTTGGTGATTGTTCCTGCTGTGTCAACTATATCGTCGATCAGTACGACGTTTTTACCTTCTACGTCACCGATGATTTGCATAGATGCTACTTCATTGGCTTTTTCGCGTGATTTGTTGCAGAGTACCAATGGTACACCGAGGTATTTGGAGAAAGTACTGGCACGTTTTGAACCTCCTACATCCGGTGTAGCAATAACCAGATTTTCCAGTTGCAATGACTGGATATAAGGAAGGAATACTGCTGATGCGTACAGGTGATCTACCGGGATATTGAAGAATCCCTGAATCTGGTCTGCATGCAAGTCCATCGTAATCAGACGGTCGATACCTGCAACAGACAGCAGGTCGGCTACCAACTTAGCGCCGATAGATACACGGGGTTTGTCTTTTCTATCCTGACGTGCCCATCCGAAATAGGGGACTACAGCTACAATACTCTTTGCAGACGCACGTTTTGCAGCATCGATCATCAAGAGAAGTTCCATCAGGTTGTCTGAGTTAGGGAAAGTGGATTGAACCAGGAATACGTGTGCGCCACGAATTGACTCCTCATATGAAACTGCAAATTCGCCATCGGCAAAATGGGTAATGTTCATATTTCCCAGAGGACAATCCAGGCTTGCGCAGATTTTTTCTGCCAGATATCTCGAGTTCGTTCCCGAGAATACCATAAAGGGTGCTTTTTCGCTCATTTTGTAATAGATGTTACCTATTTGTTAATTTGCCTGCAAAGGTAGGAATTTCTCTTATTATTTAGAAGGACTTATTGTATAAAAAATATTTTTCTCTCCAACTTATCGGAAATATTTGTAGATTTGCTTTCTGAAAACAGTTAATAGTCAAAAATGAGTTCACGCTTTCCTTTATATATAATAGGTATAGTGTTGTTTGCCTCTTTTTTTTCGTGCACTGATATGGTGCCGACCAAAGAGGTGCGCCTGATTGATTCATTAAACGGGAAAGCGTATACTTATCGTTATCGAAGCCTGGATTCTTCTTATAAATATGCCAATGAAGCCTATAGACAGGTGAATTTCTACAAGTCGGGGAAAGCGGAAGCATCCAACAACCTGGGGTTCTGTGCTTTTATGGCTATGGACTTTGACCGGGCGGAAGCGTTGCATAAGGAAGTATATAAACTGACTAAAAATGAACTCGAACTGTTGATTGCCGACATCGGACTGATGAAAATCTGTCAGCGGACGGCTATGAACAAAGAATTTTATGATTATCGTAATAGTGCGCTCAAGCGCATGAAACGTATTCGTGAAGAGAGTGATTTGTTTGCCGACCGTCACGAGGCACTACGGCTGGATTATGCATTCACCGAATTTTTCATCGTTTCTTCTATTTATTATTACTATCTGCAGCAACGGCAGGAGGCCATCACATCTCTTAACCGGATTCCGGAAGATGAAGCTTTGACAGATACTAATCAGTTGCTTTATTATCATTATATTAAAGGTTCGGCCTCGTTGGTGGAAGCAACCAAGCCGGAAGACCGGAAAATGCGTGAGTTCGACCAACTTTATATTACCTGGCGGACAGCTGTTCAGACTAATCATCCTTATTTCGAAGGAAATGGTCTGCAAGGATTGGCTAATCTGATGGTTTCACCTAATAATTTCGAACTTTTTCGGACGAGAAGGGGATATGCGCTGGATCAGTTTGGGTTTCCCGTAGATTCGCTTTTGCCTTTGCGAATGGCACAGCGTGCGCTTGAAAAATTTCGTGAGTACAATGATTTGTATCAGATTGCCGGTGCGTATGTGTCTATCGGTAAATATATGAATGAGCACGGACGTTATACGGAGGCATTGGATACGCTTGCAAAAGCGTTGGATTGTGTGAATCAACATCACATGCTCTATTATCACCATGCGGCGGATACATTGGATAAACTACATGTTTTTGTAGAAGGAGATACGACTTATACCGGGGTTCCATGGATCATGCAGGAAGATGTGAGAACGGTACCTGAATGGATCTCAAGGATTCGGGAGCAATTGAGTGTGTCGTATGCGGGGCTCGGGATGAAGTATGCTTCTGATTACAACCGGAATATATATTTGGATATTTTAAATTATACCCGTCAGGATAAGGAGTTGGAGAGCCGCTATCTTTCATTGGAAGCCGATTCACGACAAATGACGCTTGTACTTTCTTTGGTTATTGTCGGACTTGTATTGGTGGTTATTCTTTGGTGGTTTTTCAATAAACGGTCTAAAATAAGGAATCAGGTAGACGTGGAGCGTCTGCAACGGATTCTGACTCTTTGCCGGGATATAACTTCGTCCATTCCGATGAATGTTCCATTAATTCAACAAGGTATCGATCAATTATTTGGGAAAGGACGTCTTCAACTGGAAATTCCGGAGGAAGGAAAAGCGGCACTGGTTCCTCTGCATCGGTTGAACCGTGATGAAAAAGCATTGGTGCATGTGCTTGAACCGTATATTGTTTGGGCTGCGGACAATGAGCA
Organism: Bacteroides sp. LFL-34; assembly: GCF_027257075.1. Taxonomy (NCBI): domain Bacteria; kingdom Pseudomonadati; phylum Bacteroidota; class Bacteroidia; order Bacteroidales; family Bacteroidaceae; genus Bacteroides; species Bacteroides sp. LFL-34. The sequence continues at coordinate 50,776 of NZ_JAPQKZ010000011.1, read as the reverse complement.
GATGGTGGAAGCGTTGAGTGACGAGCGGATGCAGTTGGAAAAGCAACGGTATGTTTACGAACAACATATTGCGGGAAATAAACGTCAGAATCTTATAAAGAAGGCTTGTCTGGCCATTGTCAATGGTATTAATCCTTATATTGACCGTATCTTGAACGAAGTGCATAAGTTGACGGAGCGGGGGTATATTGATAATGCGAAGATTAAGAAAGAGAAGTATCAATACATTGATGAGCTGGTAACTACGATTAATGAGTACAACGATATTCTGGCTCTTTGGATTAAGATGAAGCAAGGAACGCTTAGCCTGAATATTGAAACTTTCAGTCTCAATGAACTGTTTGAGCTGCTAGGCAAGGGAAGACGTGCTTTTGAAATGAAAAATCAGAAGTTGGAAATTGAACCGACTACGGTTATGGTGAAGGCCGACCGGGCACTAACTTTGTTTATGATTAATACGCTGGCGGAAAATGCCCGTAAATATACTCCGGAAGGAGGAACAATTAAAGTGTATGCCCGTACTACGGAGGATGCGTATGTCGAGATCTCTGTGGAGGATAACGGAAGAGGTATTTCCGAAGAGGATGTGGCGCATATCATTGGTGAGAAGGTGTATGATTCCCGTGTGATTGGAATGAAGAATGCAGCCGATCCGGAAGTGTTGAAAGAAAACAAAGGTAGTGGTTTCGGATTGATGAATTGTAAGGGAATCATTGAGAAGTATAAGAAAACGAATGATTTATTCCGGGGATGCGTTTTTGATGTGGAGAGTGAACTGGGGAAGGGAAGCCGTTTTTATTTTCGTTTGCCTTCGGGAGTGCGTAAAGCAATGGGGGTATTGTTGCTTTGCTTGTTGCTTCCGTTGGGGATGGTTTCTTGTCTGCATGATCCGATTCCTCCCATGTTGCAGGATGGCGATTCGATTGTAGTAGTTATGGATTCTGCGTATGAGGATTTGCTGGATGTAGCGTCGGATTATGCGAATGCTGCCTATTTTGCTAATGTGGATGAAAATTATGAGTTGGCTTTGCAATATATAGATTCTGCGATGCTTTTTCTGAATGAGCATTATGAAAAATATGCGCGTCCGGATCGCCCACATCGGTATATGAAGCTGGTAGGTGAGGGAACGCCTGCTGAAATCAGTTGGTGGAACGAACTGTTTGATTCGGATTATCATGTAATTCTGGATATCAGGAATGAGGCGGCAGTTGCTTTTCTGGCTTTGAAACAGTTGGATGCTTATAGTTATAATAATTCGGCATTTACAGATTTGTATAAGTTACAGGGAGAGGATCAAACCCTCGAAGCATATTGCCGGCAGTTGGAGCGTTCGAATACCAATAAGACGGTAGGAATTATTTTATGCTTTGTTTTATTGATTGTTTCGTTGGTTGGATATTATTTTCTGTACATGAGAAAACGTTTGCAGAATCGTTTGAATCTCGAACAGGTACTTGAGATTAACCAGAAGGTGTTTGCTGCATCTTTGGTGAGACCGCAGGAACAGGAAAATGCAGAGGCACTTCAACGAGAAGAGAGTACGCTTAAAGAAATTCCGCAGCGGATTGTGGATGAAGCATTCGGTTCGGTAAATGAATTACTGACGATTGACCGGATGGGAATTGCCGTTTATAATGAAACGACACATCGGCTGGAATATGCTTCTCGTCCCGGACAGGAAATGCCGGAGATGGTAGAGCAGTGTTTTAGTGCCGGAGAATATCTTTCTGAGCAGCATCTTCAGGCAATTCCGCTGATGGTGGAAGCAGGGGGTGAGCATCAATGTGTCGGTGTGCTTTATCTGGAGCGCAGAGAAGGAACGGAACAGGAGACGGATCGACTGCTTTTTGAACTGGTAGCTCGTTATGTGGCTATTGTCGTGTTTAACGCAGTGGTGAAGCTGGCTACAAAATACCGGGATATTGAGTCGGCACATGAAGAAACACGTCGGGCTTCCTGGGAAGATAGCATGTTGCATGTTCAGAATATGGTACTTGACAACTGTCTGTCGACGATTAAACATGAGACGATCTATTATCCGAATAAAATCAAACAGATTGTAGGGCGGTTGAATACGCAGAAGCTTTCGGAAACGGAGGAGCGTGAAGCAGTGGAGACTATGACGGAATTGATCGAATATTATAAGGGAATTTTTACGATTTTGAGTTCGTGCGCTTCTCGTCAATTGGAGGAAGTCACTTTCCGACGTACTGTGATTCCGGTGCAGGAACTTTTGGATGCTGCCGGAAAATATTTCAAGAAGTTGATGAAGAATCGGCCGGAGAGGATAGAATTGGAAATAGAGTCGATGGAGGCGAAGGTGATAGGAGACGTGAATCAGTTGCGTTTTCTATTGGAAAATTTGATTGATGAAGCATTGACTGTGCGTGAAGATGGAGTGATACGTCTGCAAGCGCGCAAGGATAATGAATATATTCGTTTCCTCTTTACGGATACGAGACGTGAGAAGAGTGTGGAAGAGTTGAATCAACTATTTTATCCGAATCTGGCACGTATGACTTCCGGTGAAAAAGGGGAGTTGAGGGGAACGGAATATCTGGTATGCAAGCAGATTATCCGCGATCACGACGAATTTGCGGGACGTAGGGGATGCCGTATCAATGCCGAGCCGGCTGAAGGCGGCGGGTTTACGGTTTATTTCACTATTCCGCGCCGATAAAAGGAAAACACATAAAAGTTATTAGATAAGGAACATGGAAGAACAGAAGTTTAAAGTTATTATTGTAGAGGATGTAAAACTGGAGTTGAAAGGGACAGAAGAAATATTCCGTCATGAAATACCGAATGCAGAAGTAATCGGCACGGCAATGACGGAAAGTGAGTTTTGGCCGTTGATGGAGGCCCAGCTTCCCGATCTGGTATTGTTGGACTTAGGACTAGGAGGTTCTACGACCATTGGTGTTGATATTTGCAAGAATATATTCAAACGTTACAAAGGAGTTCGGGTATTGATCTTCACGGGTGAGATTCTGAACGAAAAGTTGTGGGTGGACGTATTGAATGCCGGTGCCGATGGAATCATCCTCAAAACGGGTGAGCTACTGACGAAAACAGATGTACAGGCTGTGATGGATGGAAAGAAATTGGTATTTAACTATCCGATTCTGGAAAAGATTGTAGATCGTTTCAAGAAATCTGTAGCCAACGATGCCAAGCGTCAGGAGGCTGTCATCAGTTATGATATTGATGAATACGATGAACGTTTTCTCCGCCATCTGGCTTTGGGTTATACGAAAGAGATGATTGCCAATCTGAAAGGAATGCCTTTTGGTGTGAAATCATTGGAGAAACGGCAGAATGATCTTATCGGACGTCTTTTTCCGAATGGTGAACGGGTGGGAGTGAATGCTACCCGGTTGGCAGTACGTGCATTGGAATTGCGTATTATTGATCTGGATAATCTGGAGCCTGACGAGGAGTAGTTACTAAAGCAAACGAAAAATAATCCCGGAAAATGATGAAGAATAAATGGCGTATGCCCCATCCCGCTACGATGTTCCTTCTGCTAACAATGGCAGTGGTCTTTCTTTCATGGATATGCGATATCTATGGGTTGAAAGTGACATTGCCACAAACAGGTGAGGACATCCGTGTACAAAGCCTGTTGAGTCCCGAAGGAATCCGTTGGTGGTTGCGGAACGCTATTAAGAATTTCACGGGCTTTGCTCCGTTAGGCATGGTGATAATTGCTATGTTTGGATTGGGAGTGGCACAACATTCCGGTTTTATTGATGCATGTATCCGCATGGGGGTGGGAAACCGACAGGAAAAGAGGAAGATCGTCTTGTGGGTGATTGTACTTGGCTTGTTGTCGAATGCCATTGGTGATGGTGGATATATCATTTTATTGCCTATTGCTGCTATGCTGTTTCAATGGGTGGGGCTTCATCCGATTGCAGGGATTGTTACGGCTTATGTTTCCGTTGCGTGCGGGTATAGTGCTAATATTGTATTGAGTACGATGGACCCGTTGTTGGCGCATACCACGCAAGAGGCTGCACTGGCACAAACGGGTTATCAGGGGAATACAGAACCTCTTTGCAATTACTTTTTTATGAGTGCTTCAACGGTGGCCATTACGGCTATTGTGTATTGGATTACTCAAAAATGGCTTCTTCCTACGTTAGGTAAGTATGAAGGCAGTATGAAGGTGGTGGCTTACCATCCTCTGTCTCGTAAAGAGCGGCGTGCCATTATGATTTCCATTGTTGTGGCAGCTATCTATGTGGCTCTTATCTTGTGGCTTACTTTTTCTTCTTATGGAATTTTGCGGGGTGTGAATGGTGGTTTGATGCATTCGCCTTTTATTGCCGGTATTTTGTTTTTGCTTTCTTTGGGAGCAGGTATTACGGGAATGGCTTATGGATTCAGTTCCGGACGGTATCGCACTGACAATGATGTGATTGAAGGACTTACGCAGCCAATGAAGCTTCTTGGAGTGTATTTCGTTATCGCTTTCTTCGCTGCGCAGATGTTTGCCTGTTTTGAATATTCCCATCTGGATAAATGTCTGGCGATTATGGGGGCTGACTTGCTTTCTTCGTTTGAACCGGCTCCTTTGTCTGCTCTTGTTCTGTTTATTCTGTTTACGGCATTGATAAATCTGATTATGGTATCTGCTACCTCCAAATGGGCTTTTATGTCTTTTATCTTTATCCCGATGTTTGCACAGATGGGAATTGCTCCGGATATAGCACAATGTGCTTTCCGTATCGGAGATAGTTCGACGAATGCCATTACTCCTTTCTTATTCTATATGCCTCTGGTGCTTACCTATATGCGGCAATATGATAAGCAGATTACGTATGGTTCATTGCTGAAATATACTTGGAGATATTCATTAGGCATCCTGGTTGTCTGGACATTGCTGTTTATCGTTTGGTATTTGTTGAAAATACCGATGGGATTGTAGGGTTAAGGAATGATTGCCGGGCTCCGGTTTATCTGATTGGAATTTTGTTTTTCTGAATTAATCGCTATATTTGCACCGTTCCTTAAAGAAAGACAACGAATGAATCTACCAGAAATCTCTGAAAATCTAATTGAACAGTTAAATCACGGTAATACAAAAGCATTTGATAAAATCTATCATACCTACTACCTTTATTTGTGTGCGATAGCTGTTTATTATGTGCATGACAAGAGGGTGGCAGGGGAGATTGTGAATGATGTCTTTGTCGCTTTTTGGCAGAATCGCCACCATATCACTCACCCGGCTCTTCCGTACTTGCGGCGTGCTATTCAAAACGCAAGTATTAGTTATCTGCGTTCTTCCTACTTCAACGAAAAACAGATGACGGAACAGATGGAAGAAATCTGGGCTTTTCTCGAAAATCATATTCTTTCTTCCGATAATCCTTTGCAGGCATTGGAGCATAGCGAAATGAATACCATCATCATGAAGAAGGTGGAGGAATTGCCAGCCAAATGCCGTGCCATATTTAAAGCAAGTTTGTATGAGGGTAAGACATACAGTGAAATTGCCAAGGAGCAGAATATTAATGTGACCACTGTAAGAGTACAGATGAAAATAGCATTGACTAAGCTACGCGAATCACTGGGTACACCTTATATGATAGCTATTTTGATGTTTCTCTAAAAAAAATCGCTTTTCTTTTAAACGTTTCTTTTTTTATTGCGTATCTAGTTATATACACCCATAGAAAAAGTACGTTTATGAATGACTCTTATCATATAGAAGAATTGGAAATCCGGATAAGCAACTATCTGTCCGGTAACTGCACCGAAGAAGAGAAAGAAGCTCTGTTCGCTTATCTGGCTTCCAATGAAGATGCAGCTAAAATTTTCCGGGAGATGTCCGCAGTATGGGCTGTTTCTTCTGTGCCTGCATTTGCCAAAGTAGAGGATGCTAATTTATCACAGATAAAAGAAAAAATAGCCGCTGCTGAGATGAAACCTGTCCGTTCGCGGAAGATAGTTCCTGTGTGGCTGAAGGTAGCTGCTGCAATTATTTTGTTGTTGGGCTGTAATTACTTCTGGTACACTTATACTGAAAATCTTACGGAAGTATATACGAATGCGGATTTTCCTTATGAAATTAAAGTGCCAGCTGGTTCGCGGACGAATATTGTGCTTCCGGATGGAACAGAGGTTTCATTGAATGCGGGTTCTGTGTTACGTTATTGCCGTGGGTTCGGTATTCGTGAACGTGATGTTACGCTTGATGGCGAAGGATATTTCAAGGTGGCGAAAAATGAGAAGATTCCTTTCTTTGTAAATACGAATGGTGTACAGGTAAAGGTGGTAGGGACTGTTTTTAATGTACGCGCTTATGATGACGATAATTATGTAATGGTATCTTTGTTGGAAGGTCGTGTCAATTTAGCCACTTTGTCCGGTTCGGTAATGAAACTATTCCCTAGCGAACAGGCTTTTTACGATAAGAATACGGGCCGCATGGAGAAAATGAAATCAAATGCTAGTTCTGCCTGTGACTGGTTGGATGGTGGCCTGACATTTGAAGATGCTCCGTTTGCCGACATCGCACACCGTCTGGAGCGCAAATTCCAGGTGAAGATCAGTTTAGAGAGTGAACGTCTGAAAGCGGAACGCTTTTCCGGATGTTTCAATAGTAATCAAAGTATCAATGATATATTGGGAGAAATCAACGTTGAGAAGCAATATACATGGAAAGTTAGTGGAGACACTATCTTTATAACTGACAAGAAAAAGGAGGTAAAATAAGAAAAAGTAAAGTATGATTGGGAACTTAGTCGATAGATATATCGGCGGTTCAGCGTTGTATAGAAAGATATTATGTTAACCTTTAATAGTGAAAAATATGAGATTAATAGTAAAAAGAATATTATTAATGCTTCTGCTTTTGTCTGTAGGAAACGTTTTGACTGGTGGTTTCCAGCTATCGGCACAGGAACAAAGTAAGCGATTCAGTGTGAAAGTAGATAATATTACTTTGAAAGAAGCCATTGAAGTAATAAAGAAGCAAGGCAATTACTCTTTCCTGATTCGTAATAATGACATTGATTTGAATAGGAAAGTCTCTGTGAATATAAATAACGGTACTATTAATGATGTGATGGGACAATTGCTGGCCGGTACGGACGTCAGTTATGAAGTGAACGGACCCCGGGTGATTATGTTCCATGCAGTGACACCGCAGAAAGAACAGGAAAAAGCGTTTGTCTTAAAAGGTAGAATCACTGATCCTACAGGTGAAGGGGTGATTGGGGCAAATGTGAAAGTGGTCGATTCTACGGAAGGTACCATTACGGATATGGATGGCAATTTTTCTTTGATGGTTACTCCGAATGCCCGTTTATCCATATCGTATATCGGCTATGCCACACAGGAAGTGGTGGTGAAAGATCAACGTCCTCTCAATGTAACTTTGAAAGAAGATACTCGGTTAATAGACGAAGTAGTAGTTGTTGGTTACGGCGTACAAAAGAAAGCGAACCTGACAGGTGCGGTGAGCAGTGTGAAGATGGATGATGTTTTAGGTGATCGTCCGGTGGTGTCTGTGAGTGACGCTTTAAAAGGGGCAATGCCCGGCTTGCAGATTACAGGTAATTCAGGAAGACCCGGTGAAGAAATGAGTTTCAACATTCGTGGTGTCAACAGTCTGGATAAGAATGGGAAACCGCTGGTGCTGGTGGATAACGTGGAGATGGATATTAATATGCTCGATCCGAACGATATTGAATCGGTGACTGTTTTGAAGGATGCCGCATCTTCTGCTATTTATGGAGCACGGGCAGCTTTCGGTGTGATTTTGATTACTACAAAGAAAGGCTCGGATGCAACTAAACTCTCTATTAATTATTCAAATAACTTCTCTTTTAGCAGACCTGCCAATATGCCTCATAAGGCTACTCCGCTCCAAACGGTACAAGCTTATAAGGACATGGGGACAATCAATTATCAAAGTGGTCAGAACGTAGATACCTGGTTGGGACTTTTGAAGGAATATAATGCTAATCCGTCTGCATATCCGGATGGTTATGCAATGGTGGACGGGCTACGCTACAGCTTGGCAGAGACTGATCTTTTCGATGATATGATGGAGACTGGTTTCCAACAAACTCATAATATCTCGGTAGGTGGCGGTACGAAAGATATTTCTTATCGTTTCTCCTTCGGTATGGTGAATGAAAATGGGGTACTGGCTTCGGATAAAGATACGTACAAGCGTTACAACGTGTCTTCTTATCTCCGCTCGGATGTGTTTTCATGGATTACTCCGGAATTGGATATTAAATATACGAACTCGAACTCTTCATTGCCGGAAACTTCCGGAGGATATGGTATATGGGGAGCAGCAGTCGCATTCCCTTCTTATTTCCCTACTGGAACAATGAATATTGACGGCGAAGAATTACAGATCAATACTCCTCGTAACTTGATTGATCTGGCATATCCGACAACTATTCAAAAGAATAATCTTCGTATTTTCGGAAAGGTTACGATCAGTCCTTTGAAGAATGTGAAGTTGATTGGTGAGTATACATTCAATCATCTAAGTAACGAGAAAACGAAATTTGAGAAGAAGTTCTATTATGCACATGGAGGTAACTTTGTGAAAGAGGTTTCCACTGCCAATTCCAAGTATGAATATTCCAATGGTATTACGGATTATAATGCATTGAACTTCTATGCTAACTATAACAACTCATGGGGCAAACATGATGTAACGGTGATGGGAGGTTTCAATCAGGAGAGTAGTGACTATCGTTATGCAGAGATGTCGCGTATGAATATGATTAATGAAGATCTGCCGTCTATTTCGCAGTCGACAGGTGATTATTTTGCTAAGGACAAATTTGAACGTTATACGGTAAGAGGGTTGTTCTATCGCATCAACTATTCGTTTGCCGGCAAGTATTTGCTTGAAACGAACGGACGTTATGACGGTTCTTCCAAATTCCCGAAGAATAGCCGTTTCGGTTTCTTCCCTTCGGTTTCCGCCGGATGGCGTATCAGCGAGGAAGCGTTTATGAAACCTTTGAACTCTGTTCTTTCGAACTTGAAATTGCGTGGTTCTTGGGGTAATATTGGAAATCAGAGCATCACTCCTTACGCATATATTCCCGGTATGGATGCGGAACAGGCTTATTGGACTGTTTCCGGTATTAAAGTTACTACTTTGAAACCAGCTGCTTTGGTTAGCAATAGCTTTACTTGGGAAAAAGTAACGACAATTGATGTCGGATTCGATCTTGGGCTATTGGATAACAGATTGAATATGGTGTTCGACTGGTATCGTAGAGATACTAAGGGTATGCTTGCTCCGGGCTCTGAACTTCCGGGTGTATTAGGTGCAAGTGCCCCTTTACAGAACACGGCTGACCTTCGTTCTAAAGGTTGGGAAATCTCGGTTGACTGGAACGATCAGATCGGAAAAGTGAAATATAGCATAGGCTTTAATCTTTACGATGCGAAAACAAAGATTACTAAATACAACAACGAAACAGGACTGTTTGGCAAGGACAAGAACGATAATGAAACATATCGCGTAGGAATGGAACTGGGTGAAATTTGGGGGTATGTGACCGATCGTTTGTACACAGTAGATGATTTCGATGCAGATGGCAAACTGAAACCGGGTATTGCTAAAGTGGAAGGTTATAATCCGAATCCGGGAGATATATTATATAAGGACTTGGATGGTAATGATATTATCAACAGTGGTACCAGTACAACGAAAGATCCGGGAGACCGTAAAATCATTGGTAATAATACCCGGCGTTATCAGTATGGTATTCATGGTAGTGCAAGTTGGAACGGTTTTTCTCTGTCATTCTTGCTACAAGGAGTTGGTAAACGAGATTTGTGGGTGATGAACGATCTGTTTTATCCGCATTATGATGCTTGGACTACCGTTTATGATTCACAGTTGAATTATTGGACTCCGGAAAATACGAATAGTTATTTCCCCCGTATTTATGAGAAAGCGGCCGGAAATACAGATGCCAATACACGTGTACAAACTCGTTATCTACAGGATGGATCGTATTTAAGTATTCGTAATATAACGCTTTCTTATAATTTCCCGTCTAAGTGGATGAGTAAGATTGGAGTTAATAATCTGGCTGTGTTCTTCAGTGGTGAGAATCTTTATACGTTCGACCACTTGCCGAAGGGACTTGATCCGGAACGTTCTGTCACGGATGATTTAGGACAACGTGGTTTTACCTATCCGTATATGAGACAGTATTCGTTCGGTATAAACCTTTCATTCTGATTGTTTCACAACTTAAAGAGTAATTATTATGAATAAATATATACTATGTGTAAGCGTTAGTCTTTGTTTGTTGATGTCGTCTTGTCTAAATGACGAATTTCTGGAGGTTTATCCCAAAGGACAGCAAACAGAAGCATCGGTCTTTACTACCTATGACAACTTTAAAACGTATACATGGGGATTGTATAACGTGTTCTTCGGATATACGTATGATACAGGGCAAACGGATGAAATTTTCCGTGGTGATTTTGAATCGGATAACATGATAAAAGGATTGGATGGATATGAAGGTCAGTGGGCATATCGCAAAGCAAAGGCTACGGATGAGTCTAAAGATTGGGATTATGATTATATCCGTCGTGTTAACCTGATGCTCGATAATATTGATCATTCGGAAATGAGTGAAACCGAGAGGGAGCATTGGAGAAGTGTGGGATATTTCTTCCGTTCTTATAAATACTTTCAGATGCTTTCTAAATTTGGTGATATTCCTTGGGTAGAGCATGCTTTGACTGAGGAAAGTCCCGAGCTTTATGGAAAACGTGATAGTCGTGACTTGGTGGCTTCCAATATTCTGTCTAATTTGAAATATGCGGAAACACATATTGGCAGTAATATCGAAGCGGATGGGAAAAATACAATTAATATGTATGTGGTGAAAGCTCTTATTTCCCGTTTTGCTTTATTTGAAGGAACTTGGAGAAAATATCATGGTTTGTCGGGAGCGGATACTTATCTGGAAGAATGTGCCCGTGCTTCTGAAGAGGTGATTAAGCAATATCCGAATGTGCATCCTAAATATGATGAGTTGTTTAATTCGGAAACACTGGATGGGGTGACAGGTATTCTTTTGTATAAGGCTTATGAAACCGGACAGTTAATGCATGGTTTGACCCGTATGGTGCGTACAGGTGAATCTTATATTGAGGCAACGAAAGACGCGGTAGACAGTTATCTTTGTACGGATGGACGACCGGTTAGCACGACGACTAGCCGTTATGGGGGTGATAAGAATATGTATGGACAATTCCGTGATCGTGATTACCGGTTGTATTTGACGATCTGTCCTCCATATATGGTGAAGAAAGAAAACGGACCCAGTACGGCTGATTGGAAATATACGGATAATGCACAGGACAGGGAATTTATAGATTTAATGGCTACGATTTCCGGTGAAACTTATCATCGTTTGCCGTCTTCCAACTTTAAAGGATTCACCGTGCAAGGACAACCTCACTTTAAGAATATGAACTGGGGACAGGGCTGGAACGCTTCCCAAATGGGCTTCTGGGTATGGAAATATTATAATACACATACTGTAGCTACCAACGCGAATGGGGTGAATACAACAGATGCCCCGCTGTTCCGTATAGGTGAGGTGATGGTAAACTATGCCGAAGCGATGTGCGAATTGAACAAGTTCGACCAGGCTGCTGCGGATAAGTCTATTAACAAACTTCGGGCAAGAGCTAATGTGGCGAAAATGGTGGTGAATGATATTAATGATGCTTTTGATCCGAAGCGTGATCCTTCCGTTCCTGCTCTTTTGTGGGAAGTGCGTAGAGAGAGACGAGTTGAATTGATGGGCGAAGGTTTCCGTTTGGATGATTTGCGCAGGTGGAAGAAAGGAGACTATGTTAACAAACAACCGCTGGGTGCCTATGTGACAGGGGCTTCGGCCAAGAATTTGAAAGTAACGGGTGGTGCAGGTGCTGATGAAGGATATGTTTATTTCTTTGATACCCCGCTTGGATGGCAGGAACATTATTATCTGTATCCGTTGCCTTTGAAGCAATTGGCGTTAAATACGAATTTGGAACAAAATCCGGTATGGACAAAGTAATTTTAAATTGAAATGATGCACAAGACCTGTAATATTTTAGTATATTGCAGGTCTTGAAAATTTAAGGTAGAAAATGAAAAATAGAATATCAATAAAATATGCGTTTTTTTGTGGAACAGCTTGCTGCATCTCATCTATACTACGTGCACAACAGGATGCATCCCAAATGAATGTGCTTTTTATAATGGCTGATGATATGCGCCCCGAACTGGGGTGTTACGGGGTAGATGTAGTGAAAACTCCTAATATGGACCGTTTGGCGGCAAGTGGCGTCTTGTTTCAGAATGCGTATTGTAATATTCCTGTGAGTGGGGCATCCCGGGCTAGTTTATTGACGGGTGTATATCCTCATTACCCCGATCGCTTTATTAGTTTTTCCGCCTATGCCAGCAAAGATTGTCCCGAAGCAATACCTATTTCGGGATGGTTCACCCGGAATGGTTATCATACTATTTCGGACGGCAAGGTGTTTCATCATATCAGCGATCATGCGGATTCGTGGAGTGAGCCTCCTTACCGGAATCATCCGAATGGATATGATGTATATTGGGCGGAATATAATAAATGGGAACTTTGGATGAATTCGGAATCGGGAAAAACGATTAATCCGAAAACGATGAGGGGACCTTTTTGTGAATCTGCTGATGTTCCTGATACTGCCTATGATGATGGGAAACTTGCAAACCGAGCTATTCGTGACTTGAAAAGGATGAAGGAGGCTGGCAAACCTTTCTTCTTGGCTTGTGGTTTCTGGAAACCTCATTTGCCGTTCAATGCCCCAAAGAAATATTGGGATTTATATAAACGGGAGGAAATACCTTTGGCTACCAATCGTTTCCGACCTGAAGGATTGCCGGAGCAGGTTCGTAATTCGAGCGAGATATATGCGTATGCACGGGTTGCGGATACGAGTGATATTGACTTCCAGCGGGAGGTAAAACATGGATATTATGCTTGTTTGAGTTATGTGGATGCACAGATTGGCAAGGTATTGGATGCATTGGATGAACTGGGATTATCGGATAATACAATTGTGGTTTTGTTGGGAGATCATGGCTGGAATCTGGGAGAACATGATTTTATAGGTAAACATAATCTGATGAATACTTCTACTCATGTACCGTTGATTGTCCGTGTGCCGGGAATGAAAAAAGGAAAAACAAAATCGATGGTGGAATTTGTTGATTTGTACCCGACTTTATGTGAACTTTGTAAACTGCCTGTTCCCGCTGAACAGCTAAGCGGGCAAAGCTTTGCCGGGGTTTTCAAGAATCTGAAAGCTAAGACGAAAGGTGAAGTCTATATTCAGTGGGAAGGAGGAGATAATGCCGTTGACCGGCGTTATAGTTATGCGGAATGGATGAAAGGCGACGTGAAGAAAGCCAGTATGTTGTTTGACCATCGGATTGACGGGAAGGAAAACAAGAATCGGGTCGATGAAAAAAAATATAAGAATAAGGTTGAATCATTATCTTCTTTTATCAGAATAAAGAAGTCATCATTAAAGAAATAATATGAAAACAGTTTTATTACAGTCCAGCCGTTTGGTATCGGTTGTTTTATTCATGCTTTACGGAATGTCGATGTTTGCCCAGCGACAGGATATCTTGCTAAATAATGATTGGAATTTCCGGTTTTCGCATCAGGTACAGAAGGGAACAGGGGTAAGAGTTGATTTGCCTCATACTTGGAATGCGCAGGATGCTTTGTCCGGTAAGATAGACTATAAACGGGGAATTGGTAATTATGAGAAGAATTTATTTATTCGTCCCGAATGGAAAGGAAAACGTCTTTTTATTCGTTTCGAAGGAGTGAATAACATTGCAGATGTGTTTATAAATCGTCGTCATATAGGTGAGCATCGTGGGGGATATGGAGCTTTTATCTTTGAGATCACAGGAAAGGTGGAATATGGAAAAGAAAACTCTATATTAGTACGGGTGAATAATGGTGAACAGTTGGATATTATGCCTCTGGTCGGTGACTTTAATTTTTACGGAGGTATTTATCGTGATGTACATTTGTTGATTACTGATGAGACGTGTATTTCTCCTTTGGATTATGCTTCCCCCGGAGTACGTCTGATACAGGATAGTGTGAGCCATCGGTATGCTAAGGTGCGGGCTATTGTTGATTTATCAAACGGGAGTAGTGGTAATCAGGAAGTGGAGCTTAACGTACGCCTGTTAGATGGTCAAAGGGTGGTGAAAGAAGGAACAAAGAATGTGAATCTTTCTGGAAACGAAGTAATGCAGCAGGAACTTACATTTGAAATCGATCAGCCTCATTTGTGGAATGGTCGTCAGGATCCTTTCCTTTATCAGGCGGAAGTGACTCTTTTCCGGAATGGTCAGATGGTAGATCGTGTTACACAACCGTTAGGACTTCGTTTTTACCGGATCGACCCTGATAAAGGTTTTTTCCTGAATGGAAAACATTTGCCTCTTCAAGGCGTTTGCCGTCATCAGGATAGGAGTGAGGTGGGCAATGCGCTGCGCCCGCAACACCATGAGGAAGATGTGGCATTGATGTTGGAGATGGGAGTGAATGCTGTTCGTTTGGCGCATTATCCGCAGGCTACTTATTTTTATGATCTGATGGATAAGAATGGTATTATTGTATGGGCTGAAATACCTTTTGTGGGTCCTGGTGGATATAATGATAAAGGTTTTGTGGATTTACCTGCTTTCCGTGCCAACGGAAAAGAGCAGCTCAAAGAACTGATTCGTCAACATTATAATCATCCTTCTATTTGTGTATGGGGGCTGTTTAATGAGTTGACGGAGTTGGGAGATAATCCGGTTGAGTACATCAAAGAATTAAATGTGCTGGCACATCAGGAAGATACTACCCGGCCTACGACCTCCGCAAGTAATCAAATGGGAGATTTGAATTTCATAACGGATGCTATTGCTTGGAACCGTTATGATGGATGGTATGGTGGCACTCCCGCTGATTTGGGGAAATGGTTGGATCGAATGCATAAGGATCATCCGGAAATATGTATTGCTATCAGTGAATATGGTGCCGGCGCAAGTATTTACCATCAACAAGATTCGTTGGTTAAAACTGTACCAACCAGTTGGTGGCATCCTGAAAACTGGCAGACGTATTATCACATTGAAAACTGGAAAACAATCTCTTCCCGTCCTTATGTATGGGGGAGCTTTGTCTGGAATATGTTTGATTTTGGCGCTGCACATCGCACTGAAGGAGACCGTCCCGGAATTAATGATAAAGGTTTGGTTACCTTCGACCGGAAAGTTCGTAAAGATGCTTTCTACTTCTATAAGGCCAACTGGAATAGGGAAGAACCAATGCTTTATTTAACAGGCAAACGTAACACAGTACGTACACAACGTTTGCAAACAATTACTGCTTTCACGAATCTGTCAGGAGCCGAATTGTTTGTAAACGGTAAGAGTTATGGTAAAGCAATACCGGATTCGTATGCTATTCTGGAATGGAAAAATGTGGAACTAGAACCTGGTGAAAATGAAATAAAGGTTGTTTCCACTAATAAGAAGTTACCTTTGAGCGATAGTTTTCATTGTAGATTGTGATAGGTAGTTTAAATGATAATCGGAAAGAGCACTGTAAACAAAGTAGGTTTGCAGTGCTTTTTTTCTAGGGGTTTCTCTTTTGGGAGATAATAATCCTTCCTGAATCTATAACAGCGGATAATGATACTCCAACAGTATAACAGATCATATCTGACCATAGAAAACCATGTCCAAAGATTAATGCTCCAAGTGTGGTGTTTCGTACAGTATTTGCCCAGTCTGCTTGGTATAGTTGGCTAATTTCTATACAATAAGAAAATAATAAGGAAATAACAATGGTCTTGAGTATAGATAATGACGGGAAAAGAAAGCGTATTCCACAATACACCATGGCTGCCCAAAGCGTATCGCCTGAATACTCTGCGATAAATTCGGGCAATATATCACCATGTTTTCGGGAAGCCAATCCTAACACTATAATTGCGGAAGTAATTGCTAAATAAATCCAACGTTTGTTTTTCACGCAGTAATGTTTTAGTATGGTGCAAATTTATAAAATTAAGTTGGATAACTTGGCAGGATGGATCAAACTCTGATAAAAACAGATTTTATTTACATACTAAACTTTTCGTTCTTTTGAAATGTTATAAGGTCGTTCGAGCTTTATCTCGATAAATGTGTTCATAACCAACCGATTTACGCAATTGTTGTGGAAACGGCTGCAGTTGGTCACTTAAAAAGTTAGTAATTAAAATAATAGAGTTATGAAGAATCTTTTTCGACCGTTGTTAGTACTGACAGGATGTATAGTATTGGCGAGTTGTGTAAGTCAGAAGCAATTTAAAGGTTTAAAAACTGATTATACAAAGTTGCAAAAAGAATATCAGGAAAGTCAATTGCAGCTAAGAGAAAATCAGGCACGTTCAACAAGTCTTGAGGAGAGACTTGCCGAAGCGCAGCGGAATAATAGTGAGTTACGCAAGAGCTTGTCCGATATGCAAAGCATCTTGAATAAGAGTCTTACACAGAGCTCTCAAGGGAATATGAATATGGGTAAGTTAATAGATGAGATCAATGCTTCAAACCGTTTCATCCAGCATTTGGTTAAAGAAAAGAATAGATCAGACTCTTTGAATCTCGTAATGGTCAATAAACTTACCCGTTCGCTTACCCGTGAAGAGATGCGTGACTTGGATATTAAGGTATTGAAAGGTGTTGTATATATTTCCTTAGCAGATAACATGCTTTATAAATCAGGAAGTTATGAAATTAGCAATAAAGCAGAGGCTGTGCTTAGTAAAATAGCCAAAATCATTCAGGACTACAAAGATTATGATGTTCTGGTAGAAGGAAATACAGATACCGATCCGATATCTCGTACGAATATACGTAATAATTGGGATTTGAGTGCGTTGCGTGCTTCATCTGTTGTTCAGGCATTACAGAATATTTATGGTATAAATCCCAAACGCCTGACTGCTGCCGGTCGAGGTGAATTTAATCCGGTAGCCGGTAATGATACGGCAGAAGGAAAAGCTCGTAACCGCCGGACCGAGATTATTATAACTCCTAAACTGGATCAGTTTATGGATTTGATAGATCAGGCTCCTGATAATTCTTCATCAGGTATAGTGGGGGATGAGAATACAAAAGAGTAAAGGAAATATTTCCATCTAGGGCTAATAATAAAGCGATGAATTTGAATTCATCGCTTTATTATTAGCAATTTGAAACAGATACAGTAAAGTGTTAGAGGTATCTATATTTTATTTTCAGAGCTTGAGAAATTGCTCTATTTTATAGAGAGTCCGATTTGAAATGAGTATTGCTGATTTTAAATGTTTTCGGCAGATGGACCTATTTTGAAAATTCAAACTCATATGGATAAGGAGTTTGATTCCATGAAACCCATTCTATCTTTCCATAATTATGCAAATCACATGGGAAAACTACAGAATAGTCCCATGGATTATATCGATATGGTATGTCAACATATTGACAAGCATATTTATTTGAATATAGCCAATGATATCCTGTTTTAGAGTCGCTATATATTGCTACCATAAAATATTTACCAATCTTTACTTTAGCGGAAGTATATGTTTCCTTTATTGACGAGGCAAATATATAGTACAAAGGAACACACAAAACCACGTATTAGCAAATTTTACGCCAACAAATTGAGCTTAGAACTGTATTTTCAGGAATTATTCCTTTTTCATTTTCAGAACCTTCTCCAAATTATCAAAGGAATATTTCATATATACTTTATAATTTAATGCACCAAGTTAAAATGAATTTTATGTGAAAAAGAATCTCTCCCTTCTTTTTTTGAGTGGCTATTTTACATTAATCAGCAGTATACTTATGTCATAAGATAGTTCTGTTTTGATGTAAGAACGATCTTTTTTGTGAAATACAGATTAGAATAGGGAGTCTATGTAGATTGTTTTTTTTAATTCAGAAATGAACTTTTTTAGAAAAGCAAAACGCTAATTATCTGTTGATAATCAGCGTTTTATTTAAGTGATTCCGAAGCGATTCGAACGCTTGACCCACGCCTTAGAAGGGCGTTGCTCTATCCAGCTGAGCTACGGAACCAGCCTTATTTGCGGATGCAAAGGTAGTGCTTTTTATGAAAACTCAAAAACTTTCTGGCATTTTTTTATTCATATATTTCTTTGTGACTATGAATCAGTAGTTTATAATAGAGGTGGCATTTTGTTTATTTATATGGTTTGGGAAGAATGAATAGAAAAACGCCATTTTTACGAAGAATAACGAACGTTATATAGGTTTCAAAAAGCTCAAAAAAATAAAATAGGGTTGTGTTTTTCTATTATAACTTTTACTTTTGAACGATAAACAACTAAAAAACACATAAAGTTATGAAGAAATTGATTTTTTTATTTGCATTTTGTATTGTAGTGACTAATGTTTTTGCACAAACCGCCCCAGAGCAATTGAAAAAAGAAGGAAATGATGCATTTAATGCTAAAAATTATCCAGTAGCGTATGCGAAGTTCAGCGAATATCTGAAACAGACTAATAATCAGGATTCTGCAACAGCTTACTATTGTGGTATAGCAGCAGACGAAGTGAAAAAGTATGCGGAAGCCGTGACCTTTTTCGATATTGCTATTCAGAAAAAATTTAATATAGGAAATGCGTATGCTCGTAAAGCTTTGGCTTTAGATGCACAAAAGAAGACTGCTGAATATGTAGCTACATTAGAAGAAGGGCTGAAAGTCGATCCTAAGAATAAGACAATGGTGAAGAATTATGGTCTTCATTATCTAAAAGCAGGACTTGCAGCACAGAAAGCAGGAAAAGCAGAAGAAGCTGAAGATTGTTTTAAGAAAGTAATTCCTTTGGATCACAAGCAATATAAAACAAATGCATTGTACAGTTTAGGAGTTCTGTGCTATAATGATGGCGCTAATATCCTGAAGAAAGCTGCTCCTTTGGCAAATTCTGATGCAGATAAATATGCTGCAGAAAAAGAAAAAGCTGATGGTAGATTTAAAGAAGCATTAGACTATCTGGAAGAAGCTGCTAAGATCTCTCCGGAAAATGAAAATGTGAAGAAGATGCTTCCTCAAGTGAAAGCTGTTATGAAGTAATTTGACCAATTTTATAAATGATAAAGGGTTGCCGATATGACACATCGGGCAACCCTTTTTTATTGCTATCTTTTTCTAATCTATACTTTTTGCGTACATTTGCCTTCCCTAAACGTAGAAGTATTTTATGCACTTATATAATAAGGAACAGGCTATCAAACGAATGAATCAGTTTGGACAACTCCATCGTCCTTTCATTTTCATTATAAATTATCTACAAGATGTATCTTATATAGAGGAGGTCACTGCTGTTGATTCTACTGAAGTTTTATATAATCTGAATGGATTTACCAATCAGATCATATCAGCAGAAGATAATATAGCCACTTACTCTGCAAAAACAATGCCTTCACTACATTGGCAGCCTTTCGCAGAATCTTTCTCTTCCTATCAACGCTCGTTTAATATTGTGCGACAGAACATCCTGGCAGGAAATAGCTTCCTTACTAATTTGACGTGTCGCACTCCGGTAGAAACCAATCTCACTCTGAATGATATTTATTTTCATTCAAAAGCGATTTATAAGCTATGGATTAAAGACCGTTTTACGGTTTTCTCTCCTGAAATATTTGTTAGAATTCATCAGGGAAAAATTAGCTCATATCCGATGAAGGGAACCATTGATGCTTCAATTCCCTTTGCTGCTCAATTATTGATGAATGATCCA
Organism: Bacteroides sp. LFL-34; assembly: GCF_027257075.1. Lineage (NCBI taxonomy): Bacteria > Pseudomonadati > Bacteroidota > Bacteroidia > Bacteroidales > Bacteroidaceae > Bacteroides > Bacteroides sp. LFL-34. The sequence goes on along the minus strand of NZ_JAPQKZ010000011.1, from coordinate 30,894 downwards.
AAAGAGACTGCCGAACATGCTACCATTGTAGATCTGATTCGTAATGATTTAAGTATGGTTGCCAACCGAGTGTCAGTTTCCCGGTATCGGTATATGGATAGGTTACAGACTAATCGGGGAGCTATTTTTCAGACGAGTTCTGAAATTCAGGGTATATTGCCTGAAAATTATCAGGAGCATTTGGGAGATATTATTTTCAGATTACTGCCAGCCGGTTCTATTACCGGTGCTCCAAAGAAAAAGACGATGCAGATTATCCAGGAAGCTGAAACCTACGACAGAGGATTTTATACAGGAGTTATGGGATATTCTGATGGCATTGATTTAGATAGTGCCGTTATGATACGTTTTGTAGAACAGGAAGGAGAGAAGATGTATTTTAAAAGTGGAGGTGGGATTACCTGCCAGAGTGATGTGGAAAGCGAGTATAATGAAATGAAACAAAAAGTATATGTACCCATTTATTGAGACTATCCGGATAGAGGATGGACAGATTTATAATCTTGATTATCACACAGAGCGCTTTAATGAAACCCGTGCAGCTTTTTGGAAAGACAGCACTCCGCTGGATTTACGGGAATTTATATCTCCGCCAACTTTAAATGGAATTCATAAATGCCGGATTGTATATGGAAAAGAAGTGGAAGAAGTTACGTATGCGCCCTATCAGATGCGACAGGTATCTTCTTTGCATTTGGTTGTGTCCGATACCATTGATTATACTTATAAAAGTGCGCATCGGGAAGAACTGAATGCCTTGTACGCTCAAAAAGGAATGGCGGATGATATTTTAATTGTGAGAAATGGCTATCTGACAGATACCTCTATAGCTAATGTTGCTCTCTATGACGGAGATACCTGGTTCACACCAGCTCATCCGTTACTCCGGGGGACGAAACGAAGCGAATTTCTGGACAGGCAGCTCATTGTTGAGAAAGACATTCCGCAAATATGTTTGAAAGACTATTCCCATATCATGTTATTCAATGCAATGATTGACTGGAAACACATTATATTGCCTATAAATGAGAAACATTTAATTCTATAAACTATAATTAACTGAAATATACAGAGAACTGCTGAACAAAAGTCTCTTTTGTACTGTTATATTTATGTGTTTTTCATAGTATTAGATATAAGATTAATTAAAGAGATTGTACTTCACTTGTGAAAGCTAAAGTACGTCAGAGACAGAAGAGTCTGTTTTTTTGATAAATGTGTTAGAGCATCGGTTTTACCAGGCCGATGCTTTTTTTTATGTCCTTTTACCCCCTTTTGTAGTTTATATGAAATAAAATTTGTACGTTTGTAGAGTAATAATAGAAAATGATAAAGATGAACATACCCGTTATCTTTCAGTTTTTAAAAGATCTTTCCGCGAATAATAATCGTGAGTGGTTTAATGAGCATAAGGCAGAATATGAAACAGCCCGTGCCGAGTTCGACAACTTTTTGGCAACAGTGATCGCCCGTATTTCCCTGTTTGATGAAACTATCCGGGGGATTCAGCCCAAAGACTGTACTTATCGTATTTACCGGGATACCCGCTTCTCTGCGGATAAAACACCTTATAAAATACATTTCGGAGGTTATATCAATGCCAAAGGAAAGAAGTCCGATCATTGTGGATATTATGTACACTTGCAGCCGGATGGTTCTATGCTTGCCGGAGGAAGCCTGTGTCTGCCTACCAATATCCTGAAAGCAGTGCGACAATCTATCTATGATAATATCGAAGAGTTTGTTGCGATCGTAGAAGATCCGGAGTTTAAGAAATACTTCCCGGTGATAGGAGAGGATTTTCTGAAAACAGCTCCGAAAGGTTTTCCGAAAGATTTCAAGTACATTGATTATTTGAAATGTAAAGAATATGTTTGCTCTTATAATGTTCCAGATGACTTCTTTACCCGACCGGATATGTTGGAACAGATAGACAAAGTGTTCCGGCAATTCAAACGGTTTGCCGATTTTATAAATTATACGATTGATGATTTTGAATAAATAATGCCTAGAATATAAACTTTAAAATTTAACTTATATGGTAGTAGATACTTTAGAAAATCTGGAGAAATATGCGTCTTTAAACCCTCTGTTTGCACAGGCTATTGAATTCTTGAAGTCTCATGACCTCCAAGCCATGGAAGTTGGTAAGACAGAACTGAAAGGAAAAGATCTGTTGGTGAATATTGCACAAACCAAACCTAAAACAAAAGAGGAAGCCAAACTGGAAACTCATAACGAATTTATTGATATTCAAATCCCATTGTCGGGAACAGAAATAATGGGGTATACTGCTGCTAAAGACTGTGTTCCGGCAGATGCACCTTACAACGAGGAAAAAGATATTACTTTCTTCGAAGGATTAGCAGAAACATACGTTGCCGTAAAACCGGGAATGTTTGCTATCTTTTTCCCGCAAGACGGTCATGCTCCCGGTATCACTCCAGATGGTGTGAAGAAAGTAATCGTAAAAGTAAAAGCATAATCCTAATTCAATTCTGATATGGAAAAGACACTTAATCTCGTAAAAAACGATCCCTGGCTGGAGCCTTTTGCCGGTGCTATCACCGGACGCCATCAGCATGTATTAGACAAAGAAGCTGAATTGACGAATAAGGGAAAACAAACCCTTTCAGATTTTGCATCGGGGTATCTTTATTTTGGATTGCATCGCACCGATAAGGGGTGGACTTTCCGTGAATGGGCTCCTAATGCTACTCATATTTATATGGTGGGTACATTTAATAATTGGGAGGAAAAAGCTGCCTACAAGCTGAAAAAACAAAAGAATGGTATTTGGGAAATCAACCTGCCGGCGGATGCCATTCATCATGGCGATCTCTACAAACTGAATGTATATTGGGAAGGCGGACAAGGCGAACGTATTCCTGCGTGGGCTACACGTGTGGTACAGGATGAACAGACCAAAATATTCAGTGCACAAGTCTGGGCTCCGGAGAACCCCTATAAATTCAAGAAGAAAACATTTAAGCCCGACACGAATCCGCTGTTGATTTATGAATGTCATATCGGAATGGCACAGCAGGAGGAAAAAGTGGGCACATATAACGAATTCCGCGAGAAAATACTTCCTCGTATTGCTGAAGAAGGATATAATTGTATCCAGATTATGGCTATTCAGGAACATCCATATTATGGAAGCTTCGGCTATCATGTATCCAGTTTCTTTGCTGCCTCTTCGCGTTTTGGTACCCCCGATGAACTAAAAGCATTGATTGATGCTGCTCATGAGATGGGTATTGCTGTGATTATGGACATCGTTCATTCACATGCAGTGAAGAATGAAGTAGAAGGACTAGGAAACTTTGCCGGTGATCCGAATCAGTATTTTTATCCGGGCGCTCGTCGCGAACATCCGGCTTGGGACTCTCTCTGCTTTGATTATGGCAAGAATGAAGTGATCCACTTCCTGTTGTCAAACTGCAAGTACTGGCTGGAAGAATATAAATTTGACGGATTCCGTTTTGATGGAGTGACTTCTATGTTATATTACAGCCATGGACTGGGTGAAGCTTTCTGTAACTACGGAGATTATTTCAACGGTCATCAGGATGATAATGCAATTTGTTACCTGACGCTGGCTAATGAAGTGATTCATCAGGTAAATCCAAAAGCGATAACCATTGCCGAAGAAGTTTCCGGTATGCCGGGACTGGCTGCCAAAGTAGAAGATGGCGGTTACGGCTTCGATTATCGTATGGCCATGAATATTCCGGACTACTGGATCAAGACAATCAAAGAAAAGATCGATGAAGACTGGAAGCCTTCCAGCATGTTCTGGGAAGTAACCAACCGTCGCCAGGATGAAAAGACCATTTCGTATGCAGAAAGTCATGACCAGGCATTAGTAGGAGATAAGACGATTATCTTCCGCCTGATTGATGCCGATATGTACTGGCACATGCAGAAGGGAGACGAAAATTATGTTGTCAACCGTGGTATTGCTTTGCATAAAATGATCCGCCTGCTGACCTCTTCGACTATCAACGGAGGTTATCTGAACTTTATGGGAAATGAATTCGGGCATCCCGAATGGATTGACTTCCCGCGTGAAGGTAACGGATGGTCGTGCAAATATGCCCGCCGCCAATGGGATTTGGTGGACAACAAAAATCTGACCTATCACTATATGGGGGATTTTGATAAAGAAATGCTGAAAGTTCTCAAGAGTGTGAAAGATTTCCAGGCAACACCTGTTCAGGAAATATGGCATAATGATGGCGATCAGGTATTGGCATACGAACGGAAAGACCTTATATTTGTCTTTAACTTTAATCCAAAGCAGTCATTCACTGATTATGGATTCCTGGTAACTCCGGGAGCTTATGAAGTGATACTGAACACCGACGATGTAGCATTTGGAGGAAATGGTTTGGCAGACGACTCTGTCGTGCACTTCACTATTACCGATCCGCTGTACAAGAAGGAAAAGAAAGAGTGGCTGAAACTCTATATTCCTGCCCGTACCGCTGTAGTACTTAGAAAGAAAAAATAATTTTATCTTTAAATCAAGAAGCCCCCGCAAATATTATTGAATATCTGCGGGGGCTTTCTCGTTTATTACCCTATTATATAATTCAGTTCCTAGTTTTCCAGAAAGGTACTTGGCCCGAGAATATCATACATATCACTAACGTTGCGCGTTTTGAGCAATACCCCTTGTGGAGTATAGAATAACTGATATTTGATGTCGACATTATCTTGCCCTACCTTAATTACTATAATAGCCTGCCATTTGGGAAACTCCACCATTGTCACATTATCTACCACCCAATTTGCGTATGGGCCGGATACAAAGGCATTATAGACTGTTGGGGTCAGCCGGTCGAGACTGACAAGATCAGTCTGCGTCATCACCCATTGTCCCCGAACGTTGAACCATACATTTTTAGTAAATCCGTTCATTGCAAAGTTGGCACAATAATATCCGTCGTCTTGTGACCAGGCGACGCCATTTGCTTTAGGATACATTTTCTTGAAAGTCGACTGTACATTGCCGGGAGGGGTATCTCCAAAGACAGATGTAGATAATAGCAGAAACAATGCGATTGCACAAATCATAAATTTCTTCATAAGCTTTGAGTTTAGAGGATTATTTATCTACCTAAACAGCCTTTGAGAATATTTGTTTGAGTGATGTGCATAAAATAATCCCCCGGTCATTCATAAGTGACCGAGGGATGAAGAGTATACAGATCTTAGTCTTTTTACTTAAAAAGTAATCTTTAAAATCTTTCCGTTATAGCCTCCTACCGAAACATCCGTGGGCTTATAAGGTAATAGACTGATTTCTTCTTTAGCGCCCGTCATCAAATCAGTGGCCTGATAAGATTCCATTTGAGGAATCTGTAAAAAGTCGAAAGCATGTGAAGGCACATTGATAGCAACATCTACCAGTTGACTGTCGAAATTAATAATGAAAAACAGAATCTCATTTTTATATTTTCGCATAAAAGTATATTGTTTATGCTCATTGAAACGCCATCCGTTTATATTGGCATACATTAAATCAAAGAATACTCCCTTGCTGATTGCCTGCTCTTCATTACAAATCGTCAGTACTTTTTGGTAGATAGAGTAGAGGTGTTTATGCTCTTCAGTAAGCATCTTCCCGTCAAATTTACCTCCGTTGCGCCAGCGTCGTATGCTGTCTACACTCCAATAATCGAATATAGTAGTCCGTCCGTCCCTTCCGCTAAATCCTTCACTATCCATGCCCAGTTCTCCAAACTCCTGACCGAAGTAGATCATCATAGGATTAGTGTTCATACAGGCGGAAACGATCAGTGCGGGAATTCCTTTACGCGGGTTGCCGGCAAAGAAATCAGAAGCGATACGTTGCTCGTCGTGATTCTCCAGGAAGTTGAGCATCTTTTTCTCTATTCCATTCAGACTTTGCCAGCAATGAGTGATAGCGGATGCAGATTCATATCCACAAGCTACATTGCGTAACGTGTCATACAGCCCTACCTTATCATACAGGTAATCAAACTTGCCGCGGAACAGATAGTTACGGTATTCACCTGGATTGTAAACCTCTGCGATGAAAAGTATTTCAGGATAAGCCTCTTTTACTTGAGGAATAGCCCATTCCCAGAATTCAACAGGAACCATTTCGGCCATGTCGCAGCGGAAACCGTCAATGTCTTTTGATGCCCAGAAAAGAAGAATGTCCAGCATCTTTATCCAAGTATCCGGAGTCGGGGAGAAGTGGCAGGTACCGCCATTCTGATAATCCACTCCATAGTTTAATTTCACTGTTTCATACCAGTCGGTGATATTGGGAGTAGCATCAAAACGATTGTTACCGGTAGCTTTCGCCGGGAATTCCCGGTAAGGCTCTGCTGCACCGTCTTTCATATCAAACTGGGCATGAAGTTCCGCTTGCGGAATATAATAGAAATTATTATATGGGCTGAAAGATTGGCTGGAGTCATCGTTAGCTCCCAATTCGGTCGTACCGTCCGGTTGTGCATCCGAGTGATATTGGCGTGCTACGTGATTAGGTACAAAATCAATAATTACTTTCAGACCTGTGCGATGTGTGCGATGTACCAGATTCTCAAATTCTTTCATACGTCCTTGCACGTCGTTAGCCAAGTCAGGATCTACATCATAATAATCCTTGATAGCATACGGAGAACCAGCTTTTCCTTTCACAATAGCAGGATGATCCGGACTGATATTATAACGGCGATAGTCCGTTTGAGTGGCATGCTCGATGATGCCTGTATACCATATATGTGTAGCACCTAATTTCTTGATTTCACCAAGTGCTTTGAGCGTGAAATCAGCCATTTTCCCGCAACCATTGGTGGCAATGTCTCCATTGTAGACACAGTGGTTGTTGTTATTTCCAAACAGGCGGGTGAATACTTGGTAGATAATTATTTTATTTTCGTCATTCATATAGAGTAGATTATTAATATTCGTATTCATTCTTGTTTCTGATGGATAGGAGATTATTTCCATATTTTCCCCTTTTCTTCCAACAGTTGACTAAGTACTTCGTTAGCTGTATTATAGCCTTGCCCGAAGATTTCTTCAGCTTTTTCCAGTTCGGTGTTACTGTACCCGTATAGGTTGTATGGTTCGATTAATAAATCGCATTTTTCTCTTTCGGGAAAGGTATTGGCGCGGAACATGAAATGGAATGAGCGCATAGCAATGCTTACAATATTCATTTTGTAATCCTGTGCCATGATGGGACTTACGTTGACAGCTACCACTTTATTGCAAACCCTGCGCAGGGTAGAGACCGGAAGATTCATCATCAATCCTCCATCCACATAGTTAGTGCCGTCTATGTTGACCGGAGAAAACATGACAGGCATACAGCAGGAAGCGGCGACCCGTTCCGCTATGCTTCCCCGATGAAAGTGAACCATGCGACCGTGATCGAGGTCAGTTGCTGTGATAATCAGGGGAAGTTGTAGCTCTTCCAGATTTTTTGCTTTTAAGTTAGTCCGGAGAAAATCAATAAATTCACAGAGGTCAAATAGTCCCTTCTTGGGAATCACCAGTTTGGTTAAATCCTGGAATTTATGTCCGGAGAAATAATCAAGTACTTTGTGCGGCTCGTTGCCGTCCGCGTAAAAGACACCTGCAAGTGCCCCTGCACTTACTCCAGAGATGATTTCCGGTTTAATATCATGTTCCAAAAGAGCTTGCATGACTCCCAAATGGGCAAATCCTTTAATAAATCCTCCGCTTAGTGCATAGCCAATCTGATATTTCCGGCTATTCCAGTTATTTGTGAATACCTCCATGAATTGCTTTCTTTAGTTCGCCACGAATTTAGTGAATTTATTGAAAGTAGGAGGAATATAATGGATAGTTTTTTTTAAATCCATACCATCTGTCTTGTTCACATTTGAAATAAACCGTCATAGAACATAAAACACGGATGGAAACTCTGCTCCGGCACCATGCCGGTCAGAATCCAAAATCGTCTATCTCAACTTTGTGCTCTTCGCTTTCTTTGAATGGTTTTGCTTCTTTTTGTACAGGATTTCCTTCGATATAGATGGCACGGAATGGACGGGCTGGGCAAACATATTCACATCCTCCACAACCTACACATATTTCTTTATTTACATGAGGAATCGTCAATCCGTCCTTATACGGCACCATCGCTACTGCTTGTGTGGGACAGTGTTCGGAGCAGGCTCCGCAACTGGTTCCATCTGTATAAACAATGCAATTTTCCTCGATGAAAACAACATATCCCATTTGTGTAAGATGTTTTTGCTCTACACTTATGGGAAGAATTGCTCCATTGGGACAGACATCTCCACAGACAGTACAGTCAAAGTTACAAAATCCTTTCTCAAAGCTAACAGTAGGTTGCATCATGCCTGCCAAGCCATATTCCATAAAAGTCGGTTTCAAGATATGAGAAGGGCATTTGCTGACACAAAGATGACAGGATGTGCATTGCTGTTGGAAGTGTTCCCGACTGATAGACCCCGGAGGAGTGATCGGATTTTCCTTTTTGTATGCCTTCTTACCTTCCAAGCTTGCTACAGATTCCTTGGCTTGGGAGATGAGTTTGGGGGTTGCTCCGGCAGTAACAAGACCGGCAACCAAAAAACGGCGTTTGGATGAATCCAAATCCGGTGATGATGGTGCAGAAGTTTCTACATCAGACTGTTTTTTTAAAGAAGGGGCGTAAACTAATGCTTTTTGTTTGCATACTCCCAAACAGTTGAAACAATCTACACAACGACTATAATCAATAGCGTGTTCTTTACTATTGATGCAAGCTGCTTTGCATTTGGTGGCACAAAGCCCGCATCCATTACATTTGGCAGTATCAATACGGACTTTGAATAATGAAAATCGGCTCAATAACCCCAATATTGTTCCTACGGGACAAATCGTATTGCACCATGTCCGTCCATGTTTCCATGCCATTACAAAGATGACTGCAAGAGTAATAATAGCGATGAGAAGGGAAGAAATGCTCAAGATGGAGGTGTTTACCTGATAAAATGTATAATTGTCAAATCTGGCAAAGAGTGATTCCAGCAGATTATTCCCCAGCATATAGATAGGTTTGAATATGTGCACTACTACACGTCCATACGCACTGTACGGATCGAGCAAACCAACAATAAATGTAAATCCACATAGAAACCCGACCACTGTCAGTCCGAGCACACCCCAGCGCAATTTGTTTTTTGCAGGACTGTAACTATATCTTTTTTTCTTTTTTCCCGTTGCTTTGGAAATTCGTGCAATCACATCCTGCAAGATACCCATAGGGCAGATTGTAGAACAATATACACGCCCGAATAAAAGCGTTAACACAATGAGAAATAATAAGATACCTATACTTAGTGAAAGGATGGCTGGAATAAATTGCAAATGTGCCAGCCGATGAAAACTGTTCGGTAATATTTCTGCGAAATCGAGAAAAAAGAAAGAAATCAGCACAAATAAAAGTGCTGATATTCCAATACGTAGCCTTCTTAACATGGTTGTTTTACATCTTAATTCGCTTGACATTCAATTTGTCAATGTTCATGGTTCCTATTTTCAATGCTTCCCCATTGGCGAGATGTCCTACTGTATCCAGTGGCATCTCACGTACTTGATTGAAGAACTTGGCAGCAGCCGTATCCACGGCTACAATATCCGGTGAGATAAACAATCCTTTTGCCAGTACAACATCGGATGCAGAGCGTCCCCGGGGACCGTTTGTTTTCATGATCCGGTAGGCGTCTACTACGTTGAGTACAGCTTTCTTCTGTAATGTACAGATATCTGCGATGCATTGTTGCAAATCGTTCTGGTGGAAGAATCCGCGATCCCACACAATCCCCATGTGATTTTTCATGGAGATAGTCAGATTGGCACCTCCGTGATTCTTCAGAATAGGAACATTGATCCATACATCACAATCCAGAATCGCTTCGTGCACTTTGGCTTTCTTCATCTTTTTGCCTTTTGGCAGATCAATTGGTTTGTAATACGACTCCAGATGTGCAGGCATTACTTTGGCTCCGGCTTTTTTGGCAGCAGCTTCAATACCACTGTTTTTGTAGCATTTCTGCCAATCGTCACAAGTATGGTCGAACACGACCACTTCTTTAGCTCCGGCGGCAAAACATTGTCTGACGATTTCTTCAATCAGTTTCGGATTCGTATTTCCTGCCAGTTCCGGCACTTTATCCCAACCGATATTAGGTTTTACAACCACTTTCTGTCCCGGTTTCACGAATTGCTTCATACCCCCCAGTTCGCTTATGGCACGGCGGAACATCTCTTCGGGTTCTCCGCCCATAACGGCCACCAGATCAGGATTGCTTCCGTTTGCTTTATTGATTGTTTGAGTTAACACCTCCATAGCCTCCGAACGCTGTATAGTCAAGGCGGCTCCGGTGATAGCTACTGTTTTTAAAAAATCCCTTCTGTCCATCTTTCTATATTAGTTTAGAGTTTGGCAATTGCTTTCAGGAGGGCGTATCCGCCGAACCATTGCAGTAACATTCCCGGAATACCGATACGGAAGTCCTGTACTGCTTCGTAGAAACTTCCGACGATGGCCCATTCAAATGCAACGCCTATGACCTGATAAGTGAGTACGACACCAAGAATGGCCAGTAATGAAACCGATTTTATAGTACGTGCTGCAAGAGCTGAAGCTCCGGCGAGTAAGGACGATTTGATTAATAGGATGGGAAGTACCGCCTCCGAGGGCATGGCAAACAATAAATGATTGATGACCGGTGAAAGAATAGCCGTCAATAATCCTACAAGAAAACCATATTTATAAGCCGCGATCAGCGTGAAAAAATAAATAGGTAACAGGGTAGGACCACCATAAGGTACAAGATGGCATAATTGTGGAAGTGCAATGTTACCCGCTACGAACAGTAAGGCGAACAGGTAGGTTTTCACATTGCTGTGTTTCAGCGAATAGAGTTTAACGGATGTTTCCATTTTCGTTGATGCTTTAATGTTGAATAGATCAATAATATATTAATAATAAGACTTTTCTCCTGATAAAAGGTTTAATCCGATTGGTATATTATTTTAATCCCGTAGGAAAAGAAAAGGTCCAGGTGCTTGAAACTTTTAGTTTCAAGCCTTGAAACAAAAAGTTTCTCGGTGTGAAACACTTTGTTTCTCGGTGTGAAACTGATGGTTTCAAAGCGTGAAACGATCAGTTCCATGCCTGGAAATAGAATGGGACAGTTCGGAAGCCTTGTATGTTCGGAATAAGTATACACATAATTGTCCCGATAATTGTATAATGATATGCAATTTCGTTATGGGAGATTATCCGTTCATCCTTTCCTTAATCTTTCCCCATGCATGCGTATCGAATAGACAACTTTGGCGCATCGTCTCATACATCTCTTTAAATCTGGACATAGGTATGGTATAGCTTAATTTATCAGCTTCGAAATGAGGGCGAACCGACGGGTCGAAGAAACCGAGGAAAGTACGTTTACCTCCTTTACGATTTTCTAGCGTGGCTTGTGTCACTACAGTACTGCAACCGGAACCAAAGGCAGAAACGACGCAATCTTCGGCATTATTATCATAAAAAGCCCAAGTGGTTAAGCCCGAAAGCATATCCGGATTTGCCAGAAATACAACACCTTCTATTTCTTCAAGGCTTTCTACCTTATCTATACGTGCAAAATGAAGATACTTTTTTTCTGTTCGAGGAACTCCGATTTGCTGTATAAAGTCGATGACCATTTCGGGAGTCTGTTTGTATTTCTCTTTGAGCGAAACGAAAGTCGGCACATGTTCCGGCATTTCGGTGAAACCTGTATAGAATTTACCGCCGCCGCAACCTATATTTTCGGCATTCAGGCTGATAATACCACCATCTCTTGCCGTCTTCATACCTTTGAAGAAGCAACCGTTTATCTTTTCTGTTTCTCCTTTTTGCTCGTCCGAGTACCAGAAAACAAGAGGCAATTCAGCATTTTCTCCGAATGCCTCTCTGAAATTTTGAATAAAAGTTTGGATATCCATAAGCTTATCAATTTTAGTTTTGTTGCACGTCCTTCTACAAAGTTAGAATAAAAAAGGATAAGCGCAAGTGATTTATCTTCGTTTTCAATAATAATTACTTATATTTGTGCGGAATGAAATAAGAAGAACCGATATGAAGTATTTGTTAATGTGTGCAGGCTTACTTTTCACAGTCTTTCAGTCATGGGGACAGGAGAGGCTTGCAGATAGAATCGCTCCTCCGTCAGGATATGTTAGAGAGACCTGCTCCGATAATTCGTTTACAACTTATTTGCGCAATTTGTCATTATTGCCTAAAGGCAGTAAAGTGTTACTTTACAATGGAAAAGAAAAAGCCAATCAGGCAGCCGCATTTGCAGTCGTAGATATGGAGATAGGCAATCGTGATTTGCAGCAGTGTGCCGATGCAGTGATACGCCTGCGGGCGGAATATCTGTGGAAACATAAACGGTATACAGATATAAAATTCAACTTCACAAGTGGATTTACTGCCGAATACAAGAAATGGGCGGAGGGAAATCGAATAAAAGTCAACGATAATCAGGTTCAATGGTATGCTTCGGGCAAGGGAGTGGATTATTCCTATAAAACTTTCCGTAACTATCTCGATATGGTTTTTATGTATGCCGGAACTGCCTCTTTATCTCGTGAACTCCCAGCTGTGCTTTATACTTCCTTGCAACCCGGGGATGTCTTTTTTAAAGGCGGTTCACCCGGTCATGCTGTGATTGTTATGGATATTGCCATTCATCCGAATACCGGAAAGAAAGTATTCCTTCTGGCGCAAAGCTATATGCCTGCCCAACAGATTCATATCCTGGTCAATCCAACCAGCCGGAACCTTTCTCCCTGGTACGAGCTGACCGAAACGGATACTGGGAAACTATACACTCCGGAATGGATTTTTGAGAAGAAAGACCTGAAGCGTTTTAAATAGGAGAATAGATATAAATGCAACATAACAAAGAAATAATTAAATCTTTTCTTACTTGATTTTCCATCTTTTCCTTATCTTTGGCATTCAACAAACCGTTTTAATCATACAACAACGAAAAACAACCGATTATGAATTATGATTTATCAATGAATGCTAACCAGTTGGTGGCATTCCTTCAAAAACCAACTTCAGAGTTTACAAAAGCTGACATTATCTCATTTATCCAGCAAAAAGATATCCGCATGGTTAATTTTATGTATCCGGCGGGAGACGGGCGTCTGAAAACTCTGAACTTTGTCATCAACAATCAAGCTTATCTGGAAGCTATTCTCACATGTGGAGAACGGGTAGACGGTTCCAGTCTTTTCTCATTTATAGAAGCGGGCAGTAGTGACCTTTATGTAATTCCCCGTTTTTGCACAGCATTCGTTGATCCGTTTGCCGAGATTCCGACGCTGTCTATGCTGTGCTCTTTCTTCAATAAAGACGGCGAACCCCTCGAAAGTGCACCAGAACACACTCTTTACAAAGCAAGCAAAACTTTTACAGAAGTTACCGGAATGGAATTTCAGGCAATGGGCGAATTGGAATATTATGTAATAGCGCCGGATACTGGTATGTTTCAGGCAACCGACCAACGTGGTTATCACGAATCGGGCCCTTATGCTAAATTCAATGAGTTCCGTACTCAATGTATGTCTTACATCGCACAGACAGGCGGGCAAATAAAGTATGGACACTCCGAAGTGGGTAATTTTACGCTGGATGGTTATATCTATGAGCAGAATGAAATAGAATTCCTGCCGGTTCCCGTATCGCAGGCAGCAGATCAATTAATGATTGCCAAATGGGTGATTCGTAACCTGGGATTTAGATATGGATACAATGTAACCTTTGCTCCAAAGATTACGGCAGGTAAAGCAGGTTCGGGCTTGCATGTCCACATGCGTATCATGAAAGACGGAAAGAACCAGATGCTGAAAGACGGTGTTTTGTCGGAAACAGCACGCAAGGCAATTGCCGGAATGATGGTGCTTGCTCCGTCAATTACTGCTTTTGGAAATACCAACCCTACTTCTTATTTCCGTCTCGTTCCTCATCAGGAAGCACCTACCAATGTTTGTTGGGGAGATCGTAACCGCTCTGTATTAGTGCGTGTACCTCTGGGGTGGGCTGCAAAAACAGATATGTGTACATTGGCAAATCCGTTGGAAGCTGAAAGTCATTTTGACACCAGTCAGAAGCAAACTGTAGAAATGCGCTCTCCGGATGGTTCGGCAGATTTGTATCAACTGTTGGCTGGTTTGGCTGTTGCCTGCCGTCATGGTTTTGAGATTGAAAATGCGCTGGACATTGCTGAAAAAACTTATGTAAATGTGAATATCCATCAGAAAGAAAACGAAGATAAGCTGAAATCACTGGCGCAACTGCCGGATAGCTGTGAAGCTTCTGCCGATTGCCTGCAACAACAACGGGCAATCTTTGAACAATATAATGTATTCAGCCCGGCAATGATTGACGGTATCATCCGCAGACTTCGTGGTTATGAAGATAAAACATTGCGTGCGGATTTGGAAGGAAAGCCGATGGAGATGTTAGATCTCGTACATAAGTATTTCCATTGTGGATAATTAAAAAATGATATACGGATAAAAGACTATCTTCGGTTGAAAGGTAGTCTTTTATTTTTTTATATAATACATTCAGACCAAACAGGCTACAAATTTACAGGTTTGGTCTACTTAATGCCGGGTTTGGTCTACAAACTCTCTACGCAGATCGGTAAAACTCTACTTTTGTCTCATTCAAACCCTAAAACAGATAAAAGAATGAGGATTATTTTGTTAAGTGCGTTCGCCTTGTTTCTATTACTTCCTGAAAATATACAGGCACAGGTTACTGTGAAAACCGGGTATATATCTTCTTCCCGATATAAAGATGAAAATGGACAGTATCCCGGGAAAGGGGATATGTGCTTTGTGGAAGGGAACGTCAATATTCCCGTATCACAGAAAATGAATGAAAGAAATCAGCCAACTCTTTGGATGATTTCGGCAGGAGGAAGCTATACGGCAATGAATAATAAGAATCTTCAATCTTACATAGACATAGATCAAATTATAAATATGCAGTTGAGCGTAACCAATATTCGCCCTATCAGCAAAAAATGGCTTTTGTTGACGACTGTCGGTGCAGGCGTCTATACCTCTTCTGATGTAAAACTGAAGAATGTTCTGGGACAGGGAGGAGTTATTTTCATCCGGCAGTTCAAGTCCAATTTATCTCTTGGGGCTGGTTTGGCTGTGAACAACACATTTGGTTATCCGATGGTATTTCCTGCTATTTATTTTGATTGGAGCACTGAAGGACGTTATCAAATTAAAGTTTCGATGCTGAATGCCATGGAAGTATCGGCAGGAATGAAAATGAATAAATATCTGAATCTAAGGATCGTGGCAGAGATGAACGGGTCATTGGCATTGTTGGAAAGAGAAGGAAAAGATACTATGTTTTCCCAGCAATTCATTATTGTAGGTTTACAACCGGAAGTAAGTATGGGGAATTCTTTTTCAATCACTGCTACTGCCGGTGTGTCGTGTAGCAGAATAGCTTATTACACTACCCGCACTTTAAAGGCTTTCTTCGAAGATATGTCTAAAGATACTGATCCATATTTTAAACCGGCAATGTATGTTTCGGTGGGAATGAAGTATAAGTTCTAAAAAAATGGTAACTTTATCGCCTGATGTCAGTTAAGATACTATTATATACGTTACTGAAGCAAATTGGGATATTTCTTGTAGTCTCCTTTTTAGTGTTCAGAGGCACTTTTGTCGAAAGCGATAGTTTAGGGCTAAATCTTTCTACGGGAGTTAGTCTTTTACTTTCTGTCATTCTATGGGGAATCATAAATCTGCATACTTACTGGTTAATTCCCGGTTATCTGTTTCAGCGTAGATATAAAAAGTATATCATATATTTGAGTTGCCTTGTTGGATTTATGCTGACCGCCATGGTTGGTGCTATTTGTTTTCTAGGGCAATATTATGTTATACCCGAACAGATGCAAAGACTAAACAGTGATCTCCCTTTCTTTCTGTTGATAAATGCATTGGCACTGATACTCTATTTCCTGGCTTTTTCTTTTACTATTTTTCTGCATCGTTGGGTGGCCTATCAACAACGATTAAATGAATTGGAGAATATTAGCATACAGACTGATCTAAATCATTTGAAAGATCAACTCCAACCGGAGTTTTTTTCGAGAATATTGAATAAGGTACGAACCTTGCTGGGAGAAGATGGAGAAAAGGCGTCATTGCTTATCTTTAAATTAAGTCGGTTGCTTAGATACCAACTTTATGAAAGTGAACGGCAACAGGTATTGTTGGGAGATGATATCGATTTTATGACTGATTATATGAAGTTGGAGAAACTATGTAATCCGGAGTTTAATTTTGAAGTCAACATCCTGAATGAAGTGCGTTATATACAAGTTCCTCCTTTATTGTTTATGCCTGTGATAGAATATGTGATTCGGACAACTGTATGTGGAGAGAATGGAAAGGGAGAAAATATAAGGATCGATTTTCAAATGGAAGAGAATCAGCTTCGATTCATTTGTACATACTGTCTGCGAAAAAAGGAAAGTCTGCAAGTAGCACCTGCTTTTGACAAGTTACGGCAACGATTGGACTTGTTATATCCGGGAGGTTATCAATTAAAAAGTGGCTATAATGATGAGGCACTGTGTACCATTGGTTTAATGTTGGAATTATGAAAGATACCTGGAATGTATACGATTGGGGGAAGAATCTGGTAAATGACCGTTTCAGGCTTATCAGTAATTTACTATTGCTATTTATTATACTCTTTTTGGGCTTTCAGAATGTATATGGAGATTTTACTAGAGAAGGTTTCCTATATGCATATCCGGTTAGTATATTGGTTTTTGCATTTCCTATCTATCTGAATATATATTGGTTAGTGCCCCGTTTCCTGTATAAGGCCAAGCGCAAGTTATGGTGTTATTGGATTTCGTTTCTCGGAGTCAATTTAGTGAGTGTATTATTAGGATTTATATTTCTGTCTCCATTATATCAACGATACGGTATTCGTGGGTTTTGTATACAGGATAACCACGCTGTTTCTTTTGATAGTATTGCTTATGGAGTATTAGTACTGCTATTAAGTGCAGGTGGCTGTACGAGCTTTGAACTATTCCGCCGTTGGGTTGTCTCCGATAAAAAGATTCTTGAATTGGAGAAGGCGACTAAACAGACAGAATTGCAACAATTAAAGAAACAGATCAATCCGCATTTTCTTTTTAATATGCTGAATAATGCCAATATTTTGGTAAAGGATGCTCCGGATGAGGCTTCACAGATATTGGAGAAACTGGACAATCTACTTCGCTACCAGTTGAATGACAGTACAAGAAGAGAAGTATTTCTTACTGCAGATATACAGTTTCTCACCAGCTTTCTTGAATTGGAGAAGGTGAGAAGGGATCATTTTGAATATACAATCTTTCAAGAGGGAAATATGGAGAATATCTGTATTCCTCCGTTATTGTTTATCCCTTTTGTAGAGAATGCGGTGAAACATAATTTGGATAGCGACAATTTATCTTATGTTCACTTGTATTTTTCTGTGCATAATAAACAGTTGACGTTTCGTTGCGAAAATTCTAAGCCCCGTGTTCCTGTTAAGCGGGAAGGGGGAATAGGGTTGGTCAATGTGAAACGCAGACTGGATTTACTTTATGAATCACGGTATACGCTACAGATAGAAGATAAAGAAACAACTTATAATGTCAACTTACATCTAAACTTATGAATTGTATTATTGTTGATGACGAGCCGGTAGCTCGCAAAGGTATGAAGTCATTGGTGGAGCAGATTCCACAACTGACATTGGTGGGTAGCTTTAATAATGCTATCGCAGCGTCTGCTTATATAAATGAATATACGGTTGATCTGATTTTCCTTGATATTCAGATGCCGGGAATTACCGGAATAGAATTTGCGCAAAGCATTCCCGTGAATACGTTGATTGTCTTTACAACGGCGTATGCGGAATATGCACTCGATAGTTATGAAGTAAGTGCCATTGATTATCTGGTGAAGCCCATTGAAATGAACCGTTTTCTGAAAGCAGTCAATAAGGCAATAGCATATCATAAACTGTTATTGTCGGAAACAGCCGAAAGAGTGGAGGAGATACAGGAAGAATATATCTTCATCAAATCGGAACGACGCTATATCAAGATAAACTTCAGTGATATTCTTTTTATTGAAGGACTAAAGGATTATTCCATTCTCCAATTGGAAGATCAGCGGGTGATTACTAAGATGAATCTGAAAAATATTCATGAGCAACTGCCCGCTAAACAGTTTCTCCGGATAAACAAGTCCTATATTGTCAATACCTCACGGATTGACTCTTTTGATACCAATGATATTTTTATTAAGTCTTATGAGATAGGAATAGGAGGTGGAAACTATAAGAAAACGTTTTTTGAGGAATTTGTAGCGAAGAATTTGCAGAAAGACTAATCCGGTAGTTTACATGGAATGGCTTGGTATAAAAAGAATAAGAACGTTAAGTATTGGCCTATTTTCATAAAAAAGATGTTTTGCAGAAAGAAAAAGGAGAGAATATAGTGCAATATCCCCAAATAATGCTTTCCTTTGTACCAACAACAATAAAGAGGTTTATTACGATTTGATTTTTTTACATGAATCTTCTCATTTATTTGAGCATATCCATCTCTAATTAAGATCTTCCTAAAACTTTCTTATTGAATTATTAATTTTTTATATTTGTATTTTATGAATTTGTACATTGGAAATCTTAGCTATAATGTTAAGGAATCAGATTTGAGACATGTAATGGAAGAGTATGGAACAGTTGCTTCAGTAAAGTTAATCACAGATCGTGAAACTAGAAGATCAAAAGGTTTTGCGTTTATCGAAATGCCGGATGATGCAGAAGCTGCTAAAGCTATCGAACAATTGAACGGTGCAGAATATGTAGGTCGTTCAATGGTAGTAAAAGAAGCATTGCCAAAGAATTAATACTGAATACATATACAGTAATAGAGAAAGGCGCACTAGGTAACTAGCGCGCCTTTCTTCTGTTAATCCTCATTGTTATCTTCTTCATCATCCACCATATTATTGAGTTCCAATTCCAGGTCTACCAGCTCTTGTTCCCATAATTTCAGGATATCCTTCGGTGTATCTTTTGCAGCTTTCTTTATTCTTTCTTGAGCAACAGATACTTCATGCTCTAATTGTCTACGTCTGCTCATAATTCTATTGTTTTGATTATAAAATGATAACAACTCGTGTGGGGAATAGTTCGACGGGATAAAATTAAAAGTAATGGGGTGAACTATTCACAAATAAAGGATGTTTTGTAATCTGAATCTTTAAAAAACATACAGCCATGCTCAATTTAATAGCCGTTTTCTTAGTATGTTCAGGTATCGGAATTGCAGTACATATTGCCATAGACCTGACACATCGTCCGCAATCAATGAAGATAATGAATGCAGTCTGGATATTATCTGCATTATGGGGAAGTTATTTAGCTTTATGGGCGTATAATAAGTTTGGACGGAGTAGTCCGATGAAAGCTGAGGATGATGGGATGAAAATGGATATGTCTGGCATGAAAGATATGTCTGATATGAAGGGAATGGATATGTCCGGTATGAAAGATAATATGGAGATGGATATGGCCATGCAGGGAGAAATGTCGATGCAAGGAATGCAACGTCCTTATTGGCAATCGGTAGCTTTGTCGGCGCTTCATTGTGGTGCAGGATGTACATTGGCAGATATCATAGGAGAGTGGTTTACAAACTATGTTCCTGTAACTGTGGCAGGAAGTCAGCTCTTTGGTAATTGGGTACTTGACTTTATTCTGGCTTTGATGATTGGTGTTTATTTCCAATTCTATGCTATTCGGGAGATGGAAAAAATATCGGTAGGTAATGCCTTGGCTCGTGCTTTCAAAGCGGATTTCTTTTCTCTTTTGTCCTGGCAGGTAGGAATGTATGGCTGGATGGCGATTGTCTATTTTGTATTGTTCATCAATGAACCGTTACCCAAAGACACATGGATATTCTGGTTTATGATGCAGTTGGCTATGCTTTTCGGCTTCTTCTGTGCATATCCTATGAATGCTCTTCTTATAAAATTAGGTATAAAGAAAGGTATGTAAAATAAATGCAGATTTACTCTAAACGATAAGTATGTAATTACTTATTTGAGGGAGTGAATCTGCATCTGTTATGATATGACTACTTTTGTCTTTTCTTTCTCTTTGGGAGTTTATCTTTTCAATAATTTCGGTATATCCGAAGGTTCTTGTGCTACCCGGATACCGGCAGCTTCTAAAGATTTAATCTTCTCTTTTGCCGAACCGGAACTTCCCGAAATGATAGCTCCTGCATGTCCCATCTGCTTTCCCGGAGGAGCTGATTGTCCGGCAATAAATGCTACCACAGGTTTAGTTACATTATTACGAATATATTCGGCCGCTTGTTCTTCCGCATTTCCTCCAATCTCTCCAATCAGGACGATTGCTTCTGTTTCCGGATCATTCTGAAACATTTCCAGCAGTTGGCGGAAGTGAAGCCCTACAACAGGATCGCCCCCGATGCCGATAGCGGTGGATTGTCCCATTCCATTAGCTGTTAAGTGATACACAATCTCGTAAGTAAGTGTTCCGCTACGGCTGATAACACCTACATTTCCTTCTAAAAAGACTTGTCCCGGTAAGATGCCAACCATGCTTTTTCCCGGAGAGATAAGTCCCGGACAGTTAGGCCCGATCAACATGGCACCTTTTTGTTCGGCAAACTGATGCGCCTTAATCACGTCCAGTGTGGGGATTCCTTCTGCAATGCAGACTATGATCCGGATGCCTGCGTCTGCTGCCTCCATGATAGCATCTGCCGCAAAACGTGCCGGAACGAAAATGATGGAGGTATTAGCCTTTGTCTGCTCGACAGCGTCATACATGGTGTTGAATACGGGGATTCCGTCCACATCTGTTCCTCCTTTGCCCGGAGAAGTACCTCCGACCACATTGGTTCCGTATTCTTTCATCTTCTTGGCATGGAAAAGCCCGTCTCTGCCAGTGATTCCCTGCACAATCAAACGGGTGGATTTATCTATTAGTATGCTCATAATTGCTTTATTTTTTAGTGATTTGGTACGTATTATGCTTTCAGAGCCATAAGAGCAGCCTCTTTCATCGTTGTGGCTATTTGAAAACGGCTGTAATTCCGTAACAGTTCCCGTCCGATATGTTCATTGGTGCCTGTAAGCCGGACGATGACGGGGACATTGCTGTTTATTTGCTCGAATGCCTGAAGAAGTCCCATTGCCACATCATCGCAACGAGTGATCCCACCGAAAATATTAATCAGGACCACTTTTACTTTCTCATCCTGCAATAAGAGTTTCATAGCTTCAATAACCTTGACAGGATTGGAGCTGCCACCGATGTCGAGAAAATTAGCAGGCTGACCGCCGTAAAGTTTAATCATGTCCATAGTAGCCATGGCAAGTCCGGCGCCATTTACCATACAACCGATATTGCCGTCCATGTGAACATAACTGAATCCTTTATCTTTGGCATCTGCTTCCACTTTTTCTTCTTCCGTCGGATCAAACAAAGCATGAATCTCCGGATGACGATAGAGCGCATTGTCATCAAAAACAATCTTTGCGTCAATAGCCATTAATGTACCTTTCTTTGTAAGTGCCAGCGGATTTACTTCCACTAACGATGCGTCATTCTCCACAAAGATTTTATAAAGTTCCTGAAGGATGGCAGCCATTTTTCCTGCCTGTTCCATTTGGGGGAAGAGAGTGAAAGCAAAACGCCTTGCCAGATAGTCGGGAAGGCCAATGAATGGATTGATTGAATATCGGATGATTTTCTCCGGTGTCTGACGGGCTACCTCTTCAATATCCATACCACCGGATGCACTCATCATCAGAACGACAGAACGTGTATTCCGGTCGATGGTATAACTGACGTAATATTCTGCAGCAATATCAACCGCTTCGCTGACCAGAACTTGATTGACTGGAAGACCTTTAATGCTCATTCCGAGAATGTTCTTGGCTTCCTGATAAGCATCTTCCGTATTGTTTACCAGTTTTACTCCTCCGGCTTTTCCCCGGCCTCCGGTTAGTACTTGTGCTTTTATAACCACTCTGTCTGTTCCCATCCTCCGGTATGCAGCCAGGACACCTGCGGCAGTACGGCATAAAGTGTGCCTCTCGACAGGTATTCCGTACTTGGAGAAAATCTCTTTCGCTTGATATTCATGTATTTTCATGGCTCATAAATTTGAGTAAATGATTCCTATAATAAAAACAAAAGAAAGATTCGGAAAGTTTGCCGGAAAAGAAAAGTATCAGGGTGTTTTACAACATGTTCGTTTGTATTCCATTTATGGTTTTCATATAAAAAAAGCGTGTTGGCAACTATTACCAACACGCTCTATATCACTTAAAGATAAAGTCTGCTTACGGATATTTATGCAATACCGTGAGCATTGACAGTACCGTCAATCTTTTTAATCAATCCTTGAAGTACGGCACCCGGGCCACATTCTGTAAAATCAGTAGCACCGTCAGCAACCATATTCTTTACTGATTGTGTCCAACGTACGGAAGCAGTCAATTGAGCAACCAGGTTCTTTTTGATTTCTGCAGGGTCAGTGTGAGGAAGTGCATCCACATTCTGATATACCGGACATTTAGGAGTATGTATTTCGGTAGCTTTGATAGCAGCTTCCAGTTCTATTTTAGCAGGATCCATCAATGGAGAATGGAAAGCACCACCCACTTTCAGCGGAAGAGCACGTTTGGCTCCGGCAGCTTTCATCAGTTCGCAAGCCTTTTCGATACCCGGTACAGAGCCGGAGATAACGATTTGTCCCGGGCAGTTGTAGTTGGCCGGGACGCAAACTTCACCTTCTGCATTTACTGCTGCACAGATTTCTTCTACTTTTTCATCCGGCAATGCGATAATGGCAGCCATGGTGGAAGGAGTAGCTTCGCAAGCTTTCTGCATAGCCATTGCACGTGCATACACAAGTTTCAATCCATCTTCAAAACTCAATGCACCGGCAGCAACCAATGCAGAGAACTCACCAAGTGAGTGGCCGGCAGTCATTTCCGGTTTGAAGTCGTCGCCCATGCAAAGAGCAGAAATAACAGAGTGAAGGAAAACGGCAGGTTGAGTAACCTTTGTCTGACGAAGATCTTCGTCTGTGCCGTCGAACATGATATCTGTAATGCGATATCCGAGGATATCATTTGCTTTTTCAAACAATTCTTTTGCTAAAGCTGAGTTTTCATACAGGTCTTTACCCATTCCTACAAATTGAGCGCCTTGACCGGGAAATACAAATGCTTTCATATTTTTATTATTTAATTGATTTTTAATTGCGGGTGCAAAGTTACGTATTTTTATGATACAACCGCACAAAATGTACACATTTGTGCAACGGAGTCCGGAAAATGCCATAAAGGGCCGTTGCCATGGCCGATATTCAATTCTTTTCCTGCGATAATGGCTTGAGTGATATATGTTTTCGCATGCTGGATGGATTCTCGCATGGGGTAGCCTTTGGCAAGATAGGTGGCAATAGCGGAAGAGAGGGTGCATCCCGTTCCATGCAGATTATGGCTTTCTATTTTTTTCTCCTCATATATATGGTAGATAAATTCGGACGTATGCAAAAGGTCGCACATATTGTCTCCTTCCAGATGTCCGCCTTTTAGTAAGATATTAGTCTGATAATCATCCGTCAGCATTTTGGCAGCGGTCTGCATATCCTGAATGTTGTGAATACTTTTACCTGTAAGTACTTTTGCTTCATCAATATTAGGGGTGATTAATGTGACAAGCGGTAAAAGTTCTTTTTTGATTTCTTCTATCGCTTCATCTGTCATAAGTTTCTTTCCGCTGGTAGACACCATTACCGGATCGTAAACGACGTATGCAGGCGAATATTTTTGTAGACAGTCGGAAATTACACGAACGATCTGAATGTCATTTATCATTCCTATTTTGATGGCAACCGGTTGCAGGTCGTCCATCACGGCTTCTATTTGCCCACGAACCATATCCGGAGAGATAGACTGTACGGCGCGTACCCCCAGTGTGTTTTGTACGGTGATGGCAGTGATGGCCGATGCTGCATAGCCTCCTAAAGCCGAGATTGTTTTTATGTCTGCCTGAATACCTGCCCCTCCCGAACAATCGGAGCCGGCAATGGATAAAATGACTGGATGACGTTCCATTTTAGATTTTTTAATATTTACCCGACAAAGATAGGATAAAAAACGATAAGGTACAAAATGACATATCGTTTAAAATACAATAAGTACCTTTCCGGGTATCTGTTGGAAAAGATATGAAAAGTACTGATAATAAAGCGTCCATCTAGTTTTTGTACTTTATACAATTACTCACCCGTGGAAATACTAAAATACATATTGTAATTCGTAAGATAACACTAACTATTCATATTGTAGAATGTATGATATGTATTTATATGAAAAACAATGTTTTATAGCATAGTTCTTATTTTGTTTTGATGGTTTGTAGCCTCTATATTTGCATCGTCTTAAAGAAATAGATATGCAAAATTTACAGAAAAATACACCTTTAGCAAACAATCATATATCAGTGGACTGTGTAGTGATTGGTTTTGACGGAGAACAACTGAAAGTGTTGCTTGTAAAACGTGCAGGTGAGGATAATGGAGAAGTATATCATGATATGAAACTTCCCGGAAGTCTTATCTATATGGATGAAGCCCTGGATGAAGCTGCACAACGAGTTTTGTATGAACTGACAGGACTTAAAAATGTGAATCTGATGCAGTTTAAAGCATTTGGTTCTAAAAACAGAACGAGTAATCCGAAAGATGTACGTTGGTTGGAAAGAGCTATGCAGTCAAAAGTGGAGCGTATTGTTACCATTGCATATTTGTCGATGGTGAAGATAGATCGTACGTTGGATAAGAATCTGGACGATCACCAGGCTTGCTGGGTCGCTTTGAAAGACGTGAAAACACTGGCTTTCGACCATAATCTGATTATAAAGGAGGCAATGACTTATATTCGTCAGTTCGTAGAATTTAATCCTTCCATGTTGTTCGAACTGCTTCCGCGTAAATTTACAGCCGCACAATTAAGGACTCTTTTTGAATTAGTATACGACAAAGCCGTGGACGTGCGTAACTTCCATAAAAAAATAGCAATGATGGAATATGTAGTTCCTTTGGAAGAAAAACAACAAGGAGTGGCTCACCGTGCTGCCCGTTATTATAAATTTGATAAGAAGGTATATAATAAGGTAAGAAGGTAGACCCTGTTCAAGTATCAAGTATTAAGTATTAGGCGTTGGATGTTAAAGCATTAATTGTCGGACATTGAGCGTAATTCGTAAATAGTAAATCGTTTAATCGTAAATAAAATTATGTTTCTATTAGGTTATGACATAGGTAGCTCGTCTGTAAAAGCGAGTTTGGTAAATGCGGAGACTGGTAAATGTGTATCCTCGGCATTTTTTCCGAAAACAGAAGCGAATATTATTGCAGTGAATCCCGGATGGGCGGAACAAGATCCTGAAAGTTGGTGGGAAAACTTAAAGTTGTCCACGCAGGCTATTATGACTGAATCCGGAGTTAGTGCCGCTGAAATTAAAGCCATCGGTATCTCTTATCAGATGCACGGATTGGTTTGTGTTGATAAGAATCAGCATGTATTGCGTCCTGCTATCATCTGGTGTGACTCCCGTGCGGTGCCATACGGTCAGAAAGCGTTTGAGACAATCGGGGAGGAGAGATGTCTTTCTCATTTGTTGAACTCACCGGGAAATTTTACCGCTTCCAAGTTGGCGTGGATTAAAGAAAACGAACCTGCCATCTATGAGCAGATTTACAAGATAATGCTGCCGGGTGATTATATTGCCATGAAGTTGAGTGGAGAAATCTGTACAACTGTTTCCGGGCTTTCGGAAGGTATGTTCTGGGATTTCAAGAACAACCGGGTGGCTGATTTCTTAATGGATTATTACGGGTTTGATTCTTCTTTGATTGCAGATATTAAACCGACCTTTGCAGAGCAGGGACGTGTAAATGCAATAGCTGCCAAAGAGCTTGGACTGAAAGAAGGAACACCGATTACTTATCGTGCAGGCGACCAGCCTAACAATGCCCTTTCTTTGAATGTGTTTAATCCGGGAGAGATTGCTTCTACGGCAGGAACATCGGGAGTGGTTTATGGCGTGAACGGTGAAGTGAACTATGATCCGCAGTCACGCGTCAATACCTTTGCGCATGTCAATCATACCATAGATCAGACACGTTTGGGAGTATTGCTTTGCATCAACGGAACAGGTATTCTCAATTCATGGGTGAAACGCAACATTGCTCCCGAAGGAATATCTTATAATGAAATGAATGTATTGGCTTCCAAAGCTCCTATCGGCAGTGCGGGAATCAGTATTCTGCCCTTTGGTAACGGTGCCGAACGTATGTTGAATAATAAAGAAATCGGTTGCAGTATCCGTGGACTGGACTTCAATGCACATGGCAAACATCATATTATCCGTGCCGCTCAAGAAGGTATTGTATTCTCTTTTAAATATGGCATTGATATCATGGAGCAAATGGGAATTCCTGTGAAGATGATCCATGCCGGACACGCTAATATGTTCTTGAGTTCTATCTTCCGCGATACTTTGGCAGGAGTCACAGGAGCCACTATCGAGCTTTACGATACGGATGGTTCCGTAGGTGCTGCGAAAGGTGCGGGCATCGGTGCAGGTATCTACAAGGATAACAATGAAGCATTTGCTACGCTTGACAAACTGGATGTGATTGAACCTAATGTGGCAAAACGCCAGGAATATGCTGACGCGTATGCAAAATGGAAATACCGTCTTGAAAAGTCGATGACCGGTAACATACCGGCTCCGGTTCTGTCTTCAGATAAATAATTAACAATTTAAATAATAACCATTTTAAAAATAAAAGAATTATGGCAACAAAAGAATTTTTCCCGGGAATTGAAAAGATTAAGTTCGAAGGTAAAGATAGTAAGAATCCGATGGCATTCCGTTACTACGATGCTGAAAAGGTTATCAACGGTAAGAAGATGAAAGATTGGTTGAGATTTGCTATGGCATGGTGGCATACTTTGTGTGCTGAAGGTGGCGACCAATTCGGTGGCGGAACAAAACAATTCCCTTGGAATAGTAATGCTGACACTATACAAGCTGCAAAAGATAAAATGGACGCAGGTTTCGAATTCATGCAGAAAATGGGTATCGAATACTACTGTTTCCACGATGTAGACTTGGTTTCTGAAGGTGCAAGCATCGAAGAATACGAAGCTAACTTGAAAGCAATCGTAGCTTATGCAAAACAGAAACAAGCTGAAACAGGCATCAAACTGTTGTGGGGTACTGCCAACGTATTTGGCCATGCACGTTATATGAACGGTGCTGCTACTAACCCTGATTTTGACGTAGTAGCTCGTGCTGCTGTTCAGATTAAGAATGCAATCGATGCAACGATCGAACTGGGTGGTCAGAACTATGTATTCTGGGGTGGCCGTGAAGGCTATATGTCTCTTCTGAATACAGATCAGAAACGTGAAAAAGAACACTTGGCAAAAATGCTGACCATCGCTCGTGATTATGCTCGTGCCCGTGGTTTCAAAGGTACTTTCCTGATTGAGCCGAAACCGATGGAACCGACAAAACATCAGTATGATGTAGATACAGAAACAGTAATCGGATTCCTGAAAGCTCATGGCTTGGATAAAGATTTCAAAGTGAACATTGAAGTAAACCACGCAACTTTGGCTGGTCACACTTTCGAACACGAATTGGCAGTAGCAGTAGACAACGGCATGTTGGGTTCTATCGATGCTAACCGTGGTGATTATCAGAATGGTTGGGATACAGACCAATTCCCGATTGACAACTACGAACTGACACAAGCTATGATGCAAATTATCCGCAACGGCGGTTTGGGTAACGGTGGAACAAACTTCGACGCTAAGACTCGTCGTAACTCTACTGACCTGGAAGATATCTTCATCGCTCACATCGCAGGTATGGACGCTATGGCTCGTGCATTGGAAAGCGCAGCTGCTCTGCTGAACGAATCTCCCTATAAGAAAATGTTGGCTGACCGTTACGCTTCATTTGATGGCGGTAAAGGTAAGGAGTTTGAAGATGGCAAGTTGACTTTGGAAGATGTAGTTGCTTATGCAAAAGCAAACGGTGAACCGAAACAGACTAGCGGTAAACAAGAACTTTATGAAGCAATTCTGAATATGTATTGCTAATTAACCCCACCACAGATTACACGGATTATCACAGATTGATTTTCTTCTCTCTTATTTTGAATTTTATCTGTGTTAATCTGTGAAATCTGTGGTGATATAAATCCAACTACTACAACACTACTTTATCTACTTATAACCATGATTAATACAACGAACGAGGGTAGTAAACTCTACCTATATTCGATAACCTCTGTCGCCATTTTGGGAGGACTGCTTTTCGGATACGATACAGCAGTTATTTCCGGTGCGGAGAAAGGCTTGGAGGCTTTTTTCCTTTCGGCCTCTGATTTTCAATACAATAAAGTAATGCATGGAATCACATCTTCCAGTGCATTAATTGGCTGTGTACTGGGTGGTGCGATCTCCGGTATATTTGCTTCCCGTTTGGGACGTCGTAATTCTCTAAGGCTTGCTGCCGTACTCTTTTTCCTTTCAGCATTAGGTTCCTATTATCCGGAAGTCTTGTTTTTCGAATATGGAAAGCCGAACATGGATTTGCTGATTGCTTTTAATTTGTATCGTGTTTTGGGCGGTATCGGTGTTGGACTGGCTTCTGCAGTCTGTCCGATGTATATTGCTGAAATTGCTCCTTCTAATATTCGTGGAACGCTTGTATCGTGTAACCAGTTTGCTATCATCTTCGGTATGTTGGTAGTATACTTCGTGAATTTCCTGATTATGGGCGACCATCAAAATCCTATTATTTTGAAAGATGCAGCCGGTGTACTGTCTGTTAGTGCTGAATCTGATATGTGGACCGTTTATGAAGGATGGCGTTACATGTTCGGTTCGGAAGCTTTCCCTGCAGCATTCTTCGGCTTGTTGTTGTTCTTTGTTCCCAAGACTCCTCGTTATCTTGTATTGATACAGCAGGATGAAAAGGCTTATTCGATCCTTGAAAAGATCAATGGTAAGACAAAAGCACAGGAAATTCTTAATGATATTAAAGCTACTGCTCATGAAAAGACAGAGAAAATCTTTACTTATGGAGTGGCAGTAATTGTAATCGGTATTTTGCTTTCTGTATTCCAACAGGCTATCGGTATTAATGCGGTACTTTATTATGCTCCTCGTATTTTCGAAAATGCAGGTGCAGAAGGAGGTGGCATGATGCAGACAGTTATTATGGGTATTGTAAACATTGTCTTTACATTGGTTGCAATCTTCACTGTAGACCGCTTCGGACGTAAACCACTATTGATAATCGGTTCTATTGGTATGGCTGTAGGTGCATTTGCGGTAGCAATGTGTGATAGCATGGCAATAAAGGGTGTTCTCCCGGTACTTTCAGTGATTGTGTATGCAGCATTCTTTATGATGTCTTGGGGACCGATTTGCTGGGTGTTGATCTCGGAAATATTCCCGAACACCATCCGTGGTAAAGCAGTGGCAATCGCTGTGGCTTTCCAATGGATATTCAATTACATTGTATCTTCTACTTTCCCGGCACTGTACGACTTCAGCCCGATGTTTGCATATAGTTTATATGGAATAATCTGTGTGGCTGCTGCCATCTTCGTTTGGCGTTGGGTGCCTGAAACGAAAGGTAAGACACTGGAAGATATGAGCAAACTTTGGAAGAAAAATAAATAAATTAGGTTAGTGTAATTTCATCATGCCATTATGACTTCGGTTTCTTGGCATGGTTCTACTAAGATTATGACATCGTACCAATGGTAGGGTGTCATAATTGTTTTTATTTGAAACTTTTGGGAACTACTATAAAGTTGAAAAAACATGAAAACATCTGCCACCTGCAACCAAACGCGTGTAATGCACTAATTGATAAATAGTTGGAGCGTTGCAGATACTGTTGCAGATAGGTTGCAGATCAAAGTATCTGCAACACAGTATAAACCTTACATAAGCCAATTCTCCAGGAGGGCAAAAGTTTATTGTATACATTAACTTCCCGTTTCCAGGCGGGGAACTGTCGTTTCCGGCATTAGAAATTACAGTTTCCACGGTAGGAAACGAGAGTTTCTAAGGCGGGACACTACAGTTTCTACGCAAGGATACTGTCGTTTCCCCGTAGAGACACCACCATTTCTCCATAGAGTCACCCCAATTATCCCATAGCTTTGCATAAAGGAATCAAGGCTTTTTCTTTGATTATATAACGTGTTGCAGATACTTTATCTGCAACCTATCTGCCGCAGGTATCTGCAACGCTCCAACTATTTATCAACTAGTGCATTACACGCGTTTGGTTGCAGGTGGCAGATGTTTTTATGTTTTTCAACTTTATAGTAGGAAAAAATTTCATTCATTTCTGCACGGTTCTTAATTAAATGGGAATTTTGCAGTTAAATGAGAATTTATCGGTTAAATGGGAATTTTGCAGTTAGGCTGAAAGCCTTACAATTATATATTTATTGGGGTGCCCTGAAAGGGCTTAATTACATAGCGTAGGGCAACGCCCTACGAAAAAAACACACCAGCCACAAGCCCTGAAAGGGCGGAACTGTATACAATTATGCCCTTTCAGGGCGCAAATTCAGATTACCGTTTTTTCGTAGGGCGTTGCCCTAC